>JAFTWI010000012.1 GCA_017465345.1 Oscillospiraceae bacterium
CGGGTCAGTGTATTCATAGAGGCAGTCACCGTCAAATTCGAAAAGACCGGCAGCGTCCTTAGGGAAGTGAGCAGGTACCCAATCGAGGATTACGCCGATGCCTGCCTGGTGGAACATATCCACCATCTTCATCATGTCCTCAGGAGTACCATAACGGGAAGTCGGAGCGTAATAACCGATGACCTGATAACCCCATGAACCGTCGAAAGGATATTCAGCAAGGGGCATAAGCTCAATATGAGTGTAGCCCAAATCTTGAAGATACGGAATCATCTCTTCAGCGAACTTTACGTAGCTGAAAGGCTCGCCGTTTTCGTATGTACGCCATGAGCCGAGGTGAGCCTCGTAAATGTTCACAGCACTCTGGTAAATATTCTTGGAATCTCTGTCCTTGAACCACTTTGCATCGTTCCACTTATAGCCGTCAATATCGAAATATTTTGTAGCAGTATTAGGACGTGTCTCCATATGAGTACCATACGGGTCAGACTTCATAACAACGCTTCTGTGGGAAGTTTCAATACTATATTTATATGTGAAATACTGTTCAACATCAGTTAAGAAGATTTCCCATACAGACGGGTCAGCAAGCTGTTCCATAGGATTGCGGTTTCTGTCCCAGTCATTGAAGTCGCCAACAATTGAAACCGATTTCGCATGTGGTGCCCAAACACGGAAGAACACGCCGTCCTTTCCGTCCTTTTTACCCTTGTGTGCACCGAAAAATTCGTATGCAACATAGTTTGTTCCCTCATGGAAGACGTGGAGCGGAAACTCGTAGCCTTCGGGGAATTTTCTGTCATTATTCGCCATATCAAAATGCTCCTTTAATCAATGGGGGAGTACATCAAACAGACGCATTTCACCCATAGTATACTTTACTATGTTTATATTTTAACAGATTATGTATCATATTGCAAGTCTTTTTAGTACAATTTTATAATCTTAACGTAAAACATAAATCATTTTTGTGCATGTTTTACATGAAATTTGGTTAAGAAACGCCCCAAAAATTAACAAAATATTTTCAACAGGCAAAGTTGTAATAATTATACATTTTTATGTACGATTTTAACAACTTGAGTGTAGATTTTCAACATCATATTTTGTGTAATTTAACCACACATACAGTTTTGTCATCTTTGTGGGAACAATCCCCTGAATTGTAATTTTCTGCAAATCCAATAATTCTTTCAGCGCAGTCCTGAGCAGTAACTCCGATACTCAGCATAAGCTCACGAACCTTCGGGAAGCAATCCTCGTTTATTCCGTCGGTAATCATGACAATTTCATCTCCGTCGGAAAGCTGGATATTGCGCCTTGAAATTTCAACTGAGCTGACTATGCCCACAGGGGTTGACCAGCTTTCAACTGTTTTTACAGTGCCGTTGGATTTGATGAAGGTCTGTGCCGCACCAAGCTTTATAATTTCTGCTTTGCCCGAAAAAAGATTGAGTTTCATCAGGTCAACAGTAGCAAAGCTTTCGTCTGCGGATTTGGTCAGCAGAAGCAGGTTTATAAGCCGTACAGCTGCATTTATTCCAAGTCCCGCACGGATAATTCTCATCATGAGTGAAACAGCCATGCAGCTCTCAACGGCTGCACGGACACCGCTGCCCATACCGTCGGAAATCAGCAGATAGATATTGCCGAAGCCGTCACGGAAAAACACGTCCGAATCCCCGCTTGTTGCTTCACGTCCGTTTACAGCAGCACGTCCCGTTTCAGCCTCATAAACAGTCTGTTCGCAGAAGCAAAGACGGGTTGTGCGGTTGAAGGAAATAACCTCAGGACGGGAAAATTCACGGTCACAGATTTTCCCGAAGCTTTCTGCAACAGTATCAAGCTTTGCATTGAGCAATCCTTCATAAAAACATTCAATATATATGCGTCCCTCCTTGTCCGAAAATACCGAAGCGGAAGGGGCGTTGACTCCGTAATCAGCAAGTGCTTCACGAACATATTCAGACAGCCTTTCATCACAACAGGGAAACTGTTCCGAGCCTTTGCTGAAATAGTTCAGCATATCCTCCGTGCCCGAAAGCTGTTCAAGGGTTATTTCACGCATACAGCCTGTAATATTGCCTGAACGCTTTTCAAGAAGGTCAAGACGGTGAAGCTCGTTGAAGGTTTCAGCAATCATATTTTTCTGCGAGCAGCGTTCAAGTCCTTTGTGCAGCTCATTTTCAGTAATATAACCTTTTTTCTTAAGTATTTCCTCCGCAGGAAGCAGATAGGTATTGATACGATGTTTCTCATTTTCGCCGCAGAACGTACTGCTCCTGCACAGTGAGCATACCTTACCGCAAACCTCTGTAGCAATGTCATTTTCACGTTCCCTCCTGTCAAAAACATCAGCAGCTTTTGCGAAGCTTGTTTTCACGTCAGATACAGCGGAAGCGGCAAATCTCAGTCTGTTTCCGTATTGCTTGACAGCCGAGGAGGGAGCCTGCAGTCCTGCTGAAAATGGTTTGCGCAAGAAGCTTTCGGGCACTATGCAGAATATTGCTGCCGCAATTGTCATGTCGGGAATAAGTTTAAGCGTGTCCGACGGCATTCCGTAAACCAGTGAGCAGGCAAGCGCCGTGCTGACAAAAACAGCTGCAGAGAAAAGCTTGCCCTTTTTTGCGGCAAGACCTGCCGCGAGTCCCGAGCAGACCGTTATCGCTGAGGTTGAGGACATAATGGAAGAAACAGTGCCGAATGAAAATGCGGAAAGTGCACCTGCTGTACCACCTCCCGAAATTCCGTATCTGTAAGCGAAAACAGCAGTAATAAGAAGACCTGCAACCCTGCCTGCATTTATTGTGCCGAAGCTTATTCCGCAAAGCATGCATATGGACAGTGCGTATGTAACAGCGTAGGAAAGTGCAGTTTCAGCAGTTATTCCTGTGCCGTTCTGTATAAATGAAAGGGCACGTGAAGCAAAGTATGCTGCAGCCGCGCAGATTATTCCTCTGAAAGCAATTGCTATAATGAGAGCAGGAGACATCTCACCGAAAAAAGCGGCAATTATTCCGCAGCTTATGTAACCGAAGCCTGCAAGGGCAGACGTACCTTTCGGAGAGAGATTTCTGCCGAAAATCATAGTTACCGAAGCCCGTGCGAAAATCACCGCAGGCATAGAAATTATTTCTGTTATGTATGATGAGAATTTTTCAGCAATGAAAACATTTGCTATTGCTCCCGCGAATGCCGCAGTACCCCCGAAAAGCGGTGAAATTGCCGCAATTGCTGTGCAGAGAGGTGCTCCGTTTCCGAGTGGGGTACCTGCCGCAAGAAATCCGAAAAGCGCAGAAAGAAGTATTTTTGCAAACGCGGGAATGTCCCTTTTATGATCATTTCGTTCAGCAGTTTTTGGTCTTGTTTTTTCTTTGAGCTTCATAATTTTGACCGTCCTTCCGATTTATAATTACTCAGCATAAGTATATCAGCGTGGAGCAGAAAAATATGTCGGAATACAGTACATACAATCATATTGAAACAGAGCAAAAACCGTGGTATAATATTTGAAAAGGAGGCGAGGGAATGAAGCTTGACTATATAAAAATCACTAACCGGAACGGCGGAATAATGCATGGCGGAAACCAGAGCTTTTTCAGCAAAAACATAAAAAGAAGCGGCTGCGGAATGATTGCAGCCTGCGATATGGTATTGTATAAGCAGAACAGAAAAACTTTGGGCATAGATGAATATAAGCAGTTCGTAGCTGAAAAAAGCGTGTTTTTCTATAGATTTCACATTAATCTCATCGGTGTCACAGCTTTCCGTATAGTCAGGTTTCTGAGAAAGCACAGTTTCAGCTTCCGATTTGTTCCAAGTCGCAAATTGAATGGCGAGCGTTTTGAAAAGCTTGTAAAGGCCTCCATAGAAAATGGCAATCCTGTAATTGTTCGTGTAGGTCTGAACGGGAATAAACTGCCGTATAATGTTTTTCACAGTGACAGCGGAAAATATTCTCACGGCACGCTGTCATGGCACTACATAACTGTAACAGGTTTTGAAAATGACAGGTTTTTTTACTCGTCATGGGGCGGAACAGGTGAGATATCAATTACAGATTTGCGTGACCATCTCGGTTTTATGGGCGGAATAATCTGTTCGCAGTGAACAGAAAAACGGCAGGGAAATCCCTGCCGTTTTTTAGCTTACTTTAGCGTATCTTTCGCTGTAGATTATGTTGTCCATTACGCTTTCAGGGGAAATTTCTCTGCCCTTTACCATATCGAAAATTGCAGGAGAAAATCCCGAAACCAGTGCCGCACCTGTTTCCGAAAACGTAACAGGAATATTCTGCTGACGGCTGTTTACATTCCAGAAAATCACGTCGGGGAGTGTATAGCCGAAGCGTGCGTACTTACGCTTCATCAGCTCAAACAAGGTTTGATTGTTGCCGCCCTCAATGCACCAGTCAAACTCCATATCGGAGATGATGTAAAGCCTTGAAGGAAGCTTACTCTGAGGTACTTTGTTCCTTACAGCCGCAGAAAGAATAAGCTCAAACACAGCCTCAAGGTCAGTGTTTGCAACCTCGTTGTAGCGGCTGCAGTAGCTTACCTTGCTGACAATGTCATCCCCCTGAATTTCCACCAGCTGAGGGTGCTCGGAGAAGGTGATGAAGTGATTTGCGAATGTGCCCTTGTTGTGCTCAGCAAAGTAAATGCCAAGGGAAAGTGCCGCATCAATAGGTCTTACATCACTGCCGCAGGTCATCGAGCCTGAGCCGTCGATAACAGCTATCGAATTACAGTTTTCCTCACCATTACCGTAGCTGTCAAGACTTCTCCAAGCTGCATCAAGTGATGCCCTTTCAGCCTCGCTTCCGCAGTAGAAAGCACGTCTTACAATTTCGTAAGGAAAAAGAGCAGAAGCGTGAAGCTTTTCCTCACCGCTGATAACATGGCGTACAAATTTATTGTAACGCTCACCATCGTTTCGGATAAAAGCCTTGCGGTACTTGAACATTGCTTTTGAAGGCTGCTTTGAGTAGTCAAAGGTGTAGTCATACTCACGCAGACGGTTTTCAATGATGTCTATGTAGCTTCTCAGAGAAGCAAGTGTGCGGCGGTAGTCCCTCTCAGTCATACCAAGTGACTTGCAAAGCTTTTTAGCCATAGCAACAGTTTTTGCTGAGGACGCATTTACTGAAGGAAGCCACTTCGCAAGGAGAGAAATACTTTCTCCATTTGCCATAGCTTCAAGGTCAGCGTCAAGAATACGGCTGATTTCCTTGACAGTTTCATCAGCACAGGGTGTGTCAAGAAGCACGCAAAGGTCATCGTATCTGCCGTACTCCGCAAAAAGAGAAATATTTCTCTTTACTGCTTCGGGTGCTTCCTTTGCAAGTGCCCTTACAGCGGTACGGAAGAAACGTCTTTCGCCAAGTCCGCCCCTTACGTCACGGGCAAAAAAGATTATCTTCATTGTCTTTTCGGGATTTTCGATATATGCCTTAATTACAGCGTTTTCTATCTGTTCATCGGTCTGATTACGCATTGCTCCTGCTGTGAAAAACAGGTCAACGCAGTGTGACATTGATGAACGGTTTGTAAGCGCACCGTTTTCGGTGTACGCAATATTGTTTTCTGCTTTGAGCAGGTTAAGCATAGTAATCTTCCTTTCTTTATCAAATAAATACAAGGCGGAATTATATATATTTCCCATAAATATTTTCTTCAATTGCTGTGTCCGCCTTAAAAATATACATGGTGCAGTTTCAGTCGGGATTCGAACCCGAAAGCAATGTCTGACCGAAGTCATCCAAAGCGATTTGCCATATCACATGAAAATTGCTGTTTGCACCATTCTTCTTTTGTCGGAACAAGTCGCCATTCACTAATTTTTTCGTAGATTTTATAATAGGTGTGAAAAGATTGCTGTGTGCGGCTTTTGCGACTGTTCAGACTTCAAGCGTGCTTTCTTTGGCATTCTCACGGTCATACGCATTTCAGCGTCTTAAAACGTTGCAAGCAACGCTATGACTTGTGATATATGAGAACTGCAAATTCAATTGCTGCTGCGGAAAACCGTTTTATCCACCCTCGCAGACGTTCCGATAATGCAGGGCTGTGCCTGCATTTTTGCACGGCTTTGTTGTTTTTACGATTGACAGTCGTTAATAAATATTGCTGTTAAAGCCGTTGTATATTCCACGTCAGCCTTTTACAACGCCGACGGTGAAAAGCGTTTTGATTGGTTCAACAAGGTCACGCTGATTAGCCATAACCTGTGTGATGTCCTTGTATGCGAAACGTGCCTCCTCAGCAACGTCCGACTTGTTGTGCTTCGCAAGAACAACATTCTGTTCTTTAAGGTCGCACATAACCTTTTCAGCGGTAAAGGCTTCCAGAGCGCCCTTTCGGGAGTAAAGTCTGCCTGCACCGTGAGATGAGGACATAAAGCTTTCAGGATTGCCCTTGCCCTTTACAATGTAGCTGTACGAACCCATTGCTCCTGGGATAATTCCAAGCTCACCCTCACCAGCGTGAACCGCACCCTTTCTGTGCACCCATACATTCTTTCCATAATGATTTTCAAGCGCAGCATAGTTGTGGTGGCAGTTGATTTCAGTGGAGTAGGTCGGCTCAGTACCCGTATATTTTACAACATAGCGAGTGAAAATTTCCTTGATTTTGCTGAGCATTGCTGCCCTGTTTTCATAAGCAAAGTCCATCGCCAGCTGCATATAGTTAAGGTATCGTCTGCCCACGTCCGAGTCGGCTGGAAGGAACGGTAACTTCCATTCCGCAGGCACAGAGGAGTACCACTTTTCGTTAAGCTTGTATGCAAGCTTGTTGAAGTGCTGACCCACAATGTTTCCGAAATGACGGCTGCCCGAGTGGAGCATTATACAGCACAGTCCGTTTTCGTCCTGCTGAAGCTCAATAAAGTGATTTCCGCCGCCGAGAGTTCCAATCTGAAAGTACCCTTCGTCAATCTGAGGAAGAAGCTCAGCGTCAGCCTCATACTTTGAAAGCTCAGCCTTTGCTCTGTCAAGTACAGTAGACTCCTGCGGCTTCTTGTAATGGTTGAAGCCTGTGGGAATGTTGCGGAGAATATCTCCGCAGATTGTCTGCACAAGATTTCCGCTGCCCGTTACGGTTTCACGAAGCACTGATACGGGAATATCCGTCTGTACAAAAGCCATTCCACAGCCAATATCTACGCCTACAGCGTTCGGAATAACCACTCCGTCACAAGCAATTACACCGCCGATTGGCATACCCTTTCCTGCGTGTGCGTCAGGCATAAGCGCTACCCACTTATGTATGAAAGGTAAACGTGAAAGATTTTCAACCTGTTCAACACAAAGCTCATCAAGCGCCTCAACTGAGGTGTTCCATATTTTAATCGGCATAGCGCCGTTATTGTTTACAACAAACATTTCTGACAACTCCTTTTTGATGTTGATTGTTTTGCGGTATGTTCAGAGTATAACACCTCCATTGGAAAAAATCATTTAAAAAAATCTGCGAACATTCCCAAGGGTATTGCAAGCCTAAAAAAATTCTGCTATTATATTGGTATCGCAAAACGAAAGGAAGTGAATATCGTGGCAGGCTTTTCCGAGCTGATAAAAAGCTTTGACAAAACAAGGGATTATGTCCGTGATTTCTTTATATATGGCTGTAAGGTAAGAAATGATTTTCAGTCAAAAAGCAGCCGTACCTATGACGATGAGAAGCGACGTGTGGAAAGCTGGCTGGGGGACTATATACATACCGACAATTCCCAGCGCGGCAAAAAGGTCTGTATTTCCGTTGACAGCGGACATATCAGTGAAAATCCCCTTTATAAAGCATATCAATCAAAAAGCTTTACCGATAACGATATAAAGCTGCACTTTCTTCTTATTGATATTCTCGCAGAAGGTGAGCAGCTTTCACTGAAAGAGCTTGTAAACCGTCTTGATGAAGATTACGGCGAGCTTTTCGAGGAGCAGACCGTCCGCAACAAGCTAAAAGAGTACGCTGACGAGGGCGTATTCATTAAAGAAAAGCAGGGTAAAACTGATTATTTCAGCTTGTCTCCAGATACAGCTGAAGGCTTATTAGCTGAGTATAACGGACTTGACAGTGCACTAAAATTTGCCTCAGAAGCAGGTCTTTTCGGTGTTGTCGGCAACAGTCTGCTTAAAGCTGCTGGACTGAAAAATGACATTATCCTCAACAAGCATAATTATATCGTGCACACTCTTGAGGACGAAATTATGCTTGACATTGTGAATGCAATAGAGGAAAGGCGATATATATCATTTGAAAGCTTTGGTAAAAATCGTGAGGGTAAGCCCCTTGAATTCAGCGGTGTGCCGTTCAGAATTCTGTCCTCAATGCAGACAGGCAGACGTTATCTTGCTATGTATAACCCCGAATACCGACGCTTCAACTCGGTGCGTCTTGACAGCATAAAGTCCGTGGAGCAGGGTGAGGTATGCGACAGCTATGATGAACTGCTGGCACTTTATATAAAGAATGAACAGAAATGCTTCGGTGTATCATTCGGAAACAGAAATGACCTCGGATATGTGGAGCCTATAAAGCTGACGATTTACGCTGACGAAAAAACAGAGGATTACATTGTAAATCGTCTGGAGCGTGAGAAGCGGTGCGGCACGGTTGAGCACGTTTCAGAAAACACCTTTGTTTTTACAGCCGATGTTTTTGACCCGAATGAAATTATGCAGTGGGCAAAAAGCTTTATCGGACGCATAATTTCCGTTGAAGGCGGCACCGAGGAAATCCGCAGCAAATTTTACAACGACATAGAGAGAATGAACAGGATGTATTGCGATGAAAAGGAAGATTAATATTTTCAGTGAGCTGTACGGGGTATATTACCGCACAGTGGCAAAAATTCTTGATAAATCCGAAATAGCCGAAAGCGATATCTATTCGGCTGTATCGGAGGAAGCCTTTGCCGACTCGGCTCTTTTTATACCTCAGAAGCTAACCTCAGATTGGGGATTACTCAAACCCTGCGGAGAGAAAAAATATGAGTCAGCATTGAAGCATAAGCCTGTCAGTGTTGTCACTGAGCTTCAGAGACGTTGGCTCAAGGCACAGCTTGCTGACCCGAAATTCAGGCTGTTTCTTGATGAGCAGGTTTGTGAGAAGCTTGAAGAAAAGCTGGAAAACGTCAAACCACTGTATAACAGCACGATTTTTCGAAGTGCAGACGTTTTTGCGGACGGCGACCCGTTCACTGATGAAAGTTACATAAAAAATTTCCGTGCCGTGTTAAATGCAATCTCTTCAAAGGAAGTGCTGGACATTGAATTTATGTCGGGACGCAACGAACGCAAGCGAGGACACTTCCTGCCGCTGAAGCTGGAGTATTCACGAAAGAACGATAAGTTCAGAGTGTACTGTGCCGCATATCGTGAACGCCACTGGAGCAATGGACTTATTAATGTGGGCAGAATTATTTCTGCCGTAAGTACCAGCCATAAAGCAGACTGTGGAATGGATATGGAGGAGTATTTTTCCGAACGTAGGTGCAGTGAGCCCGTCACAGTTAAGGTTACAACCGAGCGAAACGGCGTCGAGCGTTTTATGATGGAGTTTGCAGCTTACGAAAAATATACTGAGCGAGACCTTGAAACAGGAGTCTGTACAGTTAAACTGTGGTACGACAAGTCAGACGAAACAGAGCTTCTGATAAGGCTGCTGAGCTTCGGACCGATAATTGAAATAAAGTCACCGCAAAGCTTTCGAAGGCTTGCCGCTGAACGTGTCCGCAGACAGCATGAACTGCTGAACGAAAAACAGGAATAAAAACAACGCTGCTTCAAAAGAAACAGCGTTGTTTTGCTTTATGATATTTTGAGTGCCTGATAAATATCTGCACCTTCGTTAAGTCTTTTGCACAGGAACCTTCTGCACTTCTCGTAATTAGCAAATGTGCGTTTTGCGCTTTCTTCGCAGCCATATACCTTCCAGCATCCGAGAAGCTTGAAGTTTTCACCTTTGTTTTCAATGAAGCCCATCACGTCCTCAAGTGGGTAGCCGAGAAAAATCCCGATTTCGTGTGGAAAATCATTGCTGCTTTTAATGCGCTCGGAAAGGTAATCGAGATATTCGTCAATGCTCATATTTTCGGGGTAACCATATCGGGTCAGGATTTCCTGAATCTGAGGGTCGGCAAGACGCCTTCTCATAAGTTTTTCGTTGTACACAAACAGCAGAGTGCGGCTTCCGCAGCTGCACAGAATTTTGCTGACCAGCCCTTTTACAGATGCCTTGTTGTTGAACAGCTCAGATTGAAATTCAAGCGTAAATTCGTTCTTTGAAAGAGAAAGAAGGCTTCCGCATTTTATTCCGAGCAGTGTCGGGGCAGTATGAAATGCAAGCTTCTGACCGAATTTTTCATATTCAAAATTTACTTTTTCAATTGCTGACATAAAATCACCCTCTCAGTTAGCTGTGGCTAACCTGATGCTTTAATTAATACGGCTTAATGCCGTGAATTACATGCAGTATTGTTCAAGAATACTTTTCAGTGCACTTACGCTTGCACTATGAATTCTTGCAACGGGAATATCGTATTTTTGAGAACGCTGATTAACACGGCTTACCATCTTGTGCGAGCAGGTATTTGTAAAAACAACCATCAAATCGGGAGTCCCCAGCTTGTTTTCAAAATCAGAAGGCATCTGCGTAAAAACCTTTGCTTTGCAGTTATATTCCTTGCATATATCTTTATATCGTGTTGCCATGCGGTCGTTACCGCCTACAACAACAACGCTCATATTATCAGTCCCTTCAAATAATATAGTTAGCTTTTGCTAACTATATTATAATACATTATTTTAAATTTGTCAAGGGTAAAAAATGCACCCAAGGGTACATTTTACCTTAGGTGCATTTATCTTAATTTTTCCAGCCTGCAGGCATTAGCAACAACAATGAGGCTCATACCCTTTTTAAATGGCTTTTCAGGGTCTATTTCAATATTTAAATCGTCACCATTGCGGACTGCAACAATGTTGATGCCGTATTTCTGTCTGAGGTTAAGCTCGGCAGGAGTTTTGCCAATCCATTCCTTTCGCATAGCAATCTCTGCCATAGAAATATCCTTTGAAAGCTCCATAATATCAATGAAATCTGAACTTATAAGATTTTTAGCAAGTCGTATGCCCGATTCTTCTTCAGGGAAAACAACTCTGTCAGCACCAATCTTTTCAAGAATTCGGCAGTTCATTTCATTTCCGCATTTAACAATGACGTTTTCCACGCCTGCCTCCTTGCAGAGCATTGTAGCCATAACACTTGCTTCAAGGCTGTCCGCCATAGCAATAATAACAACATCAACGTTTGAAATTCCAAGCTGTTTTATAGCCTCAGGGTCGGTTATGTCAGCGCATTTGCAGAAAGGAATTTCGCTTACAGCTTCATTTACAATGTTTTCGTCCTTATCAACAGCAATTACCTCCGCGCCGTTGTTAAGAAGCTCCTTTGCAACAGCCTGACCGTATCTGCCGAGTCCGAATACCGCATAAGATTTTTTCATAATCCGCTCTCCATTCCGTTTTATCCCACACTTATTTCCTCAGCAGGATAAGTGACAATATTTTGGTTTTCCTTATTTATTCCGAAAGCAACAGCAAGAGAAATAGGGCCGACCCTTCCGAAATACATAGTTACAATTATTATCAGCCTGCCCCATATGTCAAGCTGAGAAGTAAGACCTCTTGAAAAGCCTACCGTAGTTGCAGCACCCGCTGCTTCATATATAACCGTAAGAAAGTCAGCCTCAGAAACCGCTGCAATAAGCAGCATTGAAATAATCAGTGTTAAAAATGAAACACAGATAATCGAAATAGCTCTCCTTACAGCCTGTTTAGTAATTGTCCTTCCAAAAAGAACAACTACCTTCTGACTGCGCAGTGTAGCAAATACTGATGCCAGCACAACCGCAACCGTAACCGTCTTTACACCACCTGCCGTGCCAGAAGGTGAACCTCCTATAAACATCAGCGGCAGGGAAATGATTACCGAAGCATTTGTCAGATTTTCCTGTGGAATTGTAGTAAATCCTGCTGCTCTTGTTGTTGCCGACTGAAAGAAAGATACCATAAGCTTGTCAGTGAGACTCATATTTCCGATAGTCAGCGGATTGCTGTATTCAAAAATAAAATACAGAATCCAGCCGCCGAGAAGAAGTACAGCTGTAGCGGAAAGAGCAATTTTTGTGTGCAGTGTAAGTTCACGGAAAGCACGTATTCCCTTGAGCTTTACCTTCTTCATAGTGGTTAAAATATCCCACCATACAATAAATCCGATTCCGCCCATTATAACAAGTGTGCAGGTTACAAAATTAATCATCGGATTCAAAGCATACGGGCAAAGACTGCTGTCCGAAATGATGTCTATTCCTGCGTTGCAGAAGGCTGAAACCGACGTGAAAACGGAAATCCATATACCTTTTGCACCGAATTCGGGAACAAAAACCGTCATATACAGCAGTGCACCGATACCTTCAGCAATAAGCGTACCACGAATTACATTTTTAGTGAACTTCACAATTCCCGAAAGACCGTTCAGATTGAATGAGTCCTGAACAAGCATACGGCTTCGGATATTCATTTTTTTATGCAAAATAATAAGTATCCACGATGATACCGTAATAAAACCAAGACCGCCAATTTGTATAAGAACAAGAATTACAGCCTGTCCGAAAACACTCCACGTATCAACAGCTGAAACTGTAAGAAGTCCCGTAACGCATACTGCAGATGTTGAGGTAAAAAGAGCGTCAATAACAGAAACCTGCTGTCCCTCGGCGTGACTTATCGGCAGCAGAAGAAGTGCCGTACCGATTATAATTACAGCCAGAAAACTCAGCATAATAATATGTGTTGAAGAAAAGCCATCTGCTTTTTTCCTTTGCATAACGCACCTCTGAAATGAAAAATAGTACAAGTAAATGGTATCACATTTGTCTGTAAAAGTAAACAAACCGCCCCTGCTATAACATCAGAGGCGGTTGCTTTTATTCAAACTTGTTTATATCAACATCAAGGGGTGCGTCAATTTCGTCGGACACATACTTGCCGTTCTTTTTCCGCTGCTTCACGCACTCGGTCAGCAGATACTCAATCTGTCCGTTTACCGAGCGGAAGTCGTCTTCAGCCCATGCGGCGATGGCGTCGTACAGCTTCTCGGAAAGGCGGAGCGGGATTTGTTTTTTCTGTGCCATTAATACAGACTGCCCGAGTTAACGATAGGCTGTGCATCGTGGTTGCCGCAGAGTACCACGAGGAGGTTGGAAACCATAGCCGCCTTGCGTTCCTCGTCAAGGTCAACAACGTTGTTTTCGCTCAGTCTTTCAAGTGCCATCTCAACCATACCAACTGCGCCGTCAACAATCATCTTTCTTGCATCAATGATAGCAGAAGCCTGCTGGCGCTGGAGCATTACAGCGGCAATTTCAGGAGCGTATGCAAGGTAGGTAATTCTTGCTTCAAGAATTTCGATACCTGCGTTTTCAACCTTCTGCTGAATTTCGTCACGAATTCTCTTTGCCACGACCTCGCTGGAACCACGAAGGCTTCCCTCGTCGGCAATTCCGTCGCCTGTTGTGTCAACATTCTGTGCAATGTCGTAAGGGTAAATCTTTACGATGTTACGGAGTGCGCTATCACACTGGAGGGAGAGATATTCCTTGTAGTTGTCAACATCGAAAACAGCCTTTGCAGTGTCAACAACTCTCCACATAACCGCAATACCGATTTCAACAGGGTTACCAAGGCAATCGTTGACTTTCTGACGGTTGTTGTTGAGGGTCATAATCTTGAGGGAAATCTTCTTGTCGGGAACAGTAACGTGAACATCTGTTGTTGCGCCTGCTTCTGTTGTTTTCATAGAGATAGCAGCTGCACCGCCAACGTCGCCGCTCTGACGGAGCTTTGTCTGTGCAGCAGGGTTTACAGCTGTACAGAATGGGTTTACCCAGTAGAAGCCTTCGGTTTTGAGTGTGCCTACATATTTACCGAAAAGTGTGAGTACGAGTGCTTCCTGCGGCTTGATTATTTTAAGACCGAGGTAAGGAATCCAGCCTACACAAAGCCAGATAGCTCCGATTATCACACCTGCCACTGCAAATGAGGCTCCACTGTCAGCAAGTATACCACTGAAAACAATCAGCGGAATTGCCGCAAGGTAAAGAATTGTTGTAAGGAAAAGTGCAGCCATACCATTCTGTTTTGTGCGGATAATTTTTTCTTCTGTTGAGGTTGTTTTTACGATGTTATCTTCCATAATGATGTTCCTTTCTTCTTGATTTACTGTTTGTGAATCTTTGTGATATCAAAATAATATCACTTTAATTTAATTTTGTCAATAGGCAATTTAGGATATTATGTGAATTAGATATAAAATTATTGGTAACAGTGCTTACATTTAGTGATGTTGTATAGTTTCATGATAAAAATTTGTCATAGCACGCACTAAAAAACGTTGAAATAACAACTTCTTAGTGATATAATTTTAGTATAGTAAAATGTAAACACTTACAGGGGGTATGTAAAATGAATTTCGACTACAACGGCAAAAGCCCGATTACCCATCATACTATCTACAAAATTATGCTCTGGGTAACAATGGTTACATCAGGTGTGTTCTTTGTTAAAAATATTATCGGCTTCAATCTCGGGGGACTTATTGCCGTAGGAAGCTGTATTGTTGTGCTTGTTGCGGCACTTTTCATTATGAAGAAAAATCGCACGGACGATATTATCAGGGAATTCGTGCTGTCGATAATTCTTGTTTTTGTAATTATGACAATTTCGCTTTTCAGTGGTGCTTCATACAGCGATGACTTCTCCCTTTACCTTGCTCTTATCGGTATGACGGGAATGTATATGGAACCGAAATTTACCAAAGCGCAGATTGCAGTTGTTGATATTGCACTTGTGGTAATGTATATTGTGCACCCCGAAAAAGCAGGCGGTCTGGGACAGTACATACTCTGCTTTGCAATCACAAACCTCGCGGCTATTCTTTTCTACCTTGCGGTAAACAGAGGACGTGCATTTATCGAGCTTTCCCGTCAGCAGACTGCTGAGGCTGAAAGACTTATTTCTTCAATCAGGGAAATGGGTGACGTGCTTCAGGCTGACTTTGACCAGTCCTCAAAGGCAATCAGCGACAGCACCAAGGGTCTGCGCAGAGGTTCGGAAAGCATTACTGACGGTGCTTCAGAGGTTGCGGAAAGCTGTCACGATGTACATGAAAAAATCCATGAAACAGAACAGCAGATTTTTGCCCTCAACAATCAGGTAAAAAAATTCGAGCAGGCGATTTCAGAAAACGACAGCAATATGGACGCTATGAAGGCTCAGCTTCGTGACGTAAGCCGTATTATTGAGGAGTCAAATATCGTATTCAGCAGTATGACCGAGCAGATGAATGAGGTTGCTGAGATTGCAAAGAAGATGAGTGACATTTCCTTCAAGACAACGCTTCTCTCCCTTAACGCTTCCGTTGAGGCTGCAAATGCAGGTGCTTACGGTGCAGGCTTTGCGGTTGTAGCGGGCGAAATGAAGGAGCTTTCCGAAAACAGTGACCGTTTTGCAGCACAGGTTACAGAGGTTGTTGACGGACTTATAAGTCAGGTTGACTAGACAGCTGTTCAGTTTGAGGACAGCACAAAGGCTATCGAAGCTACCGAAAAGAAAATGGGTGAGCTTCAGGAAAGTTTTGTTCGTCTTACAAACCGCTTCGGGCAGCTTTATGAAAACATTGATGAGCAGAACAAGAATATCAATCAAGTTGACGATATGTTCAGCGGACTGAAATCCAAGGTTTTGGAAATGCAGGATGATTCTGTGAAGAACAACAGGGCAGTTGCCGATATTGCTGTTGCAATGGACAGCTACAGAGCCAATATTGAAAAGGTTATTGAGAATACGAGAGTATAAAATAGGGGAAAAATGCCGCTGTACTTCGGTACGGCGGCAAAAATTTGTGAGGTTATAGAATGAAAATAATAAATCTTGTCGAGGACACACAAGGCACAAGCGGTGCCGAATTTGAGCACGGTCTTAGCTTTTATATTGAAACACCGAAGCACAAGCTTCTTTCCGATGCAGGTGCAACGGATATGTTTATCCGCAATGCTGAGTTTTTGGGTGTACAGCTTGAAGCGGTTGACACACTTATTTTAAGCCATGGACACTATGACCATTCGGGCGGAATAATGCCCTTTGCAAAGCTTAACCCGACTGCGAAAATCTATATGCGGAGCAATGCAGGCGGCGAATATTACCACGATGAACGCTACATCGGAATTGACAAGGCAATACTGCAACTGCCGCAGGTTGTGCTTACGGAGGATTTTCTTGAAATTGATGATGAGCTGTCACTGTTTTCGGGAATACGCGGCAACAGGCTTCGTCCGAGAGGCAATAAGCTGTTATCGGAATTTGTTGAGGACGTCCAGCTTCAGGACAGATTTACTCACGAGCAATGCCTTGTGATTTCAGCTGAGGGCAAGAAAATTCTCGTTTCGGGTTGCGCACATAATGGAATACTGAACGTGCTGGACAGATACGCTGAAATTTACGGCGGAGTGCCTGACGAGGTAATCAGCGGATTCCATATGATGAAGAAGGGCGATTACACCGACGAGGAAATTGCTGAAATAAAAGAAACCGCCAGACTTTTGACAAAACTTCCCACGCGTTTCCATTCGGGGCATTGCACAGGCAAGCCTGCGTTTGATATAATGAAGGAATTTATGGGCGAGCAGCTTTGTGAAATACACAGCGGCGATACGATAATGTGAGGTGCGAAAAATGGTTAGAGAAATTGTAAAGGACGTGCTTTTCCTGAAGCAGAAATCCGAGCCTGCAACAAAGGACGATATGCAGATTGCCCGTGACCTGCTTGACACGGTAATCGCAAACGAGGAAAGATGTGTGGGAATGGCGGCGAATATGATTGGCGAGAGAAAAACAATCCTCACCGCTTACATCGGCAACGAATACATCATAATGATTAATCCCGTTATTGTTGACAAGTCAAAGCAGTTTTACGAAACTATGGAAAGCTGTCTTTCATTAACGGGTGAGCGTCCGACAAAGCGGTATAACGTGATTACCGTTGAGTATTACGACAAGAAGTGGAAGAAGAAAAAGCAGACATTCAAGGAATTTGAAGCGCAGATTATTCAGCACGAAATGGACCACTTTGAGGGAATTATAATATAACAAAGCGGCACTCCCGAAGCAATCGGAAGTGCCGTTGATTTTATTTGGAAGCGTCAATATATTTCCAGTAGCCTTTCAAATAAACACCGCCCGAAATTACGGTAAGTGCGGTTGCAATCCAGATGAGCACCTGATAAACGATGTTTGCAATTTCAGCCATATTGCCTGTGAAATTAAAGCAAAGTCCGAGAAGAATTACAACCTCGGCAACCATTGTGAAAGCGGTTTTAAGCTTGCCCCAGATACCTGCCGCAACAACCACGCCCTCGTTTGCGGTTACTAGGCGAAGACCCGAAACCATAAACTCACGGGTGATGATGATAAGCAGGGGCACAGACCCTACAATTCCAAGCTCACAGAAGCATACAAGTGCCGCAATTACCAGCACCTTGTCAGCCAGCGGGTCAAGGAATTTTCCGAATGTTGTGATAAGGTTGCGGCTTCTTGCAATATGTCCGTCAAGAGCGTCGGTAACAGACGCCGCAATGAAGATTGCAAGGGCGATAATCTTGCTGAAAGGAACGAAATCCGTCAGCAGAAAGAACACGAAAAACGGAACAAGAATTACACGCAGAAGTGTAAGTTTATTCGGCAGATTCATACACAATCTCTCCAATCAAATCATAGTCAAGAACATCGTCAATTCTAACCTTTACAAAACAGCCTGGGAAAGGCTTCTTGTCGGGTGCCGTGAAGAAAATTTTACCGTCAATTTCGGGAGCGTCAGCGGCACTTCTTCCGAACCAACATTCGCCGTAACGGTCAAAGCCTTCGGTAACAACCTCAAGGGTCTTGCCAATGAGAGCGTTGTTCTTCTTTTCAGCAATAACCGACTGCTGTTCCATAATAATTTCAGCACGATGCTCACGTACTTCCTCGTCAACCTGACAATCCATTTCAGCCGCAGGTGTGCCCTCCTCCTCGGAGTAAGAGAAACAGCCGAGGCGGTCAAATTCCATCTCGTTTACAAATTCAGCAAGCTTGTTGAACTGTTCCTCGGTTTCCCCAGGGAAGCCTGTGATAAGAGTTGTACGGATTACAATACCCTCAACCTTGTCACGGATTTTCTTTATTACCTCACGGAGGCTTGCTTCCGTTCCCTGACGGTGCATAGCCTTGAGAATTGCATCATCGCAGTGCTGAATAGGCAGGTCTATGTACTTGACAATCTTATCTTCCTTTGCCATAACATCAAGAAGCTCGTCAGTTATTCTCTCAGGATAACAGTAGAGAATTCTTATCCATTTCAGCTCCTCAATCTTGCAAAGCTCTGTAAGAAGTTCGGGGAGCATATATTTGCCATAAAGGTCAATGCCGTAGCGTGTTGTGTCCTGCGCAATAACATTCAGCTCACGCACACCTTCTGCAACAAGCTTTCTTGCCTCGTCGAGAAGATTTTCCATAGGCACGCTTCTGAATCTGCCTCTGATATCAGGGATTGCACAGTACGAACAGCGGTTGTCGCAGCCCTCTGCAATTTTCAGATAGGAAGTAAATGAAAGAGTTGTAAGAACACGTCCGCCTGTGAGAGAAAGTTTTTCCTTGTCGTCAAAGGCTTCAACACGTTCGCCCTCCATAATCTTTTCAAGGACGGAAACGATGTCCTCGTTACAGCCGATACCAACAACAGCGTCAGACTCAGGGATAAGCTCGGAAACTTCCTCCCTGTAACGCTCTGAAAGACAGCCTGTAACAACGATTTTCTTGATACGTCCCTCGTTTTTCAGTGCAACGAATTCAAAGATTGTTTCGATAGCTTCCTGCTTTGCGGACTCGATAAATCCGCAGGTGTTTATGATTGCAATATCCGCCAGCGCCGCATCCTCGATAAGCTGATAGCCTGCCTTCTGAATTTTGTAAAGCATTCTTTCAGCGTCAACCTGATTTTTTGAGCAGCCAAGGGATACCATACCTACTCTTACAGCCATAGTATACTTCCTTTTTTATTTATTTTGTTCGAATATTATTGCGGGCGGCTGATAGCCGCCCCTACAATTTTTATTTAACCAAGCAATCCCCGATGTTTTTCTGCAACGCAGAAAAACTCGGAACTAAAATCTTTAGATTTTAGTTTTAATAGCGTTAGCTTTTAGTTTCCTGTATATTCTATGATTTCAACGCTTTCCATCATAACTTGTGTGAGTGGCTTGTCGTTTTCGTCTGTTTCAACTGCAGCCATTGCACGTACAACGTCCATACCCTCGAATACCTGACCGAAAACTGTGTATCCTCCGTCAAGGAAAGGTACGCCGCCTACCTCGTTGTACTTCTCAATAACATTTGCAGGCCAGTAGTAAGAAGGGTCGCTTGCCATAAGTTCTTCGCAGGAGTATTCCATAAAGCCGTCAGGAGTATTTACAATGTAGAACTGACTTCCGTTTGTGGAGGTTGCACCGCTGTTTGCGTAAGCAACCGCACCTGTGAAATGGTAGAGATTTTCGTCAGTGCCACCCTCAAACTCTTCGCCCCAGATAGACTTACCGCCCGTACCGTTGCCCTTAGGGTCGCCGCCCTGATTCATAAAGTTTGGAATAATTCTGTGGAAAATAAGTTCGTCATAGTATCCCATTTCAGCAAGGCCTACAAAGTTTTCAACGCCCTTTTCAGCGTCCTCAGGGAAAAGCTTGATTTTGATTGTGCCATAGTCCTTTACGTTGATAACCGCAATCTTTTCGCCGACCTCAGGCAGAATGAAGTTGTGAATTTCAACATTTTCAGCAGTCGGAGTTGTAGTTTTGCTATTGCTGTCAACAGTATCGGGACTACCCTTACAGCCTGTAAAAAGAGTTACCGAAGCAGCTGCAAGCAGTGCAATAAGCCTAATGTTCTTCATAATATTAATCATCCTTTATATTTGAAATAATAAATCATACCCATATATTATACTACAAAGCCGCAGTTTTGTAAAGCGTGAAGCAGCGGTATTTTCTGAAAATCCTGTGAAAATCATATAAAAACCGCTCCCGACCATTCAATCGGAAGCGGTTTGATTAATTTATGCTGTAACAATCTTGCTTGCGTCGTGGAGGTCGAGGTAATCAACAGCCCACTCACGCATCTTGTACTTGAGGATTTTACCTGCCGCATTCATCGGGAAGCCCTCAACGAAAGCGATGTATCTCGGTACCTTGTGCTTAGCAAGTCTTTCGAGAGCGTACTGCTTCATTTCCTCAACAGTAGCCTCCTCGCCAGGCTTGAGAACGATACAAGCCATAATTTCCTCACCGTAAGCCTTGTCAGGAACACCGATAACCTGAACGTCCTTGACCTTAGGATTTGTGTAGAAGAATTCTTCGATTTCCTTAGGGTAGATGTTTTCACCGCCGCGGATAATCATATCCTTGATACGGCCTGTAATCTTGAAGTAGCCCTCAGGTGTGCGTCTTGCAAGGTCACCTGAATGGAGCCAGCCTTCCTCGTCGATAGCCGCAGCAGTAGCCTCAGGCATCTTGTAGTAGCCCTTCATGATGTTGTAGCCTCTTGCGCAGAACTCGCCGTCCATATTGTCGCCAAGCTCCTCGCCTGTTTCAGGGTCAACAATCTTGCACTCTACGCCGAAGATTGGCCCGCCGACAGTGTTAACACGAGTTTCAATGCTGTCAGTTGTCTTGGACATTGTAGTAGCAGGGGAAGCCTCTGTCTGACCGTAAGTGATACAGATTTCAGGCATATGCATCTTCTCGATAACTTCCTGCATTGTCTTGATTGGGCAAGGTGAACCTGCCATAATACCTGTTCTCATGTTGGAGAAGTCTGTCTTGTCGAAGTCTTCGTGACCCAGCATAGCGATAAACATTGTCGGTACGCCGTGGAAAGCAGTAATCTTTTCCTTGTTGATACAAGCAAGACCCTTTCTTGGGGAGAATGCAGGGATAGGGGACATTGTTACACCGTGTGTAACACTTGCAGTCATAGCAAGTACCATACCGAAGCAGTGGAACATAGGCACCTGAATCATCATTCTGTCATTTGTGGAAAGGTCCATACAGTCACCGATAGCCTTACCGTTGTTAACAACATTGTAGTGTGTGAGCATTACACCCTTAGGGAAACCTGTTGTACCTGATGTGTACTGCATATTTACAACGTCGTGCTTATCAATCTTAGTGCGCATTGCGTCAATCTTTTCATCGGAAACATTGTCAGCAAGAGCCATAGCCTCATCCCAAGTAAAGCAGCCGTCCTGCTTGGAATCTGTTGTAACAATGTTCTTGAGGAAAGGAAGTCTCTTGGAGTTGAGCTCGCCAGGCTTGCAGGTCTGAAGTTCAGGGCAGAGCTCCTTCATAATGCCAACGTAATCGGAATCCTTGTAGCCGTCAACCATAACAAGTGTGTGTGTATCGGACTGGTGAAGGAGGTATTCAGCCTCGTGAATCTTGTAAGCTGTGTTAACTGTAACAAGAACAGCACCGATAGTTGTACAAGCCCAGAAAGTGATGTACCATGCAGGTACGTTTGTTGCCCAGATAGCAACGTGGTCACCATTCTTTACGCCCATAGCAACAAGTGCCTTAGCAAAGCGTCTTACATCATCACGGAATTCAGGGTAAGTTCTTGTGTAGTCCAGCTCAGTGTATCTGAAAGCGTACTGGTTAGGAAATTCTTCACAGATTCTGTCCAGTACATCAGGGAATGTTTCATCAATGATAGTTTCCTTTGGCCATGGGTAGTAGCCTGTGCCGCGGGAGTCAATCTGAAGCTTGTGCTTCTTTGCACGGAGATATGGCTTCATATACTTCGCAAACTGCGGGAATACGATACCTGCAGCGTACAAATCCCTTGACCATCTCTTAACCCATTCAAGGGAAACGTAGCCGTCATATTCAATCTTCTGAAGTGCAGCAAGCATTTCAGCGATAGGGAGGTCACCATCGCCCATCATCTTGTAAACAAGTTTGCCGTCCTCCATAACGGAGTCCTTCACGTGAATGTACTTGATGTAATCACCGAGATTTTCAACTGTCTGCTGACCTGTTTCGCCAACGTAGCGAGCAGGGTGGTGCATATCCCAGAGAGCAGCAATATTCTTGTGTGCAACAGCATCGAGAACCTTTCTCAGACGTGCTGTGTCAGCATAAACGCCGTTTGTTTCAACGAGGAGAGTAACGTTGTTCTTTTCAGCAATCGGAGCAACTTCCTTGAGGAAAGCAATGATTGCATTGTCGTCAACTTCGTCAACAGGAGCAGGCTCAAGGTCTGCAAGAATTCTGATATATGGTGTGCCCAGCTTATTTGCAAGTTCAGCGTACTGTGTGATATCCTCAACAGTTTCATCATGCTTGTCCGCAAACTTCAGGCAGGCACCGCTGGAAAGACAAGGAATTTCAAGCTTAAGCTTGTTCAGCTTAGCAATTGTAGCATCAATGTTAGCCGCTGTAAAAGGCTTTGCTCTTACAGAAGAAATTTCGTTGCCAAGGCCTCTTACCTCAATACCGTGGAAGCCAAGGTCTTTTGCCATAGTATATATGTCAACCCATGAATAGTCAGGACACGCGAGCGTAGAAAAACTGATTTTCATTTATTTTCCTCCCAATTTGTAATTATAAAGCAATACAAGTTTATTCTACCATATTTTATAGTTAAAATCAAGCCTTTTGATATAACTGTATTTCATATTTTCCCATAATTTCAAGGCATAACATAAAACCGCGGGCATCCGAAGATACCCACGGTCAGAATTATTTGAGCAGAAATGCCTTTGCGCCGTGGCTGTTGAGTTTAACAGAAACTGCCTTGTCAGCGGCAACTGTTTCACCGCTCCAGAGTTCAGTTGCTGTCACACCGTTGTAAATCTCAACATCAGCAAGGGAAATTTCAACCTCGCTTGCCTTATCACCTGTGTTGAATACAGCAATATACTGTCCACCCTCGGAGCAAGCCGCTGTCCAGAGAATATGCTCTACGCCGTCAATTTCCTTCTTCCACACCTGATGGGAGTGACGCGCATTGCTGTGCATATCAAGAATACCCTCGTTTGTCAGCAGGCTCATTGTGAACTCATCAAAGCCTGTCATTTCGCCGCCAATCATAAGCGGTGAACGGAAAATGCTCCAGAGAGTCATCATCGTAATCTGCTCGTCCTCGGTAAACTTAGTGCGGATTGACTTGTCGTAATCCTGAAGAAGCGGACCAATCGGCAGCATATCCGCATCAGGCCAGTGTCCCGCACCTGTGTGGATGCTCCACTTTTCCGCACGCTCAAACATTGCGTAAAGAAGCTCCCACTTGTCCCAGAAATCGTCCGTGATACGCCACATATTAGAAATCTGCTTGTAAAGTTCAGCCTTTTCAAGAAGTGCAGGTCCAGGAGAAAGGCTCAGCACCATATCACGTCCGCAGCTGTGAAGTGCCTCACTCAGCATAACAAGCTCAGCTTCTTCGTGAGGAAGCTCACGGCAGATATCATCGCACTTGATGAAGTCCACACCCCAGCTTGCGTAAAGCTCAAAAATGCTGTCGTAATAAGCACGTCCGCCCTCAGTTTCAGCGTTTACACCGTACATATCAGGGTTCCACGCACAAATGCTTGAAGAACGTGCGACATCCTTTGCTGTCATATCAGTGCCCTTGATTTTCAGATTCTTGTGAACAGCGTGACGTGGAATACCTCTCATAATGTGGATACCGAACTTCAGACCAAGAGAGTGAACATACTCCGCAAGAGGCGCAAAGCCCTTTCCGTTATCTGCAGAAGGAAAACGGTTTACCGCAGGAATAAGACGGGAATATTCGTCCATGCAAAGCTCACCGAACGGCTCATATTCGTGACAGGTCGCATTCGGTGCACTCCACTGAATGTCAACAACAACATACTCCCAACCGTACTGCTTCAGGTGCTTCGCCATAAATTCAGCGTTCTTTCTAACAGTAGCTTCATCAACAGCTGCGCCGTAGCAATCCCAGCTGTTCCAACCCATAGGTGCAGTCAATGTCTTCATATCAATTACTCCTTATTCTCAAAATAGTCAATGTTCAGCTTTTCAAATTCAGCAGTGTTGTTTCCCACAGCATAAAGGCCCATAACAACTCCCGTAAAACCGCCTGAAACCTCGCTTGAAAGATACTTTGTGCTGCCGTAGCCAAGACCTGTTTCCTTGCCGTTGTCATCAACAAAGAACTTGTAGCCGTAATTGTCGGCACGGATAATCAGCCTTGCAGAATTGCCCGAAAGCTTTACAGCACTCTGAACGTGCTTGATATCACCTATATTCAGCTTCAGTACAGCCTCAAAGCCGCCATCTGCTTCACGGATTGCAACATCATAATGCTCATTCTCGCACATATACATTGTCACGCCAGCCTCGCCCTTGTCAGCAGTTACGACAACAGCAAAATCCATATTGAAATCACGCTGTCTTATGCCGAGGAATGTCGGCGTGTCAACCATATCAAGGGTAATATCCGTGCCGTGAAGCATAGCCTTGCCCTCGGAAAGCTCATAGTTTTCAAGTACGGGGTGACGGAGATAAACCCAGTCGAGATTCCACTTTGTATTCTCAAATGTGTAATTCTTCTTCTCGACCTGCTCAAAATCGCCCTTGATTTCATACTCCCAATCGGTAATACCATTTGTACCAGCCGTAAACCAGCCGTCCTCGCCGAACTTGACAGGTGTAAGGAACACCTCACGGCCAAGGTGATGATAAGGCTGCCAAATATGTATCTGACGGAAACCAAGGGAAAGAATGAACCAGTCGCCGTTTGTGTGCTGAATAAGGTCGCCGTGGCCAATGCCCTGAATGATGAAAGGAGCCTTGTTTCTGTTTGTCAGCACGGGGTTGTTATGGTAATTCACGAATGGACCCCAAGGATTATCGGAGCGTGCGTAAGTAATCATGTGCCCATACTCCGTGCCGCCCTCAGCAGCCATAAGGTAGTAACCGCCGTTGATTTTGTAAAGGTGCGGACTTTCGAGATAACGTCCCCCCGAGCCCTGCCATATGCACTTGCTTCGTGACAGCTTCTCGCCCGTTTCAACGTTGATTTCGCACTGAACAACTCCGCCCACTCCGTCATCGTCAGCGCCATTACTCATAAAATAAACCTTTCCCTCGTTGAACAGAAGTGATGGGTCAATACCGCCCTGGTCAACGAAAATCGGCTCAGACCACTCGCCGTAGATGTCGTCCGTGTAAACATAGAAATTCTGATGTGTCGTGTCGTTGGTTGTAACCATATAGAAGCGTCCGTCGTGATAACGGATAGTCGGCGCAAACACACCGCCAGAGCTGTTGATTTTCTCAAGCATAACCTGAGTCTTGCGTGTTAAAACGTGACCAATCTGCTTCCAGTTTACAAGGTCGTCACTCTCAAAAAGCGGCACACCCGGAAAGTACTGGAATGAGCTGCAAACGAGATAGAACTTTCCGTTTGCAAAGCATACGCTTGGGTCAGGGTAAAAGCCCTTGACAATAGGGTTAGTGTACTTCATATAATCAATTCCTTTCCGAAACTTTTCTGTTCAGCCATTCCGAGCAGATAACCATCAATACCGCAAAAACCGCCATATAGAACGGATACAGACCAATGTTTATATTTTCCGCAATCACACCAAACAGCGGCGGCATAAAGGTCGTTCCCACGTAGGCGCTCGCCATTTGTATTCCGATAATCGCCTGAGAATTTTCCTTTCCGAAGTTTGCAGGTGTAGCGTGAATAACCGACGGATAAATCGGCGCACATCCAATTCCCACAATAACCAGACCAGCCAGTGCAACAGCATTGCTTGGCACAGGTAGCATAATCATAACAAGTCCCACCGCAATAACCGCAAGACCAATACGGATTAAATTCCTGTCTCCAATTCTGTCAGCAACAAATCCGCAGACAAATCTTCCTACGGTTATTCCAATATAGAAAAGTGAAGCAAACCTCGCCGCAGTTTCAGCGTCCGTGCCCTTGTATTCAACAAGGTAACTGCTTGCCCATATTCCAGCCGTAGCTTCAAGTGCACAGTAACCGAAAAACATCACCAGCACCAGTGGTACACCCTTTATTTTAAGCGAGCCGATAATGCCCTTTGACTTGACTTCCTCGCTGTTTTCAGTTTCAGCAGCACGCTTCTTCCACATGGGCAGACTTGCAAAAAGAACAACTGTCAGCACAATTTGTATAACCGAAATTATCCTGTAGCCGTTGTTCCAGCCTGCACCCGAAGTCAGCGCATAGGACATAATATAAGGTCCTGTCGCCGCACCCACTCCCCAGAAGCAGTGAAGCCAGCTCATATGCCGTGAAGCGTAATGAAGTGCAACATAATTGTTCAGCGCCGCATCAACCGCACCCGCTCCCAGTCCGTAAGGAATTGCCCAGAAGCAAAGGGGTAGAAAGCTTTCCGTGACAGAAAAACCAAACAGCGCAACCGCCGTCATTGCCACGCTTATCGCCGTAACAAGACCCGCACCAAGCTTTCTCGTAAGCCAGTCTGAAGTAAGTCCGGAAATAATCGTGCACCCCGCAATAATCATCGTCACAATCCCGACATATGACAGCGGCACGGCCAGCTCACCGTGCATAACAGGCCACGCCGACCCCGTAATCGAGTCAGGCAGACCAAGGCTGATAAACGCAATGTAAATTATTACTATTAAGAATGAAAACATATTTACTCACCATCTAAAAGTTTTGTGCTCTGCACAAAACTTGGAACTGAAATTTTAATTTCAGTTTTGTCCGTAATATGCGTTAGCACCGTGCTTGCGGAGATAATGCTTGTCAAGCAGCTCCTGCTGCATACGTCCAGCCGCAGGATTGATGCCCATAGCGTGATAATTCATAAATGCAATTTCTTCAAGTACAACCGCATTGTGCACCGCATTCATAGCGTCCGTGCCCCAGGCAAAAGGTCCGTGACTCTTTACCAGCACCGCAGGAATATCCATCGGGTCAAGCCCCTTGAAAGCTTCAATGATAACCGTGCCAGTTTCCTTTTCGTATTCTCCTGCAATCTCCTCGGGAGTCATCGCCCTTGTGCAGGGAATTTCACCGTAGAAGTAGTCCGCCTGCGTCGTGCCCATAGGAACAATTCCTGTACCTGCCTGTGCAAATGAGGTCGCCCAACGGCTGTGAGTGTGAACAATTCCGCCTACATTTTCAAACGCACGATAAAGCTCAAGATGAGTAGGAGTGTCGCTTGAAGGCTTGTACTTGCCCTCAGCAACCTTACCCGTAGCAAGCTCAACCACAACCATATCTTCAGCAGTCATTCCGTCATATTCCACACCCGACGGCTTGATGACAACCATACCGCTTTCACGGTCAATTGCCGAAACATTGCCCCATGTGAATGTAACAAGATTATATTTTGGAAGCAGCAGATTAGCCTTCAGCACTTCCTGTTTGAGATTTTCAAGCATAACGGTTCTCCTTTGCTTATAATAAAATATCGTGCTAATTATACACCATTGTTTCCTGCAATTCAATAGTATATTGTGTCAGATAACTGACTTTTTGTGCAAATCAGTAAAAACTGAAATGAGTTCAGATATCAATCGGCACAGCAAAATCTCATTTCACTTAAAAACCAGCCTTTTTTCACAAAGCTTTCACTTTGCAAACGGTTGACTTAACATTGATTTAATATTAAAATAATAGAATAAGAGCTGTAATTAACCGAAAGGAGTGTGCAGATGAAATACCGTCACGAATATAAGCATCGGATAAACAGGGCGGATTTTCTTATTCTGAGCGGAAAAATAAAGCTTTTTGCAGTCCCCGACGAGCATTGCAAAAACGGTTCCTATTTCATAAGAAGCCTTTATTTTGACAACTATATGGATAAAGCACTCAGAGAAAAGCTTGACGGAATAAGTGTCCGTGAAAAATTCAGAATACGCTTTTACAATATGGACGACAGCTTCATTCTTCTTGAAAAGAAAAGCAAGCATAAGGGTCTTACCCTGAAAGAACAGGCACCGCTTACACGAGAACAGACTGAACGGATTATAGCAGGGGATTACGAGTTCCTTGCAGAGTCGGATAATACGCTTCTGAATGATTTCTTTGCAAAGCTTGAAGGTGAGTGTCTGCGTCCAAAGCTTATCGTGGACTACACCCGTCAGGCTTACGTCTATGCACCGGGAAATGTCCGTGTCACTTTTGATTACGATATACGCTCAAGCGTTTTTGCCGAGGATTTTTTTGATGATTTGGTGTCTGCCGTTCCTATGTCCGTACCTGATACAATAATAATGGAAGTCAAGTACGATGAATTTCTGCCGCAGATTATTGCTGACCTGCTAAGACTCGACGGCAGACAAGCAGCAACATTTTCAAAATATGCTGCAGGCAGATATATTTGATTTTATGGAGGAATAAACAATGAATTTCAGTGATATTTTTAAATCCAGCTTTCTTGAAAAGGTAAGCAGCTTTTCAATTCTTGATGTGGTAATCGCAATGGCAGTTTCCTTTGCACTCGGCCTCTTTATTTACATAGTGTATAAAAAGACCTTCCGAGGTGTAATGTACAGTACCTCTTTCGGCGTGTCACTTCTTGCAATGACACTTATCACAACCCTGATAATCCTTGCAGTAACCTCAAACGTTATCCTTTCACTCGGTATGGTCGGTGCACTTTCAATCGTACGTTTCCGTACCGCCGTTAAGGAGCCTCTTGATATAGCATTTCTTTTCTGGGCAATTTCCGCAGGTATCGTAACAGGTGCAGGTCTTATTCCTCTCGCTGTAATCGGCTCGATTATTATCGGTATCGTGCTTGTGATTTTTGTCAACAAAAAAACAAACGATACTCCGTATATTGCAATTATCAGCTGTACAGGTGACGCTGCCGAGGAAAAGGTTATGGAAATCCTCAAAGCCAACACCAAAAAGCAGCTTGTGAAATCCAAAACAGTTACCCCTAACGGAATTGAAATTACTGTAGAAGTGAAGCTTTCTGAGGGCAGTACAAAAGTCTGCAATATCCTTGCCGAAACTGAGGGAGTAACAAAGTGTGCCCTTGTCAGCTACAACGGCGAATATATGGCATAAGCGGGTGAAAGCAAGTGATTGAAAGCAAAAAAATAACAGCAATAGCAATCGTGTCGATGGTTCTGGCACTGGGGATAGTGCTGCTGATGGTATTTATTCCCGAGGGAGAAGCAAAGGACGCACTTACCGCAAAAAACGAGCCTATGTATGCAAGTCAGCTTTTCGGCACAGAGGTTATGACCATCGATATTATTGCCGACGAAACAGCGTGGCAGAATATGATTGACAACGCTATGAGCGAAGAATATATTTCCGCAGATATTGTCATCAACAACAAGAAAATCAGCAACGTGGGAATACGTCCCAAGGGCAATAACAGCCTACAGCAGGTGTCCTCCTCCGACAGCGACCGCTATAGCTTCAAAATCAAGTTTGACGAGTATGTGGACGGTCAGACCTGCTACGGACTGGATATGCTGGTGCTGAACAATATGATTGGTGACGCAACCTGCATGAAGGAATATACAGCCTTTGATATGATGAAATCGCTGGGCATTGAAACGCCTTACTACAACTATGCCGACATTTCACTCAACGGAGAAAAGTGGGGACTGTATTTCGCAATGGAAGCCTACAATGACAGCTATGAACAGCGTGTAAGCAGCGACGAAAGCGGTGTGCTGTACAACGTGAAAATCTCAAACGGTATGGGCGGAAACGATAATGGCGTAATGGACTTCGGAAGCTTTTCGGGTGAATTTGAAAAAAGTTTTGTTCAGCGTGAAAATAATGATACTGAAAACTCCGAAAGCAGAAGCTCCGGAAGAGGCGGCAAGGGAGGCTTCGGCGGAGGAGGCATGGGTGCAGGCTCAACAGGTGGTGCACTTCTTTATACCGACGATAACAGCTCAAGCTACTCTGCGATTTTTAGCAATGCTGTCGGAAATGACAGCACCGAGGAAGATTATCAGCGTGTCATAGCCGCAATCAAGGCACTCAACGAGGGTGAGAATATCGAGGAATTTTTCGACGTCGATGAAATTCTCCGCTACCTTGCCGTGCATACTGTTGTAGTAAATCTGGACAGCTACTCATCGGAAATGGCGCAGAATTATTATATCTATGAGTACGGAGGAAAGCTGAAAATCCTCCCTTGGGACTACAATTACGCATGGGGTGCTTTTCAGGGCGGAAACGCTTCTGACACAGTGAACTTCCCGATTGATACACCTGTCAGCGGAGTTGAAATGTCCGAAAGACCACTCATTTCAAAGCTGTTTGAAAATGAGGAGTACCTCGAAAAATATCACGGTTATCTGAAACAGCTTATGGATAATTATTTTGCAGACGGTAAATTTTCCGCAAAGCTTGATGAAATAAACAAATCAATCGGCAGCTATGTGAAATCCGACCCGACAGCATTTTACAGCTATGATGAGTACACCAAAGCTATCGAAGCATTCAAGATTGTTGCAAATCTGCGAATGACAAGTATCAATGGTCAGCTGGACGGTACAGTCCCATCAACAACCGAAGAACAGAAAGCAAATCCCGATAAGCTTGTGGACTCTTCAAGTGTAAATCTTTCCGACCTCGGCTCAGGAATGGGCGGAGGAAAAGGTGGAGATGTCAGAGACTTTGGAAATTTCGGCGGTTTTGACAGAAACAACCGTCAGGATAACTCTTTCGAAGCACCACGGCTGCCGAACGGTGCAATGCCTGAAATGAACAGTGAAGCACCACAGATGCCGAACGGTGCAATGCCTGAAATGAATGGTGAAGTTCCGCAGATGCCTAATGGAGAAATGCCGCAAATGAATGGTGGATTTTCGCAAATGAACGGGAATTTCCCAGCAGAAAATGAATTTGCAAAAACAGAAAATTCCGATGGGAGCGGCAGAAATCAACCGGCTGAAAACAATGAAATGAAGCAGCAGAAAACTGAAAAAGAAACAGCAGCTGCAGCCGAAAATCTGATTGTAACAGGAGTTTCATCAGCGGTACTTGTGGTGGCAATTATCGGAGTATCATTTGTCAAGAACAAATTTTAATATGTAGGGGGAAACGCTATGTTCAGCGTTCTTGTGTGCGAGGACGATAAGAATATCAGAAGGCTGATGTGCGAATATCTTTTGCAGGACGGTTATACCGTGCTTGAGAGCGCAGATGGGGAGGAAGCCCTCGGAATTTTTTCAGAAAACCATATTGACCTGCTTGTAACGGATATAATGATGCCGAAAACAGACGGCTTCCAGCTTGTGAGTGAAATACGTAAAATGGGCATCGAAATACCCGTGCTGATGATTACCGCAAGAGGCGCAATGGAGGATAAAAAGCACGGCTTCGGCTGTGGTGCGGACGATTATATGGTAAAGCCGATTGATATGGAGGAAATGCTTCTGCGTGTTTCAGCACTTTTGCGCCGTGCAAAAGCGGTCAGCGACAAAAAGCTTACCGTCGGTAGTACAGTGCTTGATTATGATAATTATACAGCAACAATAAACGGGGAAAATGTTTCTCTCACCAATAAGGAATTCCTTATGCTGTTCAAGTTTCTTTCCCAGCCAAACCGAATTTTTACCCGTGCACAGCTTATGGACGAAATATGGGGTTACGACAACGACAGCACCCAAAGAACGGTGGACGTGCATATCAGCCACCTTCGCGAAAAATTCGGTAGCTGTACCGATTTTGAAATTGTTACAGTAAAAGGTCTCGGCTATAAAGCTGTGAGAAAGGCGGACGGAAATGAATAGGCTGAAAAAAATATTCGGCTCGGTGTATGTTCGATTTCTTGCAATTTTTATCGGAGCTTTTCTCTTTTCAATTTTAATCCCAGCATTTGGTGTAAATATGACCCGTGCCCCCGAAATAAAGCGTGATACCCATCTGTCCATGACCGAAACTGCACGCAAAATCAAAGAGCTTACCGACAGTCACGAAATGTCCCTTGAAGCAGCAGCAGAGCTCTTTTACGATAAGGGCGTGACCATAAAAATCTGTAACAGCCTTGATGAAATCGGAATACCGCTTAACAATGAAGATAAGCGTATCCTTGAAGAAACGGGTATTCTTTCAAAGGGAGGAATTCCCGATAAAGAAAGAAAACACAGCAAATTTGAATTGTTTGTTATTTTTGAAGCACAGGGGAAATGGGTAATGATTACTCCCGACGGTCAGCATGACCCCGTTGCAAGCTTCCGCCAAAATCAGATTTTGTATGTAGCAATCCCGCTCGTTCTTGGTACAGTTCTGATTATCCTTGCATCAATAACAGTAGCAAAGCCTGTCAAGGAGATTTCCGAAGCATCTCAGAAGGTTGCAAAGGGTGACTTTTCCGTGAGGCTGAAACCTAAAGGCAGCGGAGAAATCCGTGACCTTGCCGAAAACTTCAATAGCATGGTAGAGGAGCTTTCCTCAAACGAATATCTCCATAAGGAGTTCGTCAGCAACGTCTCCCACGAATTCAGTACACCGATAACCTCAATCCGAGGATACGCAAAGCTGATGAAGCGTGAAAGCCTTACCCCTGAACAGCGTGCAGAGTATGCCGATATAATCATCAGCGAAAGTGACCGCCTTTCACGTCTTTCAGCGGATTTGCTGAAGCTGTCCGAGTTGGAAAACAAGGGTGGAATTACTGAGCAAAGTGAGTTCTCTCTCGATGAGCAGGTGCGCTCTGTAATAATTCTTTTGCAGAACAGCTGGGAAAGCAAGAATATAAATCTGGATATAGAGCTTGACGAAATAAACTACAGAGGCGACGAAGCACTGTTGTATCAGATCTGGGTAAATCTTATTTCAAATGCAGTTCGTTATACCGATAACGGCGGAGAAATAACAATCGTTCTTGAAAAGCATGACAGCGTAGTTTTCACAATTGCCGACAATGGCAGGGGAATGACCGAGGAAGAAGTGAAAAATGTGTTTCGCAGATTTTATAAAGCGGATAAGTCGCGTAACTCCGAGGGCACAGGCTTGGGTCTTGCAATCGCGAAGAAAATTGCTGTGCTCCACGGCGGAGATATAACGGTTTCAAGTGAAGAAAACAGCGGTACAACTTTTGTTGTGACATTGCCGTAAAAGAAGTATCAGCCACTTTTGATATTGATATCAGAAGTGGCTTTGTGCTGCCTGTATCATTGACTTTTTATAGTATGTTTGTTATAATCACCTTAGTGATAAATAAAGCTTTAACGAGGTGTCAATATGGAAGTTGAAGGATACGAGAAATACAGTGATTTTTTTAGTGAATACAGTGCTGTTTTTCATCATGGTAAAATAATATCGGCATTGCCATATATGATTGAGGCAGTAACAAACGCATTGGCAGATGTGTATGATATGAACTACTGTGACAACGGCAGATGGTGGTATGGCGAATGGGAGGGTGACCGCAGAAAGGTCGTTACCCTCGGTAGTCCGAAAGGAACCTGCAGAAATATTTGTTGGGGATGGAATTACAATTATATTCCTCGCAAAGCAAATACAGGCAAATTTACCTATGCACGTACGGAGAAATCATTTCGTATTGATATAGGTGATGAGTATCTTTTCCATCTGGACTATCATCCCGATAACACAACATGCTATGATTCAATGTATATGGAGTACAATTATGAGCTACCCAAAGACACAAATAATATTGAAGAGTCAAGAAAGCATATGAAAATCATATGTGAAAGAAATATTCCGTTTATAAAGGATTATTTTGATTCTACTCCTGACGATGAAGCTACATTGGCAGAAGCTGAAAGGCGAAGAAAAGAAAAACCATGGCTGTTTAAATTTAGTAGCTGTGGTTGGACAAAAGCATTTATGCTTGCAAAGCAAGGACGCCTTGAAGAAGCGAAATACATAATTTCACACGAATATTATTCGGACGGATACTGTCCCGAAGACGTTCTAAAAAAGCTTTGTTCAGTGGCAGAAAATTTATAACGTGAACAATTTATCAACAAGATAAAAAATCCTGAGAAGAAATAATTCTTCTCAGGATTTTTGAGTTATTCCTCAATCTGCTTTCCAAGGAACTGAGCTGCCGCCTGAATAAGATTCTGCTGAACCTCGTTGGCAACAGATTCATTATTAGGTGCAAGAAAAGCAACCGCACCTGTAACATCTCCCGAAGCAAGAATGGGTGAGCAGGCAATAGCAGGACGGTCAATGCCCTCAACAGGGAAAACCTTTGCATCATTGTGGGAGGTGTAAAGATAGTTCTTGCGGTTTTCGAGATACTCCTCAAGAGCCTGAGAAACACGTCTTTCGTTGAACTCCTTCTTCTGCACGCCAGCAACTGCAACAACGTGGTCACGGTCAAAAACAACCGTAGGACAGTTTGCAAGCTTTGTCATAACCTCAGCAACCTGAGCCGCAGAACCAGCCATTTCATTGATAGCACTGTATTTCTTGAAAATAACCTCACCGTCATTGCTTGTGTAGATTTCGAGGGGGTCAACGCCACTGACAACATTGACACTATAGACCTTGTCCCTGCGATTAGGCGTTTTAAGGACAAGTCGGCGTTGTTTTTCTTCTATAGTGCCATCAGGAAAATTTAATTCTTTCTCCTCAAGTGTACCGCATCTGAGTAATGAGTCTATATCCGATTTAAGCTGTACATCAATATGAAGATCATCAAAAACATCTATACGTTCAACAAGCAGACTGATGTCATATTTGTCAAGCTTTTCTTTGTTGATGATATCATCGAAAATCTCAATAACAGTTTTTGCACGGCGATTTACCTGTACCATCGTGTTGCGTTTGTCAGCAGCCATTGTAAGCTGATTTTCCAATCCTGCAATTTTCAGCACAAGGTCATCAACCATTTCAGTGTACGTTTCTGAAATAATCTCCTCACGCTCAGGGTTACGCATAATCTCCCTGATACGCTGCTGCTCAGTAAATTTCAGTTCAGCCTTTGCTGCGTCAATCTGATTTTTCAGCGTTTCAATAATGTCATTACTGCTCTTCAAACAATCCTTTTCGCTTTTCAGCGACCGTTCAAGTCTATCAAGCATTTCCGAGCAATTATCCCGAACCATACGGACATAAGACTTTAAAATATCATCAAGCATATCACAGCGTATATGATGAGAAGTACACCCCTTCAAGCCACGCTTGTGATACGTTCCGCATCTGTATGCAGGTGCAAGGTCAGCTTTGCTCATAGAAAACATAGGCGAACCGCAGTCACCGCAGAAAAGTACACCCGAATAAAAATTATCGTACTTCTTTACACCACGGTAATGACTTGTGGAACGCTGCTTTTTGAGTTCTTGTGCCTTTGCGAAAATCTTATCATCAATAATACCAGCGTGATTTTTCTCAAAAACAATATGCTCCGCTTCGTCATTCTTGATATCCTTGCCGTTGATGTTTTTACGCTTATACTTTCCCTGACGAAGTGTACCGATATAAAAATCATTTTCGAGTATGGTCTGTATTGTGATTATGCTCCATTCATTTTTTACGTCATGCTTGTACTCCTCACCCTTCGCTTCTTTGCGTTCCTTTTCAACAGCTCTCGGAGTTGGAATATTAAGGTCTGTAAGATAATTTGCAATCTTCTTATAGCCCCAGCCATCAATGTAAAGCTCATAAATCTTCTGCACAATTTCAGCCGCAGGCTCATCAACAGTAAAACTCATAGTCTTGCTGTTTGTTATAACGTAACCGTAGGGAACAGAACAAATCCACTTGCCCTCACTCTGACGGCGTTTTATAACTGACTTGACCTTTTTGGAAGTATCAGTTACAGGCATTTCGTTGATGAGGAAGCGGAACTGAATAGCAGTCCAGTCATCATCGGCAGGAAAGTCAATTCCGTCACCAATAGAAATAATACGAACTCCCGCATCACGCAAATCTTCAAGCTCCACAAGTCCCTTGCTGTTACGTCTTGAAAAACGAGAGAAATCCTTGATTATAAGAATATCAATATCGTGATTGATAAGTAAAGGGCGTAATTTCTGATAGGACTCACGCTGTTCAAAAGTGTACCCCGAACGATCTCTGTCCTCATAAAAAGTCAGCGTTGAACCATGAAAGTGACGTTCCACAAAATCCTTGATAATCATTTTCTGATTTTCAATGGAAGTATTGTCCCTGTCAAGTTCTTCATCAACAGAAATACGACAGTATCCTGCTATATTATAAACCTCTTTCATTGTTATCACCTCACTATTATAGTACCGTATAATATTGTATCACATAACTATATAAAAAGCAATATACAATAATAAAAAAAATCGGCAGTTTCATATGAAACCGCCGATTAACCTGCTTTATTGTGCAGAATCAAATTATTTGTGTTTTCAAATAAATTTCCTGTTCCTGAACGAAAAATTACGATGTAATACTTTTTTGAACGAAAATCATTTTTAATTTTCTCGATTTCTTTTGAAACTGTCTTATCATTAGATTCTGCTTGAGTAAGCCAGATTTCTACCCTTTGTTTTTCTTCCAGAACATTAACTTTCATGAATAATCACCTCTGTATGTTAATATAGTTGACGCTCAGAAATAGATTTATTCGTACATTTAAAGAAATGGTTAAAATTATAGCACTTTTCAACACTTTAAATGCTATGCTTTCCTTGCGAAATAAGCTTGCAAAGCGAGCAAACGGACATTTTGATTAAATGTGAGAAATTCATTATTCATGAATTTGCCCTCCTTTCTTAAAATTTATTAAGTAAAGTATTACTTAACTTTTTAGGAAACGGTTGATAAACGTTTCCTTACACTCGATGCCTTGTAAAAGGCATATGGAATATTCAGAACATAATTCACATCGTTCAGCAGACACTCAAAATCAGAATGAGCAGCAAATCAGAAATCAAGCTCATATTAAATCCGCTGAAAAGCGCAGATTTAAGCGTATGCAAAAAACAATACAAATTGTTTAACAATATAAATTATTTAAAAATAATCCGAGACGTTTCCAACGTCTATAAAAATAATTAGTAATTGGAAATTAAGTTTTTCACATACAGATTTTTCGTGAGTACAAAAAAGAAAGCCTGACGATAACTGTCAGGCATAGTTCAGTATATAGATATACTTCACAGCTATAAGTAATACTTTACAATGGCTGTGCAAGTAAAATGAAATAGATACAGCAATAGCCCATACACTATGGAATAGTGCATGGGCTATAAAAGAATAAATTCATATTGAGAAAAAATATGCGTGAAACTCCGTATTTAAGCCATTCTCAAAAAAATGGTTGCAGATATTCTGATAATTTTATACAAAAAATTCAATTCCTTTTATATAACCGTTTTCTGTTTTGGTGCCTAATTCCCACCCCCTTTTCTGTATTTCCCGAACTTCCTTTTCGTTATAGTACAAAATCCAATAGTCAAACAGATATTCGTCTTTCTTCATATTGTCAAGCATACGGCACACAATCTTGTGAAGCTGGTCCATACTGCGTGAAAAACCTGTTTCAGCATACATACCTGCACGCTTTTCTGCGTTTTCGTTTGTCTTTGCGTGACGGTCATATCTTATATATACAACCTTGCGTGAGGTGTAGCCAATAAAACCTCGTTTTTTTCTTATTTCATCGGCTCTTGTCAAACTATAGCAGCTTAATTCATGATTCTTACGGTAATCATCGTGATAATAGGAATAGAGAAAAATCCTGTTGAGCTCCCTCAGCAGATAGTATTTCACAGTTGTAACTTCAGCGTCCTCGTCAAGCTTTTTCTTGTTCTGCACGTTGTCGGAGAAATCGCTCATTATTCCAAGTACACCGTTAGGAATATTGCATATGTGTCCTTTCTGCAAAGCAGGCTCGTGCAGAGGAAAAGCATCGGGAAGATAGTTCATAGCCGTATCATTGAAGCAATATTTTGTCCTTATGCCTTCAGTGCAGCGTGTAGCAGGAATATAACCCTTGCTGATAAGCTTGTCAATTAATTTCTCAACACGCTTGCATTTTCTCTCGTGAAAGTTAAGGTCATCATTGCCCGTAACGCAGGAAATCAGTCTTCTCGGAGTAAAGCTCGTTTCACCGTTATACCACAACGAATATGCACCGTCCGCAAGAATAGCTTCATAATAGCTAAGTTCCTTTCTGCGTATCCTTCGCCTGAGTTCAGCGGAAGCGTTTATCAGCATCTGAAATTTCTTGTTTTCAAGGTAGTGTTCTTCAGCAATTTCCATATTTCTAACGTTATTAAGTGCATTATGAAATTGTGCAAGAAGCTTTTCGTCAGTACATTCAGCTCTATCAAGGCAGTATTCTACAACCTCAGCATATTTTTGACAGTCCTTTTTTCTTATCTTAACAATCTGCTGTATAGGGTACATTTTCAGATATTTCTGTGAAATCATACTTTTGGTGTTTATTATATCAAGCACAGAAGCAAACAGCAAGCATTCACAGCCCTTTTTGTCACGTCCGCCTCTGCCGCATTGCTGAACATAATCCATCATCGTAAGCGGAAAGCCGACGTGAATAACGTACCTAATATCGCTGATGTCAACGCCCATTCCGAAAGCAGAGGTTGCAATCAGACAATTCACATCGCCGTCTTTAAAGCTTGTGAGCATATTCTTTTTTGCAGCAATTCTTTTTTGGTTTGACTTTTTCAGTGTTTCTTTGTCAGCCCTCTCATTGCTGTTTGTACCGCCGTAATACCTGCCAAGCTTTAATCCATCAGTGTTGCTTTCATTAAGCGATGTAAATATCCGGTTCATCAAATCCTTGTTACGACAGAAAACCAAGCATTTTTCACCTGCGTGGTCTGTAAGATATTTGAATACACTTATGAAGCGCGCCTCATCATCGTTGAACAGAACAACCTTGCGTGGATTTGATTTTTTGCCAAAAGCAATTTTTCGGTTTACAGCACCCACACATTCCTTTTCTGTGGTTTGCATACCAAGAATTTTTACCGTATCATTGAAAATATTCTTGTCAGCAGTTGCAGTAAATGCTGCAATTACAGGACGGCGTGCCTTCCGCTCCAGTTTTGCTTTACGTTTTAGTTTGTAGCGCAGCGAGCAATCTGATGGCTTTACTAAATGATACCTACGAGGGTCAAACATATCAATAACGCTTTTTATACATCTGTACGAGGGACGGAAATCGTTGCCCCATGCGGAAACGCAATGTGCCTCGTCAATGACAAGCAGTGAGATTTTCAGCTTGCTAAAAAACGAATCTGCCCTGCTGCGAAAGGTTTCGGGAGTAGTGTAAATGAACTTTGTTTGGTTTTTGCCTTCGATAAAAGAGGTTTCGATATCTTCCCTGTCCTCGTCAGCAGGGTTTCCAAAGTAAAACGCTTGGGCGTCTATGCCTTTTTTTCTGAGTGCCTCAACCTGGTCGTCAATCAACGCAGTTATGGGAGATATTACAACAGTGTAATGTTTGAACATAAGAGCAGGAATCTGATAGCAGAGGGATTTGCCTGCACCAGTCTTTCTTATGCAGAAGGTGTCAAGCCGGTCTTTGACAATACGCATTATGCACTCCTCCTGAAAGCCGAACAGGTCGCCTTTTATGCCGAATTTGTTGTGAAGTTTATCAAGTGCCAGTGCTTTTAGTCTGTCTTCCTGCATTTGTAACACTCCCTTGTCAGTAGTATGTAATAAGTATAACATAGGGGAGTGGTTTTGGCAATCGGAATAAAAAGAAAAGCCGACTTCAGAAATTTAAAGTCAGTTCATAAATCTATTTCTCA
>JAFTWI010000110.1 GCA_017465345.1 Oscillospiraceae bacterium
AAGATGATATTGACTACGATCAGCTTGCTAAAATCGCTTGCTGTTCATCCTATCATTTTCAGAGAATGTTTAGCTATATGGCAGGTATTCCTTTGTCCGAATATATCAGAAGAAGAAAAATGTCATTAGCTGCCGTAGATTTACAGTCTGGTGATAAAAAGATAATAGAAATTGCAGGCGAGTATGGATATCAATCACCCACTGCGTTTAACAGGGCATTTCAAAACATTCATGGCATTGCACCTTCCGCTGTAAAAAATGAGGGTGTATCTATAAAATCCTTTCCTCCTATCTCATTCAGAATTATGGTTAAAGGAGTAGAAGAGATGAATTATCGTATTGAAAAGAAAGACTCATTTCGTATCATAGGCATATCTCAGCCTCTTGATAAAGAAATTGAGAACAATTTTGCTGTTGTTCCAAAAATGTGGCAGAATGCTGCCGTTGATGGAACAATACAAAGATTAGCAGGATTGATGGATGCTGCACCTATGGGACTTTTAGGTGTAAGTGCTTGTAACGATGCCGAACAGTGGAAATATTTTATTGCAGTTTCAAGTACAAAGCAAGATGCAGATTTTGAGGAATATATTGTCCCTGCCGCTACTTGGGCAATTTTCACGGGATCAGGTACAAATCAGTCTATTCAAGAATTGGAACAGCGTATTGTAACCGAATGGCTTCCTACTTCAGGATATGAATACGCTAATGCTCCTGACATTGAGGTTTACCTGAATCCTGACCCTCAAAACGCACAGTATGAAGTTTGGATACCTGTAATTAAGAAATAGTTCTGACTGAAACGATTGTCGGCAAGTATTCCAATTTGTCGAACAGTCCAATATATACTGCCTTATTCAGAAAAATCCGAGTACGGCTTTTCTTATTCCTCACTGTCGGCTTCATTCAGTTGATTGCCTAATTTATAAGAGAGTAAAAAAACACCGCTATGCTGCGATTAAACAGCATAGCGGTGTTGCTATTCATCATCATTCTTTTTAGGAAGAGGAAGAATGTTATGTAATGTGTCAGCCGCCGCAGCGTCTGCACTCTGAATTGCGTGAATGTAAATGCGGCTTGTGGTTGCAGTGCTTGAATGTCCAAGTCTCTGCGCAACAGCGGAAATAGGCGTGTGTGAAATAAGCAGCAGGCTTGCACAGGTGTGACGAAGGCTGTGCAGACACACATCAGGCAGATTATTTTCCGCTACAAAATCGTAAAACCACCTTGTAACTGTACCGGGATTTATCGGACGTCCATCATCTGTTGTGAAAACCTTGCCGCTGTTTTTCCAGTACGTCCCAAGCCGTGTAGCTTCAGCGTCCTGCCACTGCTTATGACTCTGCAGAAGCTCGGCAATGTCATCATCAATATGAATTACACGTCTTGATGAAGCAGTTTTCGGCGTGCTGTCGAAAACACCCTTTTCAGGAAGATACAAACTGCTGCGTACAATGTGAATGAGATTGTTGTCAAAATCAATATCATTCCATTCAAGTCCGCAGGCTTCACCACGGCGCATACCCGTGAAAATCAGCAGAGGAATAAACAGGTCATAAGGCTTAGGTGCCTTGTCAGCAACAACTTCCAGCAGATGCATAGCCTCTTTTTCATCAAGATAACGTGCTTCCGACTGTTCAACCTTAGGGGCACGCACCAAGGATACAGGATTAACAGTAATCATTCCATCATAAACAGCCTGCTGCATAATGTCAGAAAGCACACGGTGATGATGAAGAACAGTCCTCGAAGAAAGCGGCTTTTCCTGCGAGGTAAACAGTTTTCTCACAGGCAGTCCCAGATATTCCGAAACAGCAATCGCATTCTGCTCGGAAATGTTATTCCCATTGCGAAGTGAGTCAAATGTAGACGTACTGATTTTAGCAAGCCGTGCAAAATCAGCACGCTTCCGTCCTTTGCACATATTCAGACATAAAGCGGTAGGCGTGTATTTTGTGTCAAAACGCTTTTCCTCAAAAAGATTGTCATAAAACATTTTAATGTGACTCTGTCTTATGGCACTGATTTTATAATGCCCGAAAGCAGGCAGCAGACGCTTGAGCATACCCTTGTAACGGGTATAGGTTGTAGGCTCAACCTCTTTTTCCTTGTGGGGCAGCCAGTAATTTTCAATATAGTCAGCAAACCTTGTTCTCTCATCAAGAAGCTGACCTTTCTTGACTTTGCTTTCAAATTCAACAGCCGCAATATTAAGTGCCTTTTCAATCTGACGTTCCGTCATTCCGGGGTCAGGAGTCCAGGTCATTGTATGGGTAATCTTCTTACCATCAGACGTGTAGCCGTCACTTACAATAATCCTGTAACTATTGCCTCGTTTAGTAATGTTAGCCATTAGCTTCAACTCCGTTTCGTAATTATTTTGAATAAAAAGAAAAGTACGGCACAAGGGAAACGCTGATTTTCAGCGTTTCCCCAAGGGTTGTGTCTGTACCGTACTTCTTTCAGTTAATTATGGATTATGCCGCATCATTGAAACATTCCAACAGTGAACTTTTGTATACAAGGAACTTGCCGCGAGGCTTGTTTCCTGCACGTTCAGCCTTGAGTTCCCCATTTAAAATCATAGAACGGATTTTATAGTATGAGGGACCTTTTACAACTTTCTGACATTCTTTAATAGTCAGCAGTTCAATAGGTTCATCTGCGTTATGTGCAGAATCGGGTGCAGGAACAGGCTTAACCATACCTCCTGCAATAATGCTTTCAAATAGTTCACGTGGAACATAGATCGGGTAGTAAGTGGATTCATTAATGATATCATTTTTGCTTGTAAATTCGTACATAAACAATATGTCCTTTCATAATGTAATTTAATAATTATAATTAGTAAAGATTGATGAGTAGCTTACCCACCAATCTCAAAGCAGGCAAGAAGGTCAGACTTTCTGACAAGAATCTTGCCGTTCGGCTTTCCGCCAGCTCTTTCAGCAGGGAGCCTTCCCTGCACAATGAGCTTGCGAAGCGAGTAATATGAAATTTCGGGAATTTCATGGACACACTGACTAAGTGTGAGGAACTCATTTCTCATGAGTATCCCTCCTTTCTTAAAATTTATTAAGTAAAGTATTACTTAACTTTTTTGAACCCCCGACGTCGTACAAACGACGTAAGAACGCTCAAAACATAATTCACATCGTTCAGCAGACACTCAAAATCAGAATGAGCAGCAAATCAGAAATCGTGCTCATATTAAATCCGCTGAAAAGCGCAGATTTAAGCGTATGCAAAAAACAATACAAACAATATAAATTGTTTAAAACCAATCCGAGCCGTACTCAGACGGCTTCGTAAATAATTAGTTATTGGAAATTAAGTTTTTCACATACAGATTTTTCGTGAGTACAAAAAAGAAAGCCTGACGATAACCGCCAGGCATAGTTCAGTATATAGATATACTTCACAGCTATAAGTAATACTTTACAATGGCTGTGCAAGTAAAATGAAATA
>JAFTWI010000111.1 GCA_017465345.1 Oscillospiraceae bacterium
AGGACTTATCAAGCGCCTTTTCAACGAAGTTATGGATATCGAAATCCCAACTCCGCTGCCAAGACTCACTTACACAGACGCTATGAACCGTTACGGCTCCGACAAGCCTGATACACGTTTCGGTATGGAAATTCAGGATATTTCTGATATGGTAAAATCCTGCGGCTTCGGCGTGTTCACTTCCGCAATTGAGGCAGGCGGCTCTGTACGTGCAATCGTTGCAAAGAACGGCGCTTCCGTGCTGACAAGAAAGGAAATCGACAAGCTTACCGAGTACGTTCGCGGTATCGGTGCTAAGGGCCTTGCTTACGTTCGTTGGGTTGACGACGCACCAAACTGCTCCTTCGCCAAGTTTATGGGCGAGGGCGAGGTTGACGCAATCCTTGCTAAAATCGGTGCAGAAAAGGGCGACGTTGTCCTCATCGTTGCTGACAAGAACAGCACTACCCTCTCCACTCTCGGTGCACTCCGTCTTAAAGTTGCAAAGCAGCTTGATATGATTCCTGAGGGCAAGTACAACTTCCTCTGGATTACCGAGTTCCCATTCTTTGAAAAGGACGAGGAAAGCGGCGAGTGGCTTGCAATGCACCACCCATTCACAATGCCTATGGACGAGTGTATCCAGTACCTCGACAGCAACCCTGAAAAGGTATTTGCAAAGGCATACGACCTTGTTCTCAACGGCACTGAGCTTTCCAGCGGTTCAATCCGTATCACCGACTACGAGCTCCAGCAGAAGATGTTCAAGGCTCTCGGTCTTACTGACGAGGAAATCGAAGCTAAGTTCGGTTTCCTTGTGGACGCATATAAGTACGGTGCAGCTCCACACGGCGGTATGGGTATCGGTCTTGACCGTCTTGCAATGATTATGTGCGGCGCTGACAGCCTCCGTGACGTAACCGCATTCCCTAAGGTACAGAACGCTTCCGAGCTTATGTCCGCTTGTCATGCAACTGTTGACAAGGACAGCCTTGATATTCTTGGTATTGCTGTTACTGTTGAGGAAAAGAAGGAAGAGGAATAATTTTATAAACAGCAACTCCCGTCTGAACAGGCGGGAGTTTTCTTGACAACATTTTCGCAATATGTTATAATAAATTTTGTAATATTTTGCAAAAGGGGTAACGCTATGCTGAAAAAAATTATTGCATTAACATCTGTATTGCTTATTGCTTCACTTCTTACCGCCTGCGGAAAAAGCTATGACTTTTCACAATATGAACTGACCGAAGCAATGGGCGTGAAAAAGGAAGTTTTCGACGAAATGGACGTCAATGGCGAAGCTGATGATATTGACAATGAGTTGATGCAGGACGCTATGAATATGGCAGGGGTGGATTTTTACTCCTACAGCTTTGCTCATAGCAGCTCTGATATGGAGTATGACCTTATTGAATTAACCTTCAGCAACGGCAAGGTTGCAGGCGTTTCGCTTTCTTCAATTACCTTTGAGGATTTAACGGTAATTCCATCTGAATACGCTGTTCTGGGAATTTGTGCAGGTGACAAAATCTCCGACGCTGAATCCAAGGCTGAGGCTTATTTCGGCGAAAAAGGTTCTGCACTTTCCGATGACAAGGAAATGTGGGTACTTACAGACGGGGTTCACGATTATATCAGCTACGGTGACTTTTCGGGGAAAAAGGGATACCTCCAGATAACTGTAAACCGTGAAGAAGATGTTGTTATGAAGATTGAATACAGTAAATACTGATAAAAAAAGCTGTTGCTTGATGCAACAGCTTTTTGTTTTATTCAACTACAAACGGGTCTTTGATTTCCTCGCTATTATCTTCATCTGTCGGAGCAGCATAACCCGAAAAAGAGGTTGTATCCGCTTCAAGTGTTATATCCACGTCGAACTCGTAGCCTTCCCCTGCCACGGGTTTTCTGAATATTGTCAGCGTCAGCGTGTCCCCTGGGAGCTTGGCTGCGAGGATTTCGGTAACCTCCTCTGCACCGTAAACCCTTACTCCGTCCATTGCTGTAATAACGTCGTAAGGAATAAGCCCTGCATTTGCAACGCTGCAAGTCGGGTCAATTTCCATTACGCAGAGTCCCGATTTGATTTCGTAGCTGCTTGCCAAAGCGTCACCGATTTCAACATAGGAAATACCTACCTTAGTTCTTGAGGAAACATATCCGTAAGCGATAAGGTCCTCAATAATCGGCACAGCGTCATCAATTGCAATGCTGAAACCGATATTTTCGTAGGTTTCGTGGTTCATAAGCGCAACAGCAATTCCCACAACCTGACCGTACATATTAACCATTGCGCCGCCCGAATTTCCCGGGTTCAGCGCTGCGTCGGACTGTATACAGAGAATTGTGGAGCTGTTGATATAATCAGTATTGATTTCACGTCCCAAACCCGTAACATAACCGTAGGTAACTGTATTTTCAAAGCCGCCGCCTGCACCTGCAATTGCAACAGCCTCACCGATTACAAGATTTGCAGACGTGCCGAACTGTGCAGGGGTAAGGTCTGTTCTGTCGACCTTGATTACCGCAAGGTCGCTTTTCTTGTCCATACCGACAATGACAGCCTCGGCTTCTGTTCCGTCATAAAATTCGACAGCGAAATCCGTTTTTCCGTCAACAACGTGAGCGTTTGTAACGATATATCCGTCAGCTGTAACAATTACACCTGAGCCTGAGGAAACGTGAGTATAGGGCACCTCGTCAAAGGTTTTTATCTGCACCTGAGAAGGGAGAATTGTTTTTGCCACACCCACGGGAGTAAGCAGACCTGTTTCCTCGTTCTCGTAAAATTTCTCTTCAAGAACAGGCTTTTCAGCTGTCGGCAGTTCGATTACAACGTGTTCAGCCTTCTGTGAAGCTATGCTGTCAAAAACAGACGGGGTTTCAGATGCTTTTTCGTTAAGTCTTGCAATCAGCACAACCAGCAGAACAACAATTGCTATCAGGACAGCTATTACTGAAATGAGCCCCCAGAAGCAGCCCATAGAAATGCGTTTTTTCTCAGGTGCTTTCGGTGGGATATCCGCCCCCTGTTCGGGCATATCGTAATTCTGCGGAAGAACATAGCGTGCCGCCTCGTCGGAGAAACCGACCTGCTCGTCGCTGTTTATCTTGTTTTCATCAAAGTTATTATCCATTAAAACCTCCGTTAAGAGAAGTATTTACAGATTTGAAAGCCATATGCTTATCTGCGTTCGTTAACAGCCTTTTTCAAGCTGAAAGAGAATTCGGTAAAGCTGTTCGGCTCACTGCTTACACGGATTGTTCCGCCGTGAAGCTTGATAATAGAGCTTACAATGGAAAGACCGAGACCGACTCCGCCGGGGTCAATACCTCTCGACTCATCTGTTTTATAAAAGCGCTCGAAAACCTTGGAGATTTCCTTTTCCTTCAAGCCCTCGCCGCTGTTTCTGATAGAAATTCTGCGCATATCGTCCTCCTCGGCAAACTCAAATCGGATATATCCGCCGTTGTCAACGAATTTGACAGCATTTTCAACCAGATTGTAGATAACCTGCTGAGCAAGGTCAGGGTCAGCGTTGAGACGTACCGCATCAGTGTCAAGACCTTGAATGTCAATTTTCTTTTCGTCAATTCGCTTTTCAAAGTTGAGCAGCGTCTGAAGAATAATCGGCAGGACGTCAAAGTCTTTTGTGGAAAGAGCAAGTTCACCTGATTCATATTTTGAAATATTCAGCATCGAGCGGACAAGTCTTG
>JAFTWI010000112.1 GCA_017465345.1 Oscillospiraceae bacterium
GCAAGTTCAGGCTTTTCTTCTGCATAAGTCTGTAATGCTTCAACAACTGTACCAATATCCTTGTCATCTACAAGCAGTTTTACCGTTGCCTGCTTGATTTCATCAATATTACTGCGGTCCTCTCCGCATAAAAGCTCTGCCGACTTTAATGCAAGGTATGACATAAACATTTTTTCATCAGAACAGATAAGCTTGTTTCTGCCTGTTTCCTTTGCCTTGTACACTGCTTCATCGGCATACTTGAACTCACTGTCAAATACGGCTCTTGCATTTTCAGCGGTCATTTCCGCTTCGGGTGACATATTATGAAGTCCCATTGAAACGGTTACCTTTACTTCAAGCGGCTCATTATTGTGTGTGATATTATGTATAGTGTTTTCAATCTTCACACGCAGACGTTCCGAAACGTCAACCGCTTCTTCAGGTGTGCAGTTAAGAATACATACAAGTTCCTCACCGCCCATTCTGAACGCACAGTCCGCACCTGTTCTTGTAGCTTCCTGCAATACTTCCGCTACGCCTTTAAGGATAACGTCACCTGCGTCGTGTCCGTAGTTATCGTTCACGCTCTTGAAATGATCAATATCAATCATCAAAATGTTTACGCTTCGTCCGCTGTTAATATTGCCTACAAGGGTATTTGCAAGGTATTCGTTAAGTCCCTGTCTGTTTTTAAGGTGAGTAAGCTCATCTGTAATTCTGCCCTGGTGTTCAAATTCCTTTTTGAGTGCCAGCTCAACAGTATTTACAACCTGTCCGCCTTTTATAAAATTGTTATAGTCATCAGGAGTGAAGCCACTTTCTTTTTCTGCAACTATAACACCGAGAGAATTACCGTTTGCGGAAACAAGAGGAATAACTGCTTCTTTACTGTCTGACATAATTTCTCCGCTTTCAAACGCACCACGCAGTTCATCAGCGATCTGTTCTTCCTGCCAGTTACGGTAATCTCCGTGAGAAAAGAATTTATCATTGCTGTTGTCATAGCAATAAAATGTAGCCTTTTCGCAATCAGTAAGCTGCTTTGTAACGCTTTCAATTTCCGTCATAGTCTGCTCAAAGTCCTGTGCTTCGGTAATAGCAGAAATGAAACGGTTAATGGTCTGCACCTGTTCTTCAAGGTTCTCAAACTTGCTTTCAAGTGATGAACTATGCTTTTCAAGTTCTTCTATTCTTTTAAGCAGTTCTTCAATAGATATATCTGCCATCTTGTTATACCTCCGTTACACAATATAGTTTTCTTCATTAAGGTAATTATCTCTGCCGTAAATATGAGCTACGGCAACAAGGTCAATAGCAGTCTGAATAGCACCGATATGCTGTGCAAAATATTCAAACTGTGCCGCTTTTTCAATGGAATATTCTGCTTCGGATAAATACTCACTGCGTTCATCATCGGTCATTATTTCAACGCCATCCACATCGTAAAAATATTTATCAAAAAATTCTTTTGTGCGTTCTTCATTATCCATACCGAAAATCCTGATTGTTACATCACGGCAGTATTCTTTAATAAAAACTTTCATTCACTCACCTTCTTTCTACGTTTCAACACCTGCAGGTCGGTTTTCCTTATCCTGTATATGTTTTTGCTCTGCTGCCTTTTTTTCTGCATCCCCTGCTTCTTTGATTTTCTTTGCACTTTCTGCCGAAGCTTTAAGATCACTTAAAGATTGCAGCAGCTTATTTGCCTTTCTATGTTCCACAAGCCTGTGATACTGCTCCTTAATAAGCCTGTCTGCATATTCACGCTGTTCGGGTGCGATTTCCTTCCACACACTTTCGGGAATTACAATACACTCACCCTGCTTTTTAAGCTGTCCATCACGGGAACACATCTGAATAATGCCCCAAATCTTATTAAAATCGAAAAGCTGGGAGTGAAAAGCTTTGCTGTCAATCTCCGCAAACTTCTTGTTCCTTAACACTCCCACAATTACCTTGCCGTTGTGGAACACCTCAAAAACAGTATCCTCACTAAAGGGAAGATTTCTTGCATATTTAGCAACCGCTTTTTCAAGAAGTTCATCATCTGCGTATTCTTCATCAACATCAAGGTCAACAGGCTTCATTTCTGTAAGGCTGCTTAAATTGTCTGATATATTCCCGTCAACAGATGGAGCATAATCAAACCAATTTACCTTTCTTCCGCAAATCTGACGGATACGCTCATAGTGACGGATTTCAAAATGAAGCTTTACCATTCTGACGAATTTCTCATATTCATCATTACAGTTGAAATCAAGCTTCATCTTCTTTTTCCTTGCGTACAGAATGAAGTCCCTGCCATACGCTTTATCAAAAAGCTTTGAATATATTGCTGCCGATTTCATATCGAATATGACAGGAAACTCATCTGTGGTACTGTTTTCATCAAGAATAAGCTGTTCAATATTGGTTTTTTCCTCTTTTTCCACACTGCACTGGTCATCATTTATATTTCCCATTGGCTCACCAATGTTCATCAGAAATTCAAGAAACTCCTTATCCCTTGCTCTCATACATCCGTCAACTATTTCAACGTGTGCAAGTTCTGTCATCTGCAAGGCTTCATCAAAGCTTATATTTTCAAATTCCTGATACTTTTTTGAATATGCAGCTGAACGAAGTGCATTTGTAAGAAGTTCAGGTGTTATTCTATCTTCCGGTTCGTTTTTAGCCTGTGAAATGACAAGATTTTCTGCTGCGGTAAGGTCATCAATGTGAAGCATTGCATTTTTCGCCATAACACAAAACGTGTCCTCGTTTATAAAACCTGCTCCATACAAAACCACAAGTCTGTTGATACCCTCATTGAATTCATCAATGCGAATATCGGTTCTCATCTTATCTGTAAGCACCTTTACATCATCAAGCTTTAGTTCTATACCGAAAATCTTTGCAATAATTGCATATCGTGTCAGATTCGTTATAACGGTTACATCATTGCCGATTTGAGTATAAATGCTCATTTAATCACCCTCTGATTTAAGATTGATATACTTGCCTGTATCAACCATTCTGTAATTTACCTTTAATTTCTCACCTGAGATTTTCTTCTTGGTCTTGGTTATTACCTTTCCAACAAGCAAATCTCTTGCATTTTCAACAGTAACGGTAATGCCGTTGAATTTATCATTCTTCCAGAGGGTAAAACCGCAGCCGTCTTTTCCCGACTCGCAGTAAAAATTACTCTTGCCCTCAAATACCTGCTTACCGCACCTTGGGCACTTGCCTACTGCAACCTTTTCTTCCTTAACACGTTCAAGATTTACATATTCGCCTGAATAGTTGAGCTTATAATCTGCTGTGTAAAGCTTACCTTCCTTGCTTGTTGCTTTAAGCGGAATAACTTCACCCTTGATGAGTTTTTCAGCCTTTTCGGGAGTGATAACGTCATTGAAAAACATAGGCTCTTTCCAAATTGTGAAGCCACAACCGTCCTTACCGCTTTCACAGTAATAGTTTGTTTTACCCTCATAAACCTGCCTACCGCAACGTGGACAAACACCTACTGAATTTCTCTGCGGTCCACTGCCTTCAGGTATCTGAACGGAAGGTCTGTGACGTGCGGGATTGTTCTCATATTCGATAACACCCTTTACAAATTCCTTAACATCCTTCATAAAAGGCTCTGCACTAATACCCTTTTCCTTGATATTTGTGAAAACCTGTTCCCATTCCGCAGTACGCTCTACGGATTTTACCGTATCAGGAATTGAAGCGATAAAGGACTTTCCGAACTCTGTTGCAATAATGCTCTTTCCGCTTCTTTCAACATACTTTGCCGAAACAAGCTGTTCGATAATATCTGCTCTTGTAGCTTCTGTGCCGATACCTTTGCCGCTTACCGCTGTTTTCAGCTCCTTATCGTCAATACGGTTGTCGATATTATTCATAACAGAAAGAAGGGTTGCGTCTGTAAAATGTTTTGGCGGCTTTGTTACGCACTCCTTGACA
>JAFTWI010000013.1 GCA_017465345.1 Oscillospiraceae bacterium
AGCAGCATAAGCGGATGCGAAACAGCGCTTTTTATTGTCTGACGAAGCTCTGCACGCTTTGAATAATAATCAGCAAGCCCGTTCAGTGCGTCCTCCAAGCGTCCTGTAAGCGAGCCGATTTTGACCATCTTTACCGCATAAGCAGGGAAAATTCCTGACTTTTCCATTGCATCAAAAATGGTCATATCGTCCTTCATCAGCTTTGACAGTACATCGGAAATTTCCTGAAAACGCTTGTCACCTGCGTCCTCGGAAAGAACCTCAATTCCGTCAGCAATAGGAATACCTGCCTCCATAAGCATAGCAAGCTGCTCGCAGAAAAAAGCAGTCTCTTCGTTTGTAAGCATTTTAATAGCCATCTTAGATTTCCTCCTCATTACGTCAATATCTGTACATTGCGGAATAATTGCTGTCATCTTCAATATAGTCCGCGATTTTTTCTTTATCGGGATTGCCTGCATAGAATGTCGCATCGGCAATATTATAACCCTTTTTCTTCAGGAAAAGCTCAGGGGTAATCCAACCTGTTTCAGAAGTGTAAACCTCGTTCCACGCATGGTATATATCAGACTCCGCATAGCCTATTACAAGTCTTGTCGGTATCCCCTGCGAACGGCACATCGCTGCCATAAGCGAGGAATAATCAAAACATATTCCCGTGCCTGATTTCAGTGTCTTGTCAGGGTCAGGGATATATCCGCTTTTTACTGTAGCCGCAAGCTCCTTGTCGTAAACAGTATTTCCTGCAACATACCCGAAAATTTCCGCTATCTTCTCAACATCATTGTCAATCCCTGCACAAAGCTCCGCAGCTTTTCTCACGCAATTGGACTTACTGTCAAAATTAACGTATTTGTTAGGGTAAAGATACATTCCCGTTGAGCTCTTTATCTTCACCTCAAATTCAGCGGAAACCGCCTCACCGTAGCTTTTTCCAACTACCAGCTCATAAATTTTCACTGAATAGCTTCCGCTTTCCATAAGCGGGAAAAATTCTCTTGTCCCATCAGCGACAAGGTCATGGTCATACTGCAAATCGCCGCATTTTACCCTCAGCTTTGCACGGGTGCTTTTACCTGTATATACAGCTGAAATATATCCCTCATTTGCACAACTGAAATCAATTTCTCCCTTGTCATTTGTTTCAGCCTTTGAACCGCTTGCAAGGGGAGTTTTTATTTCAGGAATTATTACCTCGGCTTTCGGCTTTTCGGTAACCTTCTCCGTTGTAGTTTGTTCTGTTGCAGGCACAGTAGTTTCAACTGTAGTCTGCACTGTTGTTTCCGACTCCGTAACAGAAGCAACAGTCTCTGACGGTGTTGTCTCAGTTACTGACGTTTCCGTTGCTGTTGTTTCGGAAATAGTTTCCGAAACAGACTGCTCTGACGTTTCAGACGCAATCTCAGTCATTTTCGTTGGAGTTTCAGAAGCTGTCTCAGTTTTTTCAGTGGTTTGTGTAAAGCTTTCTGTTTCTGAAACAGAAGTTACACTTAATGAAGTGCTTTCAGATACGCTTGCAGTTGACGTATCGCTGCTGCAGGAAGAAAGCATAAAAATGCAAAGAGAGAGCACCATACACAATAAGCCTCTGCGCATAATATCTCTCCCTCCCTTAGTTATTCAGATTTGTTTCTCGAATTGATTGTAGTGTGAATATCCTGCATTTCGTAGTCAATTACAGAAATCTCATCAGCACATTTTTTTAGTCTTTCGTGCAGGTCATCATCAACAGCATTATTTGTTTTATATTTCAGCTTGTGCTCAAGACTTGCCCAGAAGTCCATAGCAATTGTACGTATCTGTATTTCAACAGGCATACGCACAGGTCCAGTTGATAAAAAAACAGGAACCTCAACAATGAGATGCAGACTTTTATAACCCGACGGCTTAGGATTTTTTATGTAGTCCCTCATCTGTAGCACGGTTACATCGTCCTGCGCCGTAAGCATTTCCGCAACACGGTATATATCATCAATATAGTTGCAGATAACTCTTATTCCTGCGATATCGGTAATATTCTCTGTTATGGAATCAATGCTGACCTCAAGTCCCTTGGACTTGATTTTCTGCACAATACTGGACATTGACTTAAGTCTTGATTCGATGTTATGTATGGGGTTGTAGGAAAACTTTGATTTGAACTCCTCATCAAGAATTTCAAGCTTTGTACGGACTTCCTTTATGCCGCCGCTGTACAGCTGCATTCTTGAAGAAAATTTCCTCATGATTTTTTCCAGCTCAGAGCCTTCTTCAAAATCAACAAACTCGTCAAGAGTGTATCTTGTTTCATCAGTCATTTTCATCGTCCTTTACAGATTATTCCCCAGCATTATTTTAACACTGATTCTGCATAATGTCAACAAGCCTTACATAACTTTCTTGTAATATAATTGTCCAAAACGCTGAAAATACGGATAGAACAAATTTGAAAAACAAGGAGAATTGAAATGCCGAGAGCTGTTGAAAATTTTATCGTGTTTCTTTTCGGCGGAGTAATATACTCGCTGATTGAGGTCGCATTCCGTGGCTTTACCCATTGGAGCATGACTCTGACAGGAGGCTTATGCCTGCTGATAATGTTCCGCCATTTCACAGCAAAGCCCCACGAGCCACTGGTGATGAAATGTCTTTTCGGAGCAATCACAATTACCGCACTGGAATTTGCCGCAGGGTGTATAGTAAACCTATGGCTTGGCTGGGGAGTGTGGGACTATTCGGGAATGATGTTCAACCTTTTCGGGCAGATTTGCCTGCCGTTTTCAGTGCTGTGGTTTTTCCTGACGGTGCCTGCTGTACTGATTTGTAACTATTTGGGCAGACGTTTTTCCGAAATGTAACCATTTGTAATTTTGCTGTTGTTGCAGGGTAAATCGGCGCAGTGGTATAATTTTCTTAACACGATTAATGGGGGTAGCCTTTATGATTAAGAAAATTACAGCCATTGCGCTTTCTGTTTTGCTTCTCACCGCTTGTCACGCTGAGGAAAGGAAACAGCAGGTTACGGGCACAACGCCTACGGAAACTACGGTTACAACTCCCCTTACGCTTACTGAAATTATTACGGAGGAAGTCTTTCCCGAGCCCGAAGATAACGGAATAATCGAGCTTGCGGTGTATAATCCTTTTACTGATTGTGTTAAGGTTGACGACAGTACCCGTGAGGAGTTAACTGAGGCAATGAAAAAAATTCTTGATGGTATGGCATTTTATGGGGCACATGTAAATACTGGTCAATTTTATATTGGTTCGGAGTATGAGGACAATTTTGCCGATACGGATATTGTAATGGAAACAGAGCCAAGAAATGGTTTTGTATACTCTCCGCTCAATCCTGAAATTGCTGAAACAGAGGAGGAGCTGATTGAATATTTCCGAAGTGTTTTTACTGAAAAATGGATTGGTGAAAATTATGAAGAAAATCTCCGTGAAATAATATTCAATGAAGGTCTGAGAGACTACAAAACTATTGATGGAACACTTTGTGTTCTTGTATCTCCCGACTCAGCACTCAAAAGAGATGACCTTGAAAAAATGATAATTCTTGATTACGACGGGACAACTGCAAAAATTGCGATGGAGTCCACAGCTTATAATACAGGAGCAACTGCAAATGTAAGATTTTTTTCAAACTGGACAATAACAAAATGTGAGGAATACGGCTGGCGTCTTGACAGTACAGGAAGCTTCTACTATTACGAATTACGAATGAATCTGCTTCACACGCTTCTGCTTAACTGTAACAAAATTAATGACGTGCTTTCAGGCAAGACAGACAAATCTGTAACCGCTGTTATAGACGGCGAGGAATATTACCTGTCGGAAGCTGATATGAGCATCAAGGAAATGACGGAATTTTTCACAGATATTTTTCACACGAAATCACTTGCAGAAGAAAATAATTACGGGCGCGGAACAAACACTGAATTACTGCGTGACGAATACATAGAAAAATACATTAACGCTGTTTACGCCGAATCCGACGGCGCACTGTACCGAAAGGCTTCCGCACCCGAGTGGTATCTTCCTGAAATAAAAATCAGACCTGACGTTTCAATCATTAAGCGTGATAATTTAAGTGCATTTACCGTACCGATAGTTATTGACGGTGAGAGTCACCCGATTACAGTAAAATACGGCATTGAAGTCGGCGGAGCAAAGCCTCTCTGCTTTGCTTCGGGATTGCCGATAAAAACTCTTGAATAACCCCACAAAATATGCTATAATTAATCCAACACTTGAAAAGGATTGATTTTATGGAAAAAAGCGAGAGGGTTTTCAAAATCCCCGAGTTTGAATATTTCGATATGGGCGGCAAATACAGCGGCAACAAACGTGGTACTTCCGAGGACGATTTCAACTATCACATCATACCCAAGGACGATATCCGTGTTGAAATATGGTACGGCATAAACGCTTTTGATTTATCGGAAATCGTTACGGAGCAAGTCTTTGAAAAGACCCGTGACGGCTACCACGCTATGCTTGACTGGATTGAGAAACAGTTCCGCATATGGAACAAGGAACACGAGATTCTCACCGACAAGCTGGGCACATGGACTATTCCCGAAAAGGACAGATTTTTCGTAATTTCGGGCAAGCGTGATGATGAACTTACTCCCGAGGAATGGGAATATTATACAAGCTTTGAATAAACGTAAAGGGTACTGTTTCTCAGTACCCTTTAACTGCTTATTAAGAAAGGACGGTTGTTATGGAAAAGGTTACAAACTGGGGAATTATGGCTACGGGAAAGATTGCACATACCTTTGCGAAAGCTGTTAATTACACTGATGGAGCTAAGCTTTACGCTTGTGCTTCGAGAAATGCTGAAAAGGCAATTGAATTCGGAGCTTTATACGGTGCAGAAAAGTGCTACGGAAGCTATGAAGAGCTTGCTGCTGACGAGAATATTGATGTAATTTACATCGCTACACCTATGAGCTGTCATTACGAAAACGTTAAGCTTTGTTTTGAGCACGAAAAAAATGTCCTATGCGAAAAAAGTGCAACTTTGAACAGTGCTCAGCTCCGTGAACTGATTGAAATTGCAAAGGAAAAGAAGCTGTTTTTTATGGAAGCGATGTGGACAAAATGTCTGCCTGCCTTCCGCAAAGCTAAGGAATGGGTTTCCGATGGCAGAATAGGTGAAATCAAGGCTATCCGTGCAGACTTTTCAAACGCGGTTGACTTTGATGAAAATGACAGGCTTTTCCGTCCCGAGCTTGGCGGCGGAGCACTTCTTGACCTGAGCGTTTACCCATTAAACTTCATCACTTCTTTTTTAGGCTTCGAACCTAAGGAAATTCACTCTGCTGTGAATATTGACAAGCTTGGTGTTGATATGGACGAGGCTGTTATTATGCAGTACGAAAATGCATATGCAAGCTTTGTCAGCGGATTTGATATAGATAACGAAAACCGTGCGGTAATCGTTGGTACAAAGGGCAGAATTGCATTTAATCCGTGGTTTTTCTGCACCGATACAGTACGCCTTTACGACAGAAACAACAAGCTTGCTGAAGAAAGCATTACACCTCACCTCTGCAACGGATATGAATTTGAAGTTATGGAAGTGCAGAAATGTCTTTCCGAGGGACTTTATGAAAGCTTCATCAATCCCCTTTCGGACTCGCTGGCAATTATGAAAATGATGGATTCGCTTCGTAAAAAGTGGCACTTCACATATCCTGAAGAATAAGGATTTTTTTGTAAAAGAAACTTATTTTCTATTGTTTTTTCCGCTTTACTATGGTATAATGTAAAATAGCATTCAAATCGTATGCTTTCAAATCAAATTTTATATAAAGGTGTTTTTATGAAAAAACAAAACAATAAAAAAAGAGAACGTACACCGCTTATGCGGAAAATGATTATACCATTGCTTACAGTTACAATACTTCAATCTGTTGTTTTCTATGCGTCAATGGCTCTTTCCAATACAAAGGAAGAACTCAACAACACCAGTGAGTTCCTTCTTATGGAAAACTCCGCAAGACGTGCTCAGTACATTGAAACGGAAATGACAAGAAAATGGAGTGAGATTTCTTCAATTACTAACGCTGCAGATAAATCCTATACAGCTATCGCTTCAAAATACGCCCTTTCGGTAAAGGAATTTCTTGACAGCGATAAATACACCTCCGATTTTCTTGCGGATATTTCTGACGACATTCTTGTTTCACTGCGAATCACCTCTGCAAACGGTGCATTTTTTGTGCTTTCAAATTCTACCGATATGCCTAATAAGAATGAGCAGGCAAGCTACAGAGGCGTCCTTTTCAGTGACGCTGACCCAACCTCCACACCAGCGGATTACTCCGATATGGTTATGCTAAGGGGTTCGTCATTGATTTCTGACGAATATGATGTTCCTATGGATATAAACTGGACTGACAAATTCAGATATAATCCTGTCAGCAACGATATGAGCTGTTTTTTCACACCTGTTAAGGCAGCTTATGATAATCCATACATGTCCTCCGAAAAACTTGGCTACTGGAGCAGACCGTTCTACCTTTCCGAAAAAAACAGGTACCACAGCGATTTGATTATTGCATATTCGGAGCCTGTTGTAATTGACGGTGTTGTTATCGGAGCAGCCGGCGTAACCGTTTCGGTTGATTATATATCAGGACTTCTCCCATCTACCGAAGCTTCAAGCGGGGGAAACGGCTGCTATTCACTGCTTTCCTACAGCGAAGGAAACAATTATCTGAACATAGACGCTGTAACCGAAACGGACAACGGCTTTGAACAGTATATTGACAAGAAATTGAAATTCATATCTGAAAATGACAGTATGCTTAAAAAGATAGCTGACATAAAACTCAATGGCTCACAGGCTTATTGTGCTTATACCGATCTGAAGCTTTATTCTGAAGATTCGCCATATGTAAAAGAAAAATGGGCAGTCGGAGCTATTGATAATGCTGCGGATCTTTATGCTGACTCAAGCGCATTCAGAATACGTCTTATAGTTGCACTGTTCATATCTATTGCTGTGGGTACTGCAACAGTTTACTTTACCGCAAGATACAGTACCAAATCAATCAATGAACTGGTTAAGAAAGTAAAAACTGCTGACGCAAACGGCATTATTGATGTTATTGACACAAATATTTCAGAAATACACGCTCTATCCTATACCCTTAACGAACTCAGTTCAAAGCGTACAAAATATCAGAACGAGCTTAACACCGAACGTGAGCGTTATCTTCTTGCACTGAAGAACATCAACGAAAGTATTCTCGAATACGATTGTGCAACCGATATTTTCTATATGCACTATTTCCGCGGAGATGAAAAAAAAGGAAAAATCACTACAAAAGAATACCCTAACTTCATAACTCTTGTGAATGAGGGCAAGATATGCCATAAGGACTATATCAAGACAATGATTGACTTTACAAACGGTCTTGCCAAGGAAGAGGGAACATATTTCAGAATCAAATCTCCGAAAAATGATGACGGGTACATTTGGACATTCGCAAGAAGCAGAAATGTTTATGACAATGACGGAAATCTGATACGTATTATTGCCAGTGCCAAGGACGTTACCGCTGAAAAAGAGCAGGAACAGAAACGCCTTGATTTGGAGCGACGTGACCCTGTTACAAAGTTTTACACGGCCGAATACGGTGAAATTCTCGTGTCAAGATTTGTTATGGAGTATAATTCCAGCTCCGCTATATCTGCTATACTCAGAATCATAGGCCTTGACAATATGCTTAACCGATATGGACAGACCTTCTGTTCGGCAGTGCTTGAAGAGGTAGCAGATGTTATTCGCCGCAATGTTCCAGAAGAATACGTTGTTTACAGGGGCGGTATGGACGAGTTTGTAATGATTACCACCCTGACATCACGAGATGAAGCAAGAGCATTTTTCAGAAAACTCATTGATGAAATTGCTTCGATATATAATAACGAAAATATAAAAATTGAAAGCGTTGTTGGAGCATACCTGCGTATATACAGCGAACCGCTGTCTTCCTCAAAGCTTAAAACAAGGTTTGCTTCTGCGGCAGCGTTTAAGTTCCGTGACGAATTCGGAGGAATTGTATTTGCTGACGAAGTAACCGATAAGCCGAATTTTGTCAATGACTTCAAGAATGTCGGCCCACATAAATTTCTTCCGTTCGGCAACGTAAAACTTGAAGAGGTAACGGATATTATTTCCTTTGCGTTTAACATTTTTGAAAAAACGGACGATATCCGAATTGCTCTTGAAGTATTTATGAAAAAGGCGGGACGTATGCTTGGTATGGACCGTATCCTCATTTTCAGCATGAACAAGGATTACTACACTGTAAGACTCGATATGCAGTGGAATGCTCTTGACATGGCTCCGATTGAAATGAAGAATTATGTTTCGGGTAAATCTGCATATACTGAATTCGAAAACCGCTTTATCGGAATTCAATACAAACTGACTGATACAGCTGCTTTTGAAAGAGAAGCAGCACAGGACCATGGAAAAATTGCTTCCGAGGGGACATCGTACTCGGTACCTATGACTGATAATGACATTATTACGGGTGTTATTGTTTACGAGCTTCATGAGAAAACAAACGATGAGGGTATGGTTGCTTGTCTGTGTGAACTGACAAAGATTATTTCCGCCTACATTTCTAAGTCCAAAACATCCCGTGAAAGCCGTGCAAAGAGTGAATTCCTTTCAAAAATGTCCCACGAAATCAGAACTCCTATGAACGCTATTATCGGTATGACTGCCATAGCTATGTCCTCGGATAATGTTGCACCCGCAACTATGGAATGCCTGAAAAAGATTGACAGCTCCTCACATTATCTGCTTTCACTTATAAATGATATTCTCGATATGTCACGAATTGAAAGCGGTAAAATGACTACTGAGGAAACCTATCTTAACCTCAACGAGCTTATCAATCAGATTGATACGATGATAAGGGTTCAGACTGATAACAAGGGTATATGGCTGAGAGTTGAAAACAAAATTGAGCACTGCCATCTTCTGGGCGACCCGCTCAAGCTCAATCAGATACTCGTTAATATTCTTGGCAATGCAGTTAAATTCACAAGCTCGGGCGGTATCCACTTCAAGGTAAATGAAGTGCTCAACAAGGACGGTGATTCCGTAAGCATTTCCTTCTCCGTCAAGGATACTGGTATCGGCATCAGCGAAGAAAACCTCAGCAAAATCTTCAACAACTTTGAGCAGGCTGACACAGACACCGTAAGAAAATACGGTGGTACAGGTCTCGGACTTGCTATAAGCAGTAATCTTGTTCAGCTTCTCGGTGGCAAGCTTGAGGTGCGCAGCGCTGTCGGCATAGGCTCGGAATTCTTCTTCACAATTCCGATGAAAATTACCGAAGAGCCAGAGGACAATGGCTGCGGATGTTCAGGTGAGGTTGATTTCACTTCAAAGCGTATCCTCATTGTTGAAGACGATGAGCTTAACAGCGAAATCGCGCGCACTCTCATTGAAGCGGAGGGTATCACAGCTGAGCTTGCTGAAAACGGTCAGGAGGCTGTTGAAAAGTTCTGCGCTTCCGAGGAAAATTACTACGATGCAATTCTTATGGATATCCGTATGCCTGTTATGGACGGTATCGAAGCTACAAAGCAAATCCGTAATACGGACAGGCTTGACGCATTTACTGTGCCGATTATTGCAATGACAGCAAACGCATTTGACGAGGATATGAAAAAATCCGTTGAATGCGGCATGAACGGACATCTCACAAAGCCGATTGATATGACAAAGGTGATGCAGACCTTCTGCAGAATATGGTCTGCAAAATAACTTAGGCAAGATGTCCCCTCGCCTCTAAGGCTAAGCTACCCATTGCCACGTTAAATGACGTGGCAAGCCACTTATTGAAATTCTGAAAGGTCGGTTTCATTTGCTTAAATTAAGCAGAAAAAACACTGCGGTACTGCTGATAATTCTTTCAGCGCTTTTCTTTACGGGAATGAACGCCTGCGTGCGTTTGTCGGGCGATTTGCCGCCTGTGCAGAAAAGCTTCTTCCGCAATTTTGTGGCAGCAATTTTTGCGGCAGTAACACTGGCAAAAACGCATACATCAATAACTATACCCAAAGGTTGCCGAGTGGCAATGCTTATGCGTGCGCTTTGCGGAACAGTAGGCATACTCTGCAACTTCTATGCAATAGACAAGCTTGCTCTTGCGGACGCTTCGATGCTGAACAAGCTGTCCCCCTTCTTTGCGGTGATTTTCTCAATATTCATTCTTAAAGAAAAAGCTTCTCCCAAGCAGATTATTGCAGTTGTGATAGCCTTTATAGGCAGTCTGTTTATAATCCGCCCAACATTTTCAAACATGGAGCTTATCCCGTCACTGGTTGGATTTCTCGGCGGTGTAGCGGCAGGTGCGGCGTACACTTTTGTACGCTATATGGGTCAGCGGAAAGTAAAAGGACCTGTTATAGTGTTCTGCTTCTCTCTTTTTTCCTGTCTTGTAACTCTGCCGATTATGATTGCAGGCTTCCAGCCTATGTCAGCATTACAGCTGGGAATACTTCTCCTTGCTGGACTCTTTGCGGCAGGCGGACAGTTTACCATCACGGGAGCATACTCCTTTGCACCTGCGAAAGAGGTTTCGGTTTATGACTACTCACAGGTTATCTTCGCGGCAATTGCAGGGTTCTTCCTGTTCGGACAGATACCCGTGCCGATGAGTATTATCGGGTATGTGGTAATCATTTCGGTTGCGGTTTGGACGTTTATACAGAACAATAAAACAACCAATGAAACAGAAAAACGAAAGGCTGATTAAACTTGTTCAATAAAATTGATAACTACTTCGACCTTAAACATAAGATATATGCGTCAATCGGCTCGGTTGTGTTTGCGATTGTGTGGCTGATACTGTGGGATATGTTCCCTATGCAGTTCTACTCTCTTTTCTGTGCAAGCTTAATCGGAAGCTTTATACAGCTTGTTCTTCTCAACGCTGTTGTTGCACCGATTTTCCTGCTTATTTTTACTCTCATAACAAAGACTGATTTAAGCTTCTGCAAAACTGTTCCTGTGAACATTATCTGCGTTTTCGGAATTGAACTTCTGCGCCTTTTTATCAGCTTTTACGGCTGGAGTATGTACCTGCTCATTGCAGGTATTCTCGTTCACGCCGCAATATGCCTGTGGGCATTCGGAACAGCTACGATACGTGACAACAAGGCTCCGAAAGGAATGAAGGCACCTGCTCCTGAAAAGGAGTTTGCAATAAAAAAACAGCCCTTGATTGCAGTAATCTGGGCTGTTACATTCGCATTTTCAATTGATGTGGTATGCCTCTGGCTTTACCGTGTAATGGCGCTTATCTACTACCCCGAAATGGCTTAGCCATTAATCTTGACAACAATACACTGGCTTCCGTTTTCTTCAAAGCGATTAAGGAAGCTTTCCTTTGAGTAGGCTGTGATTTCAGTTTTGTCGTCGCAGTCCATAAAGTAATAGCAATTGCTGTCATATCCGCAAAGCACGAGGGTATGGGAGTTGCCTATCCAAGTAAACTCCTCCCCTGTATCGTTGAGAAGCCATGTTGCAGGCTCACGATATTTGTAGGGCTTCATTCCTCTGCTTGCCCACACAATCATCGGCACACCCTCATTAAGAAGCTTTTCGATGTCTGCTTCATTGATATTTTCAAGGGACAGCGCTTCATAGTCAGGGTCGTGATGAGAAAAGAACGTGTTAAGCGATTGCTCAATTACAGGTGCAAAACAACCATAACCCCAGTCATACGGGTCTCCCGCAAAAACCTTGTACGGGTCGGGACCGTGAGAAACCATATTTTCATCGTATGTAAAATTATCATCACAAGTGAGATAGTTTTCAGTCATATAAATTTTGTCAACATCAAAACCAAGATACTGCAAAACCGCTGTTGCGCTGGTGATTTCACAGCCGACAGGCAGCTCGGGAAACTGGTTTATAATCGGCACGTCAATGCTGACCATACCGAAAACCGACTCGGGAGTTTCGTAACCCTCGCCAAGCTGTTCAATGGTATAACCGCAGTAAAGTCTGTTAGGGTCGGCGTCAAGCTGTTCATAACGTTCAATTTCAGCTCTGCGTTCATCGTACACTTCTCCCGTGTAGGCATAATCGGCAATAACCGTGCACACGGCTGTACAGATTGCAAGAGTTGTTACAAGAACCTTATTTTTCACTTTGACACCTCCAATTGTTTTTCTACATTATAGCATATAATTTTACTTTCCGCAAGACGGATAAAAGCATTCGAAAGGAGCATCACTCTTATGACAGGACTTGTACTGGAAGGCGGCACGTTCCGCGGAATTTACTCCGCAGGAATTATGGACGCTTTCCTTGAAGAAGGTATTGAATTTCCTTATGTTGTAGGTGTTTCTGCAGGTATTTCCAACGGGGTTTCCTACGTTTCCAAGCAATTCGGAAGAAACCTTGAAATTATGGATAAATTCCGCAATGACAAGCGCTACATTGGGGCAGGCAACTACAAAAAACACAAAAGTCTCTTCGGGCTTGATTTCGTATACGGTGAAATTCCTCAGCAGCATATTCCATTTGACTACGAAACTTTCCGTCAGTATAAAGGCAAATGCCTTGTGGGTGTAACAAACGCTCTTACAGGCAAACCCGAATATCTTGACGCAATGGAGGATAACGAGGACTTTAATTTTCTCCGTGCAAGCTGTGCAATCCCCGGATATTTCCCTGCTATAATGATTAATGACACGCCTTATTTTGACGGCGGACTCGCTTCACCGATTGCCGTAAAGCAGGCACTGAAAGACGGCTGTTCAAGGGTAGTAATCATTCTTACTCAGCCTGAGGGGTTTGTGAAAAAATGCGGCAAGGGCAACGTAGTAATGAGTCAGCTTATAAAGAAAAAATATCCGCAGATTGAAATGCTTCTTCTTGCACGCCACAAGATTTACAACAAGCAGATTGAATTCTGCAACGAGCTTGAAAGACGCGGCAAGGCAATTATTTTCCGTCCCGAATACAAGCTTGACAGCTTTGAGAGCGACACCAAGGTGCTTCGTGAAACATGGCAGATGGGCTACGATATGGGCAAGGCTCGTGCAGAGGAAGTTCGGAATTTTATAGTCTGAGGGGTGCTTGAAATGGATATGAAGCTGTTGAAAAATGCAATTATAAAATTTGCATCAGGACTTGTTCTTGTGGGAATAATGCTCTTTCTCCCCGCAGGCACGATGAACTATTCAAACGGCTGGCTGTTTATTCTGCTGCTGTTTGTGCCTATGTTTCTGCTTGGCGGCTGGCTTTGGATAAGAAACCCTGAACTGCTGGAAAAACGCCTGAACACAAACGAAAACGAAAGTGAGCAAAAAAAGGTTGTATCGCTGTCACTGATACTTTTTATTGTCGGATTTATTGTTTCAGCGCTGGACTACCGTTTTCAGCTTACATACCTGCCATTGTGGGTAACGATTTTCGGGTCGGTGCTCCTTCTTGTATCTTATGGCTTGTACGCTGAGGTTATGCGTGAAAATACATATCTTTCAAGAACTGTCGAGATACAGGAAAATCAGAAGGTCATTGACACAGGACTTTATGGTATTGTCCGTCACCCTATGTATTTTGCAACAACCCTGCTGTTCCTGTCATTCCCGCTGGTGCTTGGCTCAGGTATCGGATTTGTAATTTTTCTTGCTCAGCCTTTCCTGGTTGTTAAGCGCATCAGAAACGAAGAAGAAGTGCTGGAAAAGGGACTTGAAGGTTACGCTGACTATAAGAAAAAAGTGAAATACAGACTCATTCCGTTTATCTGGTAAAGGTGATACAATGATTACATATAAAAACATAATCGGTAAAAATATTCTTGTGGGAATTACTTATTACACTCACGATGAACAGCTTATCGAACGCAAGCAGTTTTACGGCAAAATAATTTCCGCTGACAGAAAAAATGGAATTACCTTTTTTAAACAAGATGGTGAGGAATATACTCTGCCACCTGATTTGAGAAATGTAAAGATTGCTCCCAAAGGAGAGTACAAGCTTCATTCAACAGGTGAGGTCGTTGCAAATCCCGATTTGCTTTCGACGTGGAATTTATATGAACCTGAATAATTTCAGAAAAAACGCAAACCCTATTTCTGTGAAAGGAAGTAGGGTTTATGAATAAGTATGAAAATCTCGACAGCCTGCTTGGCAGCTGTGAAACGGCAAAGATTTACTTTGCGTCGCTTCCCGATTACGTTCAGGGAGCTGTACTGAAGAACAGCAACAAAATCCGCACCGAAGAAGAGCTGCACCGCATTGCTGAAAGCACAATGCATGAATTTAACTGATAACTGAAAAACGGTATCCCGACTTTTGCGGGATACCGTTTTGCTTTATTTATGCTTCGAGAAGCTTCTCAGCGGAAGCAAGCTTAAGACTGATACAGAAGATATTCATTGCCTGTTCAAGCTCGCTTACCGGTGGGTAAGTAGGAGCAATTCTGATGTTCTTGTCAGCTGGGTCCTTGCCATATGGGAAGGTTGCACCTGCGCCTGTGAGGACAACACCTGCTTCCTTACAAAGCTGAACTGTTCTCTTTGCACAGCCGTCAAGTGTGTTGACAGATACAAAGTAACCGCCGTTTGGCTTATTCCATTCGAGGATACCAAGCTCACCGATTTCCTTGTCAAGCATATCGAGAACCATATTGAACTTTGGTGCGAGGATTGCCTTGTGCTTAGCCATGTGAGCCATAATTCCGTCCATATCCTTGAAATACTTCACGTGACGAAGCTGGTTGATTTTATCGTAGCTGATGCACTGGATACCCATAAGTGCGGCAATCTGATTGATGTTGTTCACGGAGCCTGCCATTACTGCAACGCCTGCGCCTGGGAAGGAAATCTTGGAAGTTGAAGCGAAAATGAACACCATATCTTCCTTGCCTGTCTTCTTGCACTCGTCAAGAATGTTGAGGATACGGTCCGGAGCGTCCTTTAGGTAATGCACGCAGTAAGCGTTATCCCAGAAAATTCTGAAGTCCTTAGCCTTTGGAGAAAGGTTTGCAAAGCGTCTTACTGTTTCGTCGGAGTAAACAATTCCATCAGGGTTGGAGTAGAGTGGTACACACCAGATACCCTTGATTGCTTCGTCCTCAGCAACGAGCTTTTCAACCATATCCATATCAGGGCCATCGTTCTTCATCGGCACTGTAATCATTTCGATGCCGAAAGTTTCACAGATTGCGAAGTGTCTGTCATAACCTGGTGCAGGACAGAGAAACTTTACCTTTTCACACTTGCCCCAAGGCTTTTCACTGCCGTAAACACCGTGTGTAACAGCTCTTGCAACTGTATCGTACATAAGGGAAAGGCTGGAGTTACCGCCGATGATAATTTCATCTGTACCAACACCGAGAAGCTCACCAAAAAGCTTCTTTGCATCAGGAATACCTGTCAGCATACCGTAGTTACGGCAGTCTGTACCATCGTCAGCAATCATACTTGCGGAGTTTGTGAACACGTCAAACATAGGCATTGCAATGTCAAGCTGGTCAGCACCGGGCTTACCTCTGGACATATCGAGCTTCATACCCTTTGCCTTGTATGCCTCATACTCCTTTTCGCACTCCGCCTTGAACGCGGAAAGCTGTTCCTTACTCATTTCTGTAAGCTTCATAACCATTTCTTCCCTTTCAAACTATATTATAAATTCTCTTATTAACATTATATGCAATATTCCGAAATTGTATCGTCACAAAATACAGTTGTTTTTCGTACGCACACATTTTTTCTTTGCAGTCTATTTTATATAATAATACAATCCACGTTTTTTTGCAAGCTTTTTTTGACTTTCCTGCAAATTATCGCCTCTTTGAACATATCACACTCGCATTTTGAATTACCCCGATGTGAATATTGCACTAAAACCATAGATTGACAAGTTAGGACAAATACAATATAATGGTATACGAGGTGATAATATGGAACGTATCGCAAAATTCGAAAAGGTTAGCTTCGGGCAGTTTATGGCGGATTGGAGCAAGAATTTTCCCGACTGCACCGAAGATAAGATAAAGGAAATTTATGAGGCTATCCCGTTGCCTGTACGTGCTACTGCGGGGTCGGCGGGGTACGACTTCTGTCTGCCTGACGGAATCAGCCTTGGAGCTGGCGAGGGTATGCTTATCCCTACGGGTATCCGTGCGAAAATTGCTGACGGGTGGGTGCTAAATATCTATCCGAGAAGCGGTCTGGGTTTCAAGTTCCGCTTGCAGCTGGACAACACCGTTGGAATTATCGACGCTGATTATTACAACGCGGCAAACGAGGGACATATCATGATCAAGGTTACAAATGACGGACGTCACGGCAAGGCGTTGTCCCTTGAACGTGGGAAGGGATTTGCACAGGGCGTATTCCTGCCGTTTGGGATAACCGTTGATGACGAGGCTGACGGTGAGAGAGTCGGCGGGTTTGGGAGTACGAATGTGTAAGCGGTTGCATTTTGGTTACAAATTTTTACAATGTGGTACAATTGTTGAAAAACCCCTTTTGTAGTGGTACTATTAAGGTAACATGACAGAAGGGGTTTTGTACTATGAAAAAACTTTACGCAATAATCACAGCGGCACTTCTCCTGTGCGGCTGTACACAGAATGATAATTCGGTTACGGAAACGACGGTTAGTGAGAGTGTAAATAATACTATTATGACAAATATTACAGATAACAGCAGCTATGTGCAAGGTTATGAACAAGGATATGCTGACGGTTATCTTGATGGTGCAATAGCTAAAAAAACTGTTACTGTTTACGGAAGCTTTACCGCAGTTGTACGTTCACTGATGCCAGATTATGTCCTTGACGGTCACACAAACAGAGTCGCTGTTAT
>JAFTWI010000113.1 GCA_017465345.1 Oscillospiraceae bacterium
AGAGAGCAGCAGGATTATATAAAATACATTGACGAACAGTACAACTCCGACCGTCTGACAAAAATTCTTTGCGACGTTACGGAGATGATTGGTGCGCACGTCCTTAATATTTCCAAGCAGGACTACGAGCCTCAGGGTGCTTCGGTTACACTGCTTGTTTCGGAGGAGCATCTGGACGCTGATGAAATCGACGAGTCCTGTAATATGAGAACGCCTGAAAAGCAGAGCCTTGCTGGGCATCTTGACAAGAGCCATCTTACGGTGCATACCTATCCCGAATTCCACCCCGATAACGAAATCACAACTTTCAGGGTTGATATTGACGTTTCAACCTGCGGAACAATTACTCCGCTGAAGTCGCTGGATTACCTCATCGGCAGTTTCGATTCGGATATCATTACTATCGACTACCGTGTAAGAGGCTTTACCCGTGACGAAAAGGGCAAGAAGCTGTTTATCGACCACGATATCACATCCATTCAGGACTATATTGCAAAGGAAACTCTGGAGCGTTATGACGCTGTTGATGTGAATGTTTATCAGTCTAATATTTTCCACACAAAGATGATGATTAAGGAGATTTTCCTCCAGAATTATCTTTTCAATACAGACACTTATGAGCTTGCGCCTAAGAAGAGACTTGAAATCAATGACTCTTTAAGACGTGAGATGATTGAAATTTTCAGCGGTATGAACATCTATTAAGAAGAGGTGACGCATATGAAAAACATAGCTAAAACGATGCTTGCGGCGGTAATGATGACAGCTGTAGTCTGTCTTACTGCCTGCAATGAAAAGCCTGTTTCCGAAATTTCCTCCAGTGTTGCACAATCAAATATGGTTAACTTTCTCGTTGGTAAGGGATATGATACCGAAACTGACTTCCTTTCAGAAGAAAATACTATGGTTATTGACGATGTAAAGGTCTATGTTTATTCGTGGCGTGTGCCTGCAGGAGAAAACGCAGACAAACTGTTCGGTATGTATGCGATTTCCGTCGACGGCAAGGATTATTACGAATACCAGCCTGCCCGCAATGAATGGATTCTCGTCAAGGACGGCTGATATCACGCTGAAAAGGAATGATGAAAATGCTTGACCAGCACAGAGCGCCGATTTATGACGCGCTTTTGAAATACCGTGACGCAAGGGTTGTGCCCTTTGATGTACCGGGTCACAAGCACGGAAAGGGCAATCCCGAGCTGACGGAATTTCTCGGGAAAACCTGTCTTTCCGTTGATGTAAATTCTATGAAGCCGCTGGATAATCTCTGCCACCCTACTTCCGTTATCAAGGAAGCTGAGGAGCTTGCGGCAGAGGCGTTCGGAGCGGCTTACTGCTTTTTTATGGTTGGGGGTACAACCTCGTCGGTGCAGTCAATGGTGCTCTCCGTCTGTAAGGCGGGGGAGAAAATCATTATGCCCCGAAACGTACACAGAAGCGCTATCAATGCACTTATTCTCAGCGGCGCAATCCCCGTTTATGTCAATCCAGGGGTAAACGAAAAGCTGGGTATTCCTCTGGGGATGAGCGTTAAGGACGTGGAAAAGGCTATCCTTGAAAACCCCGACGCAAAGGCGGTTTTCGTGAACAACCCGACCTACTATGGAATCTGTTCGGATTTGAAAAGAATTACCGAACTTGCCCATTCCCACGGAATGACTGTTATCGTCGATGAGGCACATGGTACACATCTTTACTTCGGGGAAAATCTCCCGATTTCAGCTATGGCAGCTGGTGCCGATATGGCGGCGGTTTCAATGCACAAGTCGGGCGGCTCACTTACACAGAGCAGCTTCCTGCTTATCGGAAACAATGCTGAAAAATTCGGCGTAACCGAGGGCAGAGTTCGTGCTGTAATAAATCTGACTCAGACAACAAGCGGCTCCTATCTGCTGATGTCATCGCTGGATATTTCGAGACGTAACCTTGCTTTGCACGGCAAGGAAATTGTGGAAAAAGCCATGAACAATGCCGCTTATGCGAGGGAGGAAATCTCCAAAATCGGCGGTTATTACGCATTTGCTGACGAGCTTATCAATGGTGATGATATATACGATTTTGACCGCACCAAGCTTTCGGTGCACACCCGTGATATAGGTCTTGCGGGTATTGAGGTTTACGATTATCTCCGTGACAATTATGATATTCAGATTGAATTCGGTGATATTGGTAATATCCTTGCGTACATTTCCGCAGGGGATATGTGGAAGGATATTGAAAGACTTGTTTCCGCACTGGCTGAAATCAAGCGCCGTTTTGCTAAGGATAAGACGGGTATGCTTGACCACGAATACATCAACCCGCAGGTTGTGCTTTCTCCGCAGGAGGCTTTCTACGGTGAACAGATTTCCATGCCGATTGACAAAAGTGCAGGGAAAATCAGCGGTGAGTTTGTAATGTGCTATCCACCCGGTATTCCGATACTTGCCCCAGGTGAGAGGATTACGGAGGAAATTCTTGCGTATATCCGCTACTCCAAGGAGAGAGGCTGTATGATGACGGGTACTGAGGATATGGAAATAGAAAATATCAAGGTGATTATCTGACGGGAGGATTTGTTATGAAGGACTACTACGACAGAAATTACAAGGCGATAAAGAGCAGGTCTTACCTTATATGGGGCCTTGTTACGGCATCACTGGCACTGGTTATGGTTATTGTTTCAGTGCTTACAGTTGCTCATGATGCAAGCACAGCACTTATCGTGACGGGCTTCGCGGCAGCAGCAATGTGGCTGGTTGCGTCTATTATCTGCCTTCGCATTTACTACAAGGATAACCGTGTGGAAATCAAGGCAAAGGCTATGGAGATTGTTGAGACGGTTGAACATGCCGTGAAAAAATAAATTTGAGAAAGGATTTAAAGCTATGGATTTATGGTTCAGCGAACCGCATACTCCCGATGTGAAGATGTCAATCCGTGTTGACAGACAGCTTCACAGCGAGCAGAGCGAGTTTCAGAGAATTGATGTTTTTGAGTGCAGGGAATTCGGACGTTTTCTCACTCTTGACGGGCTGATGATGCTTACCGAAAAGGACGAGTTCATCTATCACGAAATGATTACTCACGTTGCTATGGCTTCAAATCCCGAAATAAAGAATGTTCTCGTTATCGGCGCAGGCGACGGCGGAACTGTCCGTGAGCTTGCAAGATATGACACGATTGAACATATAGATATGGTCGAGATTGACGAGCGTGTTGTAGAGGTCAGCAAGGAATTTTTACAGCAGACAGCCTGCAGTCTTGATGACCCGAGGGTTAATATTGTTTATGATGACGGTCTGCGTTTCGTGCGCAGAAAGGAAAACTGCTACGATTTGATAATCGTTGACAGCACCGACCCCTTCGGTCCGGGTGAGGGTCTTTTCACAAGTGAATTCTACGGAAACTGCTTCAATGCGCTTACCGAAAAGGGTATCCTCGTAAATCAGCACGAGAGTCCTTACTATGCTGATGATGCAAAAGCTATGCAGAGAGCACACAAGCGTATAAATGAATTTTTCGACGTGTGCAGAGTCTATCAGGCACACATTCCTACCTATCCGTCGGGACACTGGCTTTTTGGCTTCGCTTCAAAGGCGATTGACCCGCTCACTGCGGATATTGAAAAGTGGAACAGCCTCGGTCTGAAAACACGTTACTATAATACGGAACTGCATAAGGGCTGTTTTGCGATACCAAACTATGTAAAGGATTTATTAAACAATGCAGATTGAAAGAAATGCTTTTATAGGCTGTGACTGCGAATACGAGGCAGCGAAAACGGTTATTTTCGGTGCACCATTCGACAGCACAACCTCATACCGCCCAGGCACACGCTTCGGAAGCAAGGCTATCCGCAGTGAAAGCTTCGGGATTGAAACCTACTCGCCTTATCAGGACAAGGATTTACTTGACTACGCAATCTTTGACGCAGGCGACCCTGAGCTTTGCATCGGCAACGTTGACACGGCTCTTGCTCAGATTGAGGAGCTTACGGCGGAAATCCTCGCTGACGGAAAGCGTCCGTTTATGCTTGGCGGTGAGCACTCGGTAACGCTGGGTGCGGTTACGGCTGTATACAACAAGTATAAAGATTTATATATTATACAATTTGATGCACACGCCGACCTGCGTGACGATTACCTTGGGGTAAAGAAATCCCATGCCTGCGTAATGCGTCGCTGCTGGGAAATGGTTGGCGACGGTCACATCTACCAGTTTGGCATAAGAAGCGGAGAGCGTGAGGAATTCAGGTTCGCGGCTGAACATACAAAGATGAACAAGTTTGATCTCGACGGCATTGAAAAGGCTGTTGAGGACTTGCAGGGTAAAAACGTATATCTGACCATAGATATGGACGTTATGGACCCATCAATCTTCCCCGGCACGGGCACTCCCGAGGCTGGCGGAGTTCAGTTTATGGAACTGCTTGAAGCTGTACTGAAGCTGAAGGGGCTGAACATTGTTGGTGCTGACATAAACGAGCTTTCACCACAGTATGACCCAAGCGGAGTTTCTACAGCTGTAGCGTGCAAGCTGCTGAGAGAAATTCTGCTCATGCTTGAAAATTAAGGAACTTAAAGGATAAGGGGATATCAAAAATGTCTGAAAAAGTCTCGGAAACAAATACAAACGGGGCGACATCAGCTGTTGAAACAACTTTTAAAAAAGAAGCACATAACTATTTCCAGCTTTTGAAGGGCTTTGTAAAATGGTTTGCAATTGCGGTCATAATCGGCTGTTTGGTTGGATTTGTGGGAATTGCCTTTCACCACGCACTTTCTATTGCGACAAATTTCCGCACCGAAAACAGGGCGATAATCTTCGCACTTCCCGTTGCGGGTCTGCTTATAGTTTTTCTGTACAGATTTCTCGGCCTTTCGCAGGACCCCGGCACAAACAATATCATCAAGGGAGCACGCTCCGATGCAAAGGTTTCGGCAAAGCTTGCGCCGCTGATTTTTGTGGCAACCTTTCTTACACATCTGACAGGCGGTTCTGCGGGACGTGAGGGTGCGGCTCTGCAAATCGGAGGAAGCCTTGCTTCGCCTTTAGCAAAATGGTTCCGTATGGATAAGAAAGATACGGCAACAATGATTATGTGCGGTATGGCGGCCGGCTTTTCGGCACTGTTTGGTACACCTGTTGCGGCGGCTGTTTTTGCGGTTGAGGTTACAATTGTAGCGGCGGCTCAGTATTCGGCGCTTGTTCCGTGTATGGTTTCGGGTGTTACGGCATCTTTCATTGCACGTTCCCTTGAGGTAAAGCCTGAGTCTTTCATTGTAAGCGGAATTCCGTCTTTCAACGGAGATTCTGCTCCTGATATGCTCAGGGTCGTAATTCTTGGAATTTGCAGTGCAGCGGTAAGTATACTGTTCTGTTTTGCAATGAAAAAGATAAGACAATTATACAGAAAGTATATTAAGAATGATTATATACGAGTTGCAGTAGGTGGTGCGATAGTAATTGTGCTTACTCTGCTTCTTGGCACAACTGATTACAACGGTGCAGGTATGGACGTTATCGAACGTGCTTTTAATGGCGAGGCTTCGCCGTTTGCTTTCGCTTTGAAAATTCTTTTCACGGCACTGACCCTCGGCGCAGGCTTCAAGGGCGGAGAAATTGTCCCCAGCTTCTTCACGGGAGCAACCTTCGGCTGCTTCTTCGGCGGACTGCTTGGACTCGACCCAAGCTTCGGTGCGGCAGTTGGTCTGCTGGCGGTTTTCTGCGGTGTAACGAATTGCCCATTTGCAACAATTATTCTCAGCATTGAGCTTTTCGGTGCAGGCGGACTTGCCTACTACGCACTGGCAATTGCAATAAGCTATATGCTTTCGGGTTATTCGGGGCTTTACAGCGCTCAGCAGTTCTATCAGTCAAAGCTGAAGCCTATCAAGTATATGAAGAAAAAAGGCGCAAAGACTGTAGGGACTGAAAATACAAAGTAAATTAAATAATTTATCACATACAGGAGGAAATACAATGTTATTACTTGACGAACTCAGAGTTGAGCTTGAAGGATACAGAAAGGATATGAAGGAGCTTTACACTATCCTGAATATCGACAAGGCAAAGGAAGAAAATGCACAGCTTCAGGAGGAGTCCGCAAAGGAAGGCTTC
>JAFTWI010000114.1 GCA_017465345.1 Oscillospiraceae bacterium
TCGTAGTGACCGCCGTTGTGGAAGCGCTGGAAGTGAATATTCTTACCGTCCTTTACGGTTAATTCAAGCCACTCGGAAAGTGCGTTTACAACAGATGCACCAACGCCGTGGAGACCGCCTGCAACCTTATAACCGCCGCCGCCGAACTTACCGCCTGCGTGAAGGATTGTATAAACAACCGTTGCAGCGGAAATTTTTTCTGTTGGGTGGATACCAGTAGGGATACCACGTCCGTTGTCGGAAACACGGATTACGTCGCATTCCAAAATATCAACTGTAATCTGTGAGCAATAGCCTGCCAGAGCTTCATCGATAGCGTTGTCCACGATTTCGTAAACGAGGTGATGCAGACCCTTCGGGCCTGTTGAACCTATATACATACCGGGACGTTTTCTTACCGCTTCAAGTCCTTCAAGGACCTGAATTTGGTTTTCGTCATAGTTCTGATTTAGTGTGTTCAGGTTTTCTGACATTACCTTACCTCCAAATTTAATGCGTAATTCGTAATGTTTAATTCGTAATTATTAATTACTAATACGCAATTGTTTTCTATTTCATAATTTATTTTGTAAGGATAGAATAGCAGCAGCTTTGCTGCTGTTAGGAAATTTCGCTCTTCTGCTCAAAACAAACAAGTTTGTTTGCGACAATGGGGCGTTGCCCCCTTGACCCCTACCAAAGGGAACAAGTTCCCTTTGGAAACCCGTTATTTTGGGTTTCTTTGTTTATCTATTCTTTTTTTGAGTGTTGCAGCTGAAATCGGGGAGATATAAACTGTATCCTCGCCGTCCTTTTCGCACACCACAAAGCTTTTCGGCATTTCGAAATTGACGTACTCAACCCATTTATTCTTCTCAGCTTTCGTGAAGAATTCCTTTGTATGCTTACTGATTGAGGTATTTTCGATATCGAATATTCCGATAACTTCTCTCCCTCTTACAGTTGTTTCCTCGCCGAGATGGATATACACTCACTCACCTGCTTTTCCGTTTTTCATTGTGAACACCTTGCCCTCTTTCATTTCTGTCACGGGTCTGCTGTCACAGCAGGTTATGATAACCTGCATACCGTCGATATTGTTCAGCACGAACTGCTGTCTTTTTGGGTCAAGCTCCGACAGCACGTCATCCAGCAGAATTACGGGGTACTCACCCTGCTCCGCTTTCAGGACTCTTGCGTGGGCAAGCTTCATTGAAAGTGCAACCGAGCGTGACTGTCCCTGACTGCCGAAATAGCGCACGTCCATTCCGTTCACATAGGACTCCAGATCGTCACGGTGTATACCGATTGTTGTAAAGCCTGCACGTATATCGTTCTGCAGCGAGCCTTTCAGCTTCTCCAGATACTCATTTGCAAGCTCCCCCTCATAGTCAGTACGCCCTGCCAAAGTTTTGCCGTAGACAGTTGAACGGTAAAAAAGGTTGAAAATTTCCCTGCGGTCAGTGATTTTAGCGTACAACTGAGAGGTATATTTATCAAGAATTTTACTATAAGTATATCTTAATACAGATATATAAGCACCTGCCTTAGCAAGCTGTTCGTCCCAGATGTCGAGAGCACTTGTATCGCCGTAGCCTGCCGAAAGGGTTTTCAGCAGAGCATTGCGCTGAAAAAGGATTTGGTTATACTTGTTGAGCGCGTTGACGTAGGAATGTTTCACCTGCGCAATTGACATATCAACGAAAGTTCTGCGCACATCGGGCGAGCCTTTGATGAGGTTCAGGTCTTCGGGAGTGAAAACCACGCATTTGAAGGTGCCGAAAAGCTTCGATAGAAGGGGCAGCTTCACACCGTTGAGAGTGACCAGCTTATCCTTCAGAGCGCCCTTGTTTACAGCGAATTTTATTTCCTGCTGACGAACAGCATCGGTAAAGGTCATCTCAACCTCAGCCGAGTCCTTTTCGAAGCCGATAAAATCCTTGTCACGGGTGCCACGGAACGAACGGCAGCCGCTGCAAAGCCATATTGCTTCAATCAGGTTGGTTTTTCCCTGAGCATTTTCGCCGCAGATAATATTCATTTTTGGGTCGAGGTCAAGCGAAATATTTTCGAGATTTTTGTATCCATCGACATTTATGCGGTTAATTACCACGGAAAACTCCTTTTATTATATACTATTTGTTATTATTCTACAGAAATATCCTGTCCGTTTATAGTTACAACATCACCGCCGCGGATTTTCTTACCGCGCATGGTGCAAACTTCACCGTTCACCATAACCTGACCATCAAGGATAAGCTCCTTTGCCTCCGAGCCGATAGCAACAGCACCTGCGAATTTCAGAAGCTGGTCAAGCTTGATAAATTCAGTAGTAATTTTAACATTATTATCCATAATAAATCCTTTTTAATTTTAGTAATAGAGCAGTACAAACGCAATCAGTTGTTTTAATTCCGAATTACGAATTCCGCATTCCGAATTAATTATTATTCAGCTTTGAGTCTCATCGGCAGAACAAGGAATGTATACGCGTTGCCCTGAAGTGGAACTATCTTCATTGGTGAGAGTCCGCCGTTAAGCTGGAGCTTTACCTTATCAGATTCCGTTGCCTTCAGTGCATCCAGCAGATATCGGCAATTGAACCCGATTTCTACTGATGGACCTGCTGTATCTGCGTCCATTTCATCAACCAGCTTACCAAGCGCTGTTGAGCAGGAAATCTTTACCTTGCCGTCACGGAACACGCACTTTACAGGAGCCTTAGCCTTTTCATTGATAAGGAGCATACATCTTTCAAGTGCCGAAATAAACTCTCTTGTATTGAGGATAACCTCGCTGTTATGGTTAGCAGGGATAGAGCCCTTGTAGTTGTGGAAATCGCCCTCGAGAAGACGTGAGAACAGCATATACTTGCCGATTTCGAAAGTGATATGCTTCTTTGAAACGTGCATTGTAACAGTTTCCTTGTCGTCGTCCTTGAGGAGCTTTGAAACCTCGGAAAGAGCTTTAGCCTTTACAACGAAGTGGTAGTGGTTGTCCGACTCGATTTTTTCGCTTCTTACAGCAAGTCTGTAGCCGTCGATTGCAACGAGATTGAAGTTGTAGTCGAGGATATCGAACAGCTCGCCCATAAGGATAGGCTTGTTGTCAACAACTGCAACAGCGAAAATAGTCTGGTTAATCATATTTTTCAGCATAGGCTGAGGGATAGTAAAGTTGTCGCCTGTATCGTAGTCAGGGATAGAAGGGTACTCGTCAGCAGGCATTGCAAGGATTTTATACTCTGCATTAAAGCCTCTGATAGTGGTAGTGAGGCTGTCGTCGATTTCGATTTCGATAGTTTCGGACGGCATCTTTCTGATGATTTCGCCGAAAAGCTTGCTGTTGAGGATACACTCACCGATATCATCGGAGTTTACATCAATCTTTGTCTGAATACCGAGCTCAAGGTCATAGCCTGTCAGCTCCAGAGTATTTCTGTTCAGGTACAGCTTTACGCCCTCCAGTGCAGGTATAGGAGATTTCTGCGGAACAGCTCTTGAAACATTAGCAAGTGCTTCATTGATTTCCGATTGTTTACAGCTGAATTTCATACGTCACGTTCCCTTCCGAAACAAACGCAGGCTTTTTTACGTTTGTTCTTATAATAAATTTTTTGCAGGTTTGTCTGCAGTTGATTTTTAGTAAATTCAAGTGATGAAAATTTTTCGCATTGAGAAAATAAATATAATATGATAATAATAAACAGTAGCAGCAGTAGGGGGTGTACAAACTGTTGAAACAGCCTTCAAACCCTTTTAAGGACAAGCTTTGAATTTTCACCTTCGCAATGTTGATGAAATGTTGAAATGTGGATACATTTTCTGCCATGTTGAATAATAGTGGAAGCTGTTAGTGGAAAGTGGAAAAAATATTGAAAGATTGGTGGAAAACCCGTCCCTTTTATTGGAATATCACAAAATGTTGAAAGTTGGTTTATACAGTTTGTAATGTAACGGAGTTACACGGCGTAAAATCGTCAAATTTATTTTTCAACATTGTTTTCCACACCCTGTTGAAAACTTTAAATTACAACTGATTGTAATTTTTACTTTACAGAATTTTCTGCGTGATTTTTTGGTATTTGGGGTGGTTTTCAACATAGGGGAGAAATATATCGCTACTTGGCAACGGCTTACGCCGTTGTTAGAGAGGCTCTCTCTTGCAGAGCCTCTCTCTTTTGAGGCTTACCGCCTCAAAATTCACTCTCCAGAGCGCTTTTCAGGCGCGTCTGCGGACGCAAGTTGGGGTGTTTCGCTCTCTGCGGAGAGCGACTCAGGGACTCCGTCCCTAAGAACCCTGCCAAAGGGTGCGCACACCCTTTGGAAACCCATTATTTAGGTTACTGCAACATTTTAAGTGCTTCACAAACTACGGCGTTTTGCGAAGCAAAACCCGTAAACAAACGCTTGCGTTTGTTTTAATTCCGAATTACGCATTCCGAATTCCGAATTAAATCAAGCATTCCGAATATTATTGATGATGTCCTCAATCATTTCCTTAGCGTGGGAGTCCTTTGTAATAAGCTTTTCAATATCACTGCAATAGTAAATAATTGTACTGTGGTCTCTTGCACCAAGCTCCATACCGATTGACTTGTACGACATATCGGTAACTTCCTTCAGCACGTAGCAGCTTACCTTTCTTGCTATGGAAATCTGTGCGCTTCTCTTTTTGGAGATGATATCCTCTGCGCTTACGCCGTACACGTTTCCTACCTCGTTGAGTATGCGCTCAAGAGTAATAGGTGAAGGCTGTTCGTCTGAGAGAATTTCTCTTATTGCGTTCTGAGCCTGTGCCATGGAAGGCGGTGTACCAACAAGGTGCTTGCTGGCTTTAAGCTTCTTTACGCAGCCTTCAAGCTGACGGATATTTGTTTTCAGCTTATTGGCTATGTATTCAGAAACGTCATCGGGGATAATAAGATCAAGCAGCTCAGCCTTGCGGCGGATAATTGCTACTCTTGTTTCAAAATCAGGGGTAGAAATGTCAGCAATAAGACCCCACTCAAAGCGTGTACGGATTCTGTCCTCCAGCGTCTTGATATCCTTCGGCGGACGGTCAGATGTAAGAACAATCTGCTTGCCGACCTTATGAAGCTCGTTGAAAGTATGGAAGAATTCCTCCTGCGTGGACTCCTTGCCTGCGATGAACTGAACGTCGTCGATAAGGAGCACGTCTGCGCTTCTGTATTTCTGATGGAACTGGCTTGTGTCCTTTTTCTGCTGGATAGCGTTGATAAGCTCGTTAGCAAAGGTTTCGCCTGTTACATAGATGATATTTGTCTTTGGGTTGCGGCGCTTGATTTCGTTGCTGATTGCAGTCATGAGGTGAGTCTTGCCAAGTCCCGACGGGCCGTGGATAAACAGCGGGTTGTAGGTGCTGCCCGGTTCCTTTGCAACAGATGTACAAGCAGCATAAGCAAACTCGTTTGAACGTCCCACGATAAATGTATCGAAGGTATAATCGTATTCAGCATTGGTGAAGGACTCCTCCAGCTCTTTTTTCAGCTGATTAGGGTCAATGTCCTCATCATCGTCGAGGATTTCCTCCGCAGCGGTAATATCTATATCCACTTCAAAACCGAGAACGCTTTCGAGAGCGTCCTTGAGGATTGCAGTATAATTCTTCTTGATGATGTTTACCTGAAATTCTGACGGAACAGTAAAGCAAGCAACATTTTCGTCAAGCTTCACAGGCTGAAGCGTATTTATCCAGAGGCGGTAAGCAGTATCCGAAAGCTCACCTCTTTTTATTTTATCAAGGCAGTATTCCTGCACATTCTGAAAGACCTCGTCAAAGGATTTCATAGCTAAAAGACTCCTTTCGCAAAGGATTTTTACAGTCCTTCACTCTTTTGTTCATAATAAAAACATTACTCCAATATACTATTATATTATAGCACAAATCTCACTTGATTGCAAGCATTTGGAGCAAAATAAAAGTGCTTTTAAATATTGATTTTATCTTGACATAAAAGGCGGAAAGCTGTATAATAATATAAAAGGGGCATACCAGTAGACGGTCGCTCCCATTAAAGTTTGGTTAAGTAAATAACCGCCTTAGTTTGGTCGCTGAGGGCGGTTATTTCCTTTTATTGCTGTTTTGCGCTATCTGAATGATATTGCAAACTACGAGTGCGAGCGTTAAGAAATCGTTCCACGTCATAGCGCATTCCCCCGTTTCCGGGAGCAGGATTTGACCGCCTACCGTTTGTGGTATGCCCAATTATTATGATACTGCAATATTCTTTTACTGTCAAGCAAATTGCTAATGAATGAACTTAAAATCCCCTTTTGTTAAATCTGCACATTTATGTTTAAAAATAATTGTACAGATTATTTTTTATTTTTGGAGCAGTTCACCGCTTTATCGCCTTGACAATTTGTTCACAAAGGGGTATAATTGTTAGTATGTAATATTATTTTTATTTTTAATGAAAATTTTTTATTGGAGGTCATTAAAATGTCCAGAGTTTATAATTTCAGCGCAGGCCCAGCTGTCCTCCCTGAGGAAGTTCTCAGAGAAGCAGCAGAAGAAATGCTCGATTACAAGGGTTCAGGTATGTCCGTAATGGAAATGTCCCACCGTTCCAAGGTGTATGACGAAATCATCAAGGATGCGGAAAAGGATCTCCGTGACCTTATGAACATTCCTGACAACTATAAGGTGCTCTTCCTTCAGGGCGGTGCTTCCCAGCAGTTTGCTGCAGTTCCAATGAACCTTATGAAGAACAAGAAGGCTGCTTACATAGTTACAGGCCAGTGGGCTAAGAAGGCTTATCAGGAAGCTCAGATGTACGGCGAAGCTGTTGCAGTTGCTTCTTCCGCTGACAAGACTTTCTCCTACATTCCTGACTGCTCCGACCTCGATATCCCTGAGGATGCTGACTACGTTTATATCTGCGAAAACAACACAATCTACGGTACAAAGTTCTGGGAGCTCCCAAATACAAAGGGCAAGGACCTCGTTTCCGACGTTTCCTCCTGCTTCCTTTCCGAA
>JAFTWI010000115.1 GCA_017465345.1 Oscillospiraceae bacterium
ATTCTGAAAGAATTAAGCACGGGGTTTTCCCTGTCCAGAAGCGAGAGAATGAGGTAGCTTGCCTTGCTGTCGTAAGCAAGACGCTTATCCTCCTCGGAGGGACGCGACGGCGACTCGGGGTGTGAGTGCCAGTTGCCGAGAGGAAGAAGTCCGTTTGCTCTCATATCCTTTATTGCCGCAAGCTGCTCCTTGGGGTCAAGGGAAAAATGCTCGTTGGAGTGGTCAATATTGGTGAGCAGATAAACCTTTTTGATTATCTTTCCCTCATCGGTAATCTCACCTGCAATAAGTCCGCAAGCTTCTTCTGGAAGCACGCTTTCAGCATGAGTAAGAATTTTTTCGTAATCATTTTTAGAAATAGTAATCATAAATGAACACCATCACATTCTGCCTGTTCGTAATCAATAAGCTCGGTAATTGTCGGATTAGTTCCGCATACATCGCAGTTTTCCGTATGAGCAGGAAGCTTAACCTTGCGGAACTCCATTTTCAGTGCGTCGTATGTAAGCAGATAGCCTGTCAGCAGTTCGCCTACACCGAGAATATACTTGACAGCCTCCATAGCCTGCAGGCTGCCGATTACACCGCCCATTGCTCCGATAACGCCTGCCTGCTTACAGGTCGGAACAGCGTCCTTGGGGGGAGGATTCTTAAACACACACCTGTAGCAGGGTCCCTGACCCGGAACGTAGGTCATAAGCTGACCTTGAAAGCGGATAATTCCTGCGTGTGAAAAAGGCTTTCCTGCCATTACGCAGGCATCGTTGATAAGAAACTTTGCAGGGAAATTGTCTGTGCCGTCGATAATGAAATCGTAGTCCTTGATAAGTTCCATAATATTTTCGCTTGTCACAAAGGTACGATAGGTATTTACTTTGACATCAGGGTTCATCTCTTCCATTGTTTCCTTTGCGGAAAGCACTTTTGCCTTGCCCACATCCTTGGTTGCGTGGATAATCTGACGCTGGAGGTTTGAAAGGTCAACCTCGTCTGCATCGGCAATGCCGATTGTTCCCACACCTGCCGCAGCAAGATACATTGCCGCAGGGGCGCCCAGACCGCCTGCACCGATGATAAGCACCTTTGCATTCAGAAGCTTTTTCTGACCCTTTGCACCGACCTCTTTAAGTATAATATGGCGTGAATAACGCTCTACCTGTTCATTTGTAAATGCCATTAAAATCCTTCCCTTCCGAGTTGTGTGATTTTTAAGTTAAAAGCTTCCGCCGCCCATAAAGTACAGAAATTCAACGCTGTCGCCGCCCTTCAGAACGGTGCTTTCAAATGCACCGCTTTCAACGAAATCATCGTTGATTGTAACCGTAACATACTGAGGTGTTTCAACCTTTTCATCAATAACAAGCTGTGCAACGGTAAGACCGTCTGCAACCTCTTTCTTTACTCCTGCAACTGTGATATTCATAATTAATTCTCCTTATTTAAGATTTTCGATTGCCGAAACGATTTCGCCCTTTTTGATTGAACCGTTCAGCCTTGATATTTCTTCGCCGTTTCTGAAAAATACAAGCGTCGGAACGGACTGTACATCATATTTTCCCGCAAGCTCCATATCAAAATTGATGTTTATTTTTGCAACTTTAATATCGTCTGAATATTCTTCTTCAACTTCGGCAAGAACAGGCGAAAGCCTTTTGCAGGGCACGCAGCTGTCGGAATAAAAATCTGCAAGAACAACGCCCTCAGCCTTTAAAACCTCTGCTTCAAATGTGTCGCCACCTACACGAACTGCCATATTTATTCACCAACCTTTTTAACAATCAGAGTAAATGTTCCGTCCTCGTTGTTGATAAGCTTCAGAATCTGGTGTCCCTCTTCCTTAATGCTGCGGGGTACGTTCTGAACAGGTTCACCGTCGTTCATTTTTACCGCAAGGATCTGTCCCTCGTCAAGCTCTTCAAGAGCAATCTTTGCCTTGACAAAGGTTGTGGGGCAAACCACATCGGTAATATCCACGCTGTCGTCAATATTGAAATCAAAATCAGCCATTGTATACCTCCAAAATCTTCTGTGTAAATTTATCTTTTCCTACACGGTCAATGGTGAACTTGAAGCGTTCCCCTGCATTTGCATTTTCTGCAAAAAACTCAATCGCCGCATCACATATTTCAAGAAGCTTTTCTTTGTCCTCAATAAACGGGATAACCGCTTCACCCTTGCTTATGCTGTTGCCGAAAAGTCCGCCGAAGGAAACAATGTAGCCGTGTACCGTATCCCACGCCTCGGTAGGACAGGCTTTTACGCATCTGCCGCAGAAATTGCACTTACTTTCATCAACGGTTATCACACCATCTGTAATGTCGATTGCGCCTGAACGGCACGCCTTTTCACACACGCCGCATTTAATGCAATCGCTCTCACGCCAGTTCACTTTTATGCCGCCCTTGATACCCACGTCATTTTCCTCGGCTTTAAGGCAGTTGTTCTGACAGCCCGTAATGCCGAACTTGAACTTATGTGGAAGTTCTCTTGCGAAATATCTGTCGTCAAGCTCTTTGGCAAGAGAGTATGTATCTATACAGCCGCTGGGGCAAATCGCTTCGCCCTGACAGGCTGTAATTGTTCTTACTCTCGGTCCGCACACACCCGGCTCAACGTTGCCCTCTGCAAGTGCTGACTTCACATTGTCTATATCGTCAAGCTTGATAAAAGGAATTTCCACGCTCTGTCTTGATGTGAGGTGAACGTGACCGTCACCGAATTTTTCCGCAACCTCGGCAATCTTTGCAAGCTGCACAGCGGTGAGATTTCCTCCCACGACCCTGAGTCTGAGCGAAAAGTTGTTCTTCTGCTTCTGACGCATAAAGCCGCCCTTTTTAAGTGTTGAATAATCCACAGTCATTTTTATGACCTCCAATAATCATATTTTTTCAATCGCCTGTCTGAAATCTTCAATCAGGTCATCAATGTCCTCAATTCCGACGCTTATTCTTATGGTGTCGTCATAAACACCCGCACTCAGCCTCTGCTGCTCTGCGCTGTGGGTGTAAATAGTGCTTGCGGCGTGGATAACAAGGGTTCTTACATCGCCGATGTTGGTCGCTATACAGGCATATTTCAGATTGTTTATCAACTTGAATGCCTTTTCCTTGCTGCCTGCACGGAGTGTAAGTATCGCTCCGCCCTTTCCGCCGAACTGCTCCTTAACAAGCTCATAATAAGGATTATCAGCAAGTGCAGGATAGTTGACCTCCATATCGGGGACGTTTTTCAGAAACTCTGCAAGCTTCAATGCGTTGCTGCAAAGACGTTCCATTCTCAGCCCAAGCGTTTCAAGTCCTATGGAATTTAGATAAGCGTTCATCGGAGCAAGACAGCAGCCGGTGTTTCTCCAGATACCGTTGCGGAGCTTTGCAAGGTACGCAAATTTTCCGTATTTTTTGTACTCACTGAAGCCGCTGTATCTTTCCGTATCCCACTTAAAGCTTCCGCTGTCGATTATTACGCCGCTGATTGCGTCGCCGCTTCCGTTTATATATTTTGATGAGGAGTGAACAACAATGTCTGCACCGTAATCAAAGGAATCCTTCAGAACATACACACCTTCCACCGTCACCGCATCCTGCAGATTCTCTTCATTCTGCATTCCGTAGTACACGGCGTCGATATCCTCCATATCCACTACGAAATATTCCTCATCGGTGTACACGGTTTTCTCGCCGGTATACATGCTGCCCGCCTCTGCGGTTGTCTTTCCTACCAAATCACTGTAGAGAAGATTTCCCTGGGAGAAGTTGCCGGTGTAAATCTTGTTGCTGCTTCCGCCGTAGAGGGTTCCTTCTCCGTCCTTCATACCGTTCAGGAACGAGCCCTCATATTCAAGAGAACCATTTTCCCGG
>JAFTWI010000116.1 GCA_017465345.1 Oscillospiraceae bacterium
TCTGCGGCTTTCTAGGTTCTTATCGGAACAATTCTTTCCCACATTTACAATGACGGAAAAGTTTCTGCCGTAAAGATTGCTCAGATTGCTCAGTATGCTGAAAATGCTCACTTCGGTAAGCCAAGCGGACTTATGGACCAGATGGCTTCCTCTGTAGGCGGATTTATCGAAATTGATTTTGCAGATACAGCAAATCCTGTAATTGACGCAATCAGCTACAACTTTGCCGAAAGCGGACACAGCCTTTGCATCGTTGATACAAAGGGAAGCCACGCTAATCTCACTCCCGAATATGCTGCAATTCCTGTTGAAATGAAGTCTGTTGCACAGTTCTTCGGTAAGAATGAACTTCGTGATATAACACGTGAACAGCTTTGGGAAAATATTGCCGAGGTGCGTAAAGCCTGCGGTGACAGAGCTGTTTCAAGAGCGTTTCACTTCTTTGACGAAAACGAGCGTGTTGACCGTGAAGCAGACGCTCTCCGCAAAGGTGATTTGAATTCATTCCTTCGTGAGGTAACCGCCAGCGGAAACAGCTCATTCAAGTATCTCCAGAATATCTTCGCAACTGTTGACCCTAAGGAGCAGGGCGTTGTCCTCGGACTCTACACAGCAGAGCGTATCCTGAACGGCAGAGGCGCTTGCCGAGTACACGGCGGCGGATTTGCAGGAACAATTCAGGCTTTCGTTCCGAATGACCTGCTTGATAATTTCGTTTCCGAAATGGAACACCTCTTTGGTAAAGGCAGCTGCTACAACCTTTACATAAGACCTGTTGGCGGCACAAAAGTTATGTAATTTAAAGTCCCCTTGAGTAGTCAAGGGGACTTTTGCCTTTTTGAATAAATCATTTTGCATAATTAGTCAGTTTTGCATAAATTTTATGTAAACGATTGCATAAAAATTTTGACTGTGCTATAATAAGTTATAAATTTGAAATAGGTGGTCAGAATTATGATTATGGTTATTAAAAAAATAGTTGCGTCAATGATGGCTATGGCAATGACAGTTTCAATGGCAGGCTGCAACAATTCCAATTCGGAATCAACAGATGTAACATCAGCTGATACAACTGCAACTGCGGCAGCAGAAGAAGCAAAGACTGAAGAATCAAACTGGGACGAGCTTGACCAGACTGCAATTACAGCAGCAATGGGTATGGGCTGGAACCTTGGAAATCAGCTTGAAGCAAACTCAAATGGTGTTCCTTCCGAAACAGCGTGGGGCAATCCAACTATAAAGGAAGATATTTTCAAAGCAGTCAAGGACGCAGGCTTCTCCAGCGTAAGAATTCCTGTTTCCTATCTTTCAATGATAGGCGAAGGACCTGACTATAAAATTGATGAAGCATGGCTCAATCGAGTTCAGGAGGTTGTTGACTACGCAATCAATAACGACCTTTACGCAATAATAAATATGCACGGCGACGGCTACTATTCCGTAAATGGCGGATGGCTTCTCTGTGTTGACGAAAATCAGGACGAAATCAAGGCAAAGTATGAAGCAGTATGGACTCAGATTGCAGACCGATTCAAGGATTACGATGAGCACCTTGTTTTTGAATCAATGAATGAAGTTTTTGATGGTACATACGGAAATCCAAATCCAACAGGTTACGAGAATATCAATTCCTACAATCAGATTTTTGTTGATTCCGTAAGAGGTACAGGCTCCAACAATACAAAGAGATGGCTTCTTATCCCTGGCTGGAACACAAATATCCAGCATACAGCAAGTGCAAGCTTCGTAATTCCACAGGATACAAAGTGCGAGTCTGACGGAAATCGTATTATGATTTCTGTGCACTACTACGACCCATATAACTTTACTCTCGACGAGAATATGTCCAGTGCCACAACTCAGTGGGGACAGTATGCAACCGAAAACTTCGACAACTGGGGGCAGCAGGATTATGTTGATAACCAGATGAAGATACTCAACGATAAGTTTGTAAGTCAGGGCTACCCTGTAATTATCGGTGAAATGGGCGTTCAGAATAAATCCCACGTCTACGATAAGCACAACGAGTTCAGAAGATACTGGAACGAGTATGTTGTAAAGTCAGCAAAGGCAAACGGCTGTATCCCTGTTTATTGGGATAACGGTTGGAACGGCGATAAGGGCTTCGGACTCTTTAACCGTCTGAGCAACGAAATCACACAGCCTGAAATTATCGAGGGTATTATGAGAGCAATCACAACAGAGGGTGATTACGAAATCCCTGCACCTGTTGTATAATATTAAAACAAAAACGCTTCGCAATGTTTTTCAATGCGAAGCGTTTTACATATTTATAAGTGTCCTGTTGAACTTCTTTTCTTCCATCAGTTCCGTGATAACAATGTTCAGACAGTTCAAATCCCACGATAAATCATAAGTCTTTTCGCTGCCGATAACAGCAACCATCGGACGCAGCGGCTGGTCAGGATAATTTTTCATAACATAAGCCGTCTCACCGTTTGAAAGCTTGACCTTGGAGCCTGTAGGGTAAGGTGCAACCTTACGGAGAAATGCGTGAACAACTCTTTCGTCGAAATGAGTTCCCATGCCGCCCATAACATATTCAATCGCCTCATTCGGAGGACTCGGAGTGCGGTAAGGTCTGTTGGAAGTGAGTGCATCATATACATCTGCAACCATAAGAATACGTGCATAAGGGTGAATGTCAGTACCGCTTAATTTCTGAGGATATCCCGAACAATCAAGCTTTTCATGGTGTCCGACAATACCTGCAAAGATATTATCATTAACAAGGTTTCGCTCACGAAGGTGAGTTGCAGCGTGAACAGGGTGCATCTTCACAATATCAAATTCTTCTGGAGTGAGCTTGCCAGGCTTATTAATAATCTCAATCGGGATAGCAACCTTGCCTATGTCATGGAGCAGTCCCGCAAGACCAAGCTCTTTAAGCATCTGATTTGTAAGTCCAAGCTCAATTCCGATAGCAATAGCCATTATTGAAACACTCAGACTGTGATGATAGGTGTAATCATCATACATTTTAATGTCAGCAATGTTTATGAGAATATCCTTTTTTGAGGAAAGGCTGTCAATAAGGTCCTGAGCAGTTGAACCGATAGCTTCAATATCGCTTTTCTGAACACCCTTGTTGCTGTCGATAAAATTATCAGCCAAACTGTGAATATTGGAAATAGCCTCTCTGCGAATTTCCTGATTGATTGACGAAACAATGCGAACCTCGCTTGTAGCGGTGTCAACATAAGCACCGTCAAGCTTAGCGTTGAGCAGCTGTGTAATCTGCATATCAGTAAGCTTTTGATCTTTTTTCATTATAACAGCAGAGCCGAGAGACATATCATAGAAATGAATATCTCTTGCAAGGCACATGCCCGACAGTAATTCTTCAGTTCTTACAAATACCAAACTCCCGACCCTCCTTTTAAAACACAAAGCCCCGCAGTTAATCGGGGGCTCGTAATGTCATAATATTAATCCGTGACGAATAATATGTACAGACAAGCAATTACTTTCTGAGCTGAGCAGCACAATCAGCACAAACGTATTTGCTCTTGAATTCAACAATGTTTTCATCGCTGCCGCAGAAAGCACA
>JAFTWI010000117.1 GCA_017465345.1 Oscillospiraceae bacterium
AACAGCTCTACAAAAAAATTATTGAGCTGATACTTAAAAAGGAGATTATGCCCAATGACAAGCTTCCCAGCGTAAGAGAAATTGCGAAGGAGCTTGGCGTAAACCCGAACACTGTTTCAAAGGCTTTTCAGCTGCTTGAACGTGACAAGGTTATCTACTCTCTTGCGGGACGGGGCAGCTTCGTCTGCGACATAAATCCCGATGCTGTAAAGGACGCTGCTTTTGCCGATTTCGACAGGGCTGTTGCCGAGGCACTTACCGCAGGAGTTACAAAGGAAGAACTTAAACAAAGGATAGAGGGGGCAGAATAATGATTGAACTTAAAAATGTTAAGATGAGCTTTGAGGATTTCAACGCTCTTGACGGCGTTGACCTTACTATAGAGGCAGGCACGGCTTTCGGTCTGCTGGGTTCAAACGGTGCAGGTAAATCCACCATTCTCCGTCTGCTTTCGGGCGTTTATGAAGCATCTGAGGGTGAGGTGCTCATTGACGGTGAGACTGCTTACGATAATGTTTCCGCAAAGCAGAAGGTTTTCTTCATCAATGACGAAACAGTACAGTTCGGTGCAATGACACTGAACGATATGCGCAATTATTACAAGGGCTTTTATCCCAACTTCTCCGACGAGATTTTCGACAAGCTCAACGCTGTAATCAAGCTTCCCGAAAAGAAGCGTATAGACAAATTCTCCAAGGGTATGAAGCGTCAGGCTATCGTAATCACGGGTCTTGCCTGCTGTACAGACTACCTGCTCCTTGACGAAGCATTTGACGGACTTGACCCCACAATGCGTATAATCGTTAAGCGTATGCTTGTGGACGCTATGCTGGACAGAAAGCTTACGGTTGTAATCTCCAGCCACAACCTGAAGGAAATCAACGAGCTTTGCGACACTGCTGCACTTCTCCATCAGGGCAAGCTGCTGTTCAACCGTGACCTTGACAGCGTTAAGGGAAGTATTCACAAGGTGCAGGCGGCGTTCCCTCTTGAATTTGAAGAGCATGACTTCAAGGGACTTGACGTGCTCCACTACGAAAGAAATCAGAGTATCACCTACCTTATCATCAGGGGCGATGAGGAGACAATCCGCACTGAGCTGGAAAAGAAACAGCCTAAGGTGCTTGACCTTATCCCGCTGACACTTGAGGAAATATTTATCTATGAAATGGAGGGAATGGGCTATGACTGCAACGGTCTCGACTAATGAAAAAGCTGTAAGAAAAGTAAATCCTGCGCTTCACAACTGGAAAAGCAACATCAGGGACAACAGAAAATTTTCCATAATTCTTTTAATTCTTCATCTTGTAGCTGTGCCTGCGGTGTTTATTTCGACAATGGTATGCATGTACACAAACAAGGGCTATGACGACGGCACAGTTGAAATGTACGCCTCAATTGCAGTATGCACAACGGCACTGGCTGCATTTCTCGGTATCTTTGCGGCAACAAGCAGCTTTACCTGTCTGCACGAAAAGTCGGTTGTTGATATGAAGCTTGCGCTGCCGATGAACAACACACAGCGTTTCTTCTCAAACTTCCTTTCGGGACTCTTTACATATCTTGCACCGTTTTATACTGCACAGGTTATCTCCCTTCTTCTCTGCGGATACGGTCTGCTGTTTATGGAGGGAAAAACCTTCTACGAACCAAGATATATTGACAATGCTTATGTTGATGTTCCATATGTCTGCGACATATTTTCGATTGCAACACCTGCCCTGCTGAAGCTTATTCTGGGCGGCACACTCTGTATGCTTATGCTTTATGTGATAACCGTGCTTATCGCAATCTGCTGCGGAAATAAGTTTGAGGCAATCGCATATACTATCCTTATCAACATTCTTATTCCGCTTACAATTTTCTGCGTGCTTTATTCTATGTACGACAGCCTTTACGGTATTGAATCAGAGATTATTGCTCTCAAGGTTTTGATTTACACCTCCGTATTCGGCGGTATAATTGCAAGCATCGACTGGGCATCAGGCGGCGAGTTGGTTTACGGTGCTGAATATATGAGCTACGGTGTATGGCTGACGGTGTTCACTCTTGTTATTGCGGCACTTTTTGCTCTCTGCTTCTTCCTTTATAAAAAGCGCCGTGCTGAACAGGTTTCAAAGCCATTCGTGTTCAAGCTTGCTTATTATATCGTGCTTATCTGCGCAATGTTCTGTATTATCTCTCTCCTTTTGACAGAGGGTGCAGATATTGTTCCTACAATTATCGTCAGCGGAATTATCTTTATGATTTTTGAGGTTGTTACAAACCGAGGCTTCAAGAAATTCTGGCTCAGCATAATCAAATATGCGGCAACCTTTATCGCTGTTGTGGGCATAATTGTTATCTGCGAAAAGACTGACGGCTTCGGAGCAGTTCAGCGTGTTCCGTCGGCTGCAAACGTAAAGTCGGTTGAAATTTTCTATGACGGCTTCTACGGTGATTTTGAACAGATGAACTATAACTATGACTCCAGACTCCTTATCAAGGACAAGGAAAATATCGAGGCAATCGTTTCCGCACATCAGGACATCATTGACTTCTACAACGCAAACAAGGACAGCTACAGCAGAGATAACCGCTGGAACTATGATGATATGGTCGGAATTAACAAGAACCTTACCGTTACCTACAATCTCAAAACAGGCGGAAGCTTCTCAAGAGATTACTATTCGATAACTTCGGGTGCAGCTGAGTATCTCAGCAAGCTTGACGTTTCCGAGGAGTACAAGAGACAGGTTGCCGAATATTACAAGAAGTATATCCTTGAAGCGGAAAAGAACTACTATAATTATATTGAAGCGAACCAAGAATATGCAGATGACATATATATGCAGGACAGATTTTACGCTTACGCTGTAAATACAATGCGTATCGAGTATGCTGACGGTGAGACGAACGTTCCGATTGACTATCTCATCGCAAAGGATTTCTTCAGTCAGCTTGCCGAGGCTTACTACAATGATATTATGGCTATCACTGAGGAAAATTATTATTATTCCGAGCTTCACAATGTATGGTCCTTCCATTGTGCACATTTTATCAATAATCTTATGGTGCCCGAATCCTTCACAAACACGGTTGAGCTTCTTGATTACTTTGATTTCAACCTTGTCCGTATCGAGAATTTCTCCGATAAGGATTTTAACAGAATGCTTGCAAAATTTGCCGCATCAAACGCTCTGCGTTTCAGCACCGAGGACGAATACAGAAAATACAGAGGCGTTGATGAGGAGGCTGTTCTTCACGCTTCCTATGACAGATATGCTATATTTAAGTATGAAGGCGAAAACCTGGTTTACGACTATGATGATAATTTCATCGCCCTTTTAAGAGCAGCATTGCCGAGGAATATTGTGCCCGAAAATGGGTATGTTATCTATGTATCAGGCTTCACGGGAGCAATCCCAGAGGAATTGTATGACGTTGCCGCAGGTATAAAGCGCAGCGGATATGATGCTGAAAAGGAAGCTGAGTACTCCCGACTTGCTGAAAGTCTGAACAATGGCATATATGCTGATTATGTATATTGATTGCAAGTCGGGATAAGACATTCATTCAAGCGGATAACATTTTGCAGGGCACATAAATCCTGCGGGAAAGGAATTCCTTATGAAGAAGCTTATCACAGCAGCAATCGTGCTTTCGGCTGCGGCAATCATTTTTACAGCCTGCTCAGCAGGTGACGATACCGAAACGGATACACAGACCGACTCCCAGACCACAACCTCTCAGAGTCAGACTACCACAACCGCTTCCGAAACAGAAACCGAAATGAGCGACTACACAGGCGATATCGACGGCGACGGACTCATCGACGAAATCGTCACCGACGCAACAGGAATGGGTGAAGAAATCGTCTCAGGCGCAGAAAGCCTCATCGACGATATCACCGACGGCAGTGAAACCAAAAAGTAAAAACAGCGGAAACCGAAACGAAACGGTTTCCGCTGTTTTATTGTATCAGTGCAATACAAATTATAATTTAACGAGGCATTGTGGAAATCTATTGAGGGAGACCCTTTTGAAAAAGGGTCCTCCCTCAAACTCCCTCCCTAAAACTTTCAATGCAATTTTCCATATAGGGCTATAGCCCTATATGGAAAATTAGACTAAAAGT
>JAFTWI010000118.1 GCA_017465345.1 Oscillospiraceae bacterium
CTACTTTACTGAATGAGGCAGAGATATATCCTGCAAAAATCAACAGAATCCTCGGTCATTCAGGAAAAACGATTTCCGAAAGTGTATACACCCACTTAGACATTCAGGAACTTGTCGAAGCAATTAACAAGATATAAAAAAGATGCCGTTAGTTGAACGACATCTCTTTACAAAATTCTTTTGAGTGTTGTACGAGTGCTATGTGAGTGCTACAGACCGTTTTTTAACGTATTCCACCAATTCTGTGGAAATGAAAAAACCTCGCAGGATAGCCCTGCGAGGCAATTTTTCTTTGTAAACCCATTCGGGTAAAATTATCTCTTGGAGAACTGAGGAGCGCGACGAGCAGCCTTGAGACCGTACTTCTTTCTTTCCTTCATTCTTGGGTCACGTGTGAGGAAGCCTGCCTTCTTGAGAACAGGACGAAGCTCAGCGTTAACCTGAAGAAGAGCTCTGGAAAGACCGTGACGGATTGCGCCAGCCTGACCTGTTACGCCGCCGCCTGCAACTGTGCAAACGATGTCGAACTTGTCAGCGTTGTCTGTGAGAACCAGTGGCTGTCTAACGATAAGCTTGAGAGTTTCGAGACCAAAGTAGTCGTTGATATCTCTGCCGTTGATTGTGATGTTACCGCTGCCTGCGTAAACTCTTACTCTTGCAACGGAGCTTTTTCTTCTACCTGTGCCGTAAAAATATGGCTGTTTAGATTCGTACATTTACTCCGCCTCCTTATATCTCGTAATTTTCAGGCTTCTGTGCTGCGTGGTCGTGTGTAGCGCCAGCGTAAGTTCTGAGACGCTTGAGAGCAGCTCTGCCGAGTGTGTTGTTAGGGAGCATACCATTAACAGCAATCATCATTGCTCTTTCTGGTTCGTTCTTCATCATATCGCTGTACTTGATCTCCTTGAGACCGCCGATCCAGCCTGTGTGCCACTTGTAGGACTTCTGCTCAAGCTTCTTACCTGTGAGCTTAGCCTGTGCACAGTTGATGATGATTACGTGGTCGCCGCAGTCAGCGTGTGGTGCGAAAGTTGGCTTGTTCTTACCACGGAGGATAGAAGCAGCTTCTGCTGCAACTCTACCGAGGGACTTGCCGGAAGCATCAAGCACATACCATTTACGGCTGATTTCATTTGCCTTAGGCATATAAGTTGACATAAACATTCTCCTCTTAATAAATTTTTGTCAGATATCAGGGGCGTTGTCTGCAACTCATTGACACAGCCCGTCCGACACAACATTGACTATTATACACGGCTTTTCCTCCAAAGTCAATAGGTAAAATGCCGAATTTTTAAAATATATCCCTAAATCTCTTGAAATCTCTCTGTTTTGCTTCGAATCTCTCGGTTTCTCTTGCTTCATTTCATTTTGCAAATTTGTGCAAAAAGCCGCCTGACGACTTATTTTCAGGCGGCTTTTGTTGCAATTTAACATATAATATAGTACGTTACTTTTTCTTTTTTCTAACAGGCTTAACCTTATGTGCAGCCTTGACAGGTGCCTTCGCTACGTTTGCGTAGGCTTCCTTAATAAATGTAGCCTGTGAGTCAACAGCTGTACCCTCGGTTTCAACGTGCACATAGGTGCTGTCGGGAAGCATACGTCTTGCCTTGACATTGTCGCTGGTGAGCACGCTGAAAATGTGCATAATACGTGCCTGTACGTGGCTGTCGAGAATTGGTGTGGCAACCTCGACACGGCGGATTGTGTTACGTGTCATAAAGTCGGCGGAGCTGATGTAAATTCTGCGGCGTTCACCCGTGCCGAAAATGTAGATGCGGCTGTGTTCAAGGTAACGTCCTACAATGCTTGTGATTTCGATGTTTTCGGTGTAACCCTCAACACCTGACACAAGACAGCATATACCACGGATAACCATTCGGATTTTTACCCCTGCCTGTGAAGCCTCAACAAGCTTGTCGATAATCTTTTTGTCGGTAAGTGAGTTCAGCTTCAGACCGATGAACGCTTCCTCGCCACGCTTTGCGGCTTCAATTTCGATGTTTATCATTTCGATGATACGATTCTGCAAGCATAGCGGTGCAACAAGAAGCTTGTCGGTGTGCTCAACAAGGGTGTTTGTGGAAAGTGCGTTAAACACCATAAGTGCTTCTGCGCCGATTTCCTGATTTGCGGTAAGCAGGCTTAAATCGGTGTAGAGGGCAGAGGTCTTTTCGTTGTAGTTGCCCGTACCAATCTGTGTGATGTACTGGATTTTTCCTGCGCTGTTCTTGCGTGTAATAAGTAAAAGCTTGGAGTGTACTTTTAAGCTTTCAGGGCCGTAGATAACGTTGCAGCCTGCGTATTCCAGACGCTGTGACCAGCCGATGTTGTTTTCCTCGTCAAAGCGTGCACGCAGCTCAACAAGAACGAGGACTTCCTTGCCGTTTTCTGCGGCAGCGATAAGTGCGTCGATAACCTTTGAGTTGGACGCTACACGGTACAGCGTAATCTTGATTGAAACAACATTCGGGTCAACTGCCGCTTCCATAAGCATACGCAGGAACGGCTTGATTGACTCAAATGGGTAGGACAGGAGAATGTCACGCTTCTGCACCTGTGGGAGCATAGGTGCGTTGTGTACGATTTCGCAGGAATTCTGCGGGTCAGCCCTGCCGAAGAAAAGCAGAGGAAGATTATCTTCAAGACGTCCTCTCAGCGTGTACACAAAGGAGAGGTCGAGAGGTGTTTTAAGACGGAAAATTTGGTTGTGTTTCAGCTCCAGCTTTTCACAGAGGTACGCAACAGCTGTCTGTCCAAGTTTACGTGACAATTCCATACGTACAGGGGACAGCTTCTTTCTCTTTTTCAGCAGGTCGCTCATCACGTCACGCAGGTCAACGTCGTGGTCGTAAAGTGCTTCCTCCATATTGATATCAGCGTTTCGGGTGATACGCATAAGTGACTTGTCAAGTACCTTGTAATTCTCAAAAATCAGGGGCATATAGTGGAGAATAAGCTCCTCGACAAGCATAAAGCGGTGTTTCGTGCCAGGGAGGAAGATGATACGTGAGAAGGTGCCGCTTGCGGGAACAAGTCCGATTGTTACAGAGTTCTTGGTTTCAAGCTGTGCAACAGCGTAAATTTCCTTGTTTTTGAGGAACGGGAAGGGGTGACGCTTGTCGATAACCTGAGGGGAAATAAGAGGGAGAATTTCGGTGGTGAAATACAGCTTTAAGTAGTTTTCCTCCGACTTGGAAAGCATCTTGAAATTAACCTGTTCAACGCCGTACTTTTCGAGCTCGGACATTATTCCGTTGTAGGCGCTGTCACGGATAGGATTAAGCTCCGCAACACGCTTGAAAATTGCTTCAAGCTGTTCAGCACAGGTCATATCGGTCTTGTTTTCACGCACGTCGGCATCAACAAGTGTCTGGTCGTAGAGCGAGCCGACACGCACCATAAAGAACTCGTCGAGGTTGGACTGGAAAATTGCTGTGAACATAAGTCTTTCGCACAGGGGCACGTTTTTGTCCTGTGCTTCTTCAAGGACACGTTCATTGAATTTCAGCCAGCTCAGCTCACGGTTGTCGTAATATTGTTTCATAGGAATACCTCCTAAAATTATTATAGTACACTATTTTAATTATATTGCTGTATAGATGAAAAGTCAAGACAAGGCAATATATGATGCTGACCTTTTGTGCAAGCTGTACAAAAAGTTTGAGATTTATTTTTTAGTGCATTGCGGCAAAAATATAGACATTTTTGGAAAAGTGTTGTATAATATATACATAAATGTGTTTGTGAAAACAATTACACATAGTAAAAAACACAAAGGACTGATTCCAATGAACGAACAGCAGATAAAGGAGCAGATGTGTGACATCTGCCATAAAATGTGGCAGCTCGGCTGGGTTGCTGCAAACGACGGAAATCTCTCCGTCAAGCTTGATGATGACACCTTCCTTGCTACTCCAACAGGCATAAGCAAGTGCTTCATCACTCCCGACAAAATCGTGAAAATCAACGCTAAGGGCGAGGTGCTTGAAGCGCTGGAGGGTTACAGACCTTCCTCCGAAATCAAGATGCACCTGCGCTGCTATGAGGTGAGAGATGACGTTGGCTCAGTGCTCCACGCTCATCCGCCTACGGCTACAGGCTACGCTGTTGCAAACAAGGCTCTTGACGGTTACACAATGATAGAATCAGTCATTGCTATAGGTTCTATACCTGTCACACCTTATGGTACACCATCTACCTATGAAGTTCCGGAAGCTATAACTCCATATCTTGAAAATCATGATGTAATGCTTCTGCAGAAC
>JAFTWI010000119.1 GCA_017465345.1 Oscillospiraceae bacterium
CTGGAAGTGTGCTTGTGGTAAGGAAAACACAGGTAAGTTCTGCACAGACTGCGGAAAGCCCAAGCCTGCTGACAATCCTGTTGGCTGGACTTGTGAATGTGGCGCTGTAAACGGCGGCAAGTTCTGCACAGAATGTGGTAAGGCAAAGCCCGCAGGAACACCTCTCTACCGTTGCGACAAGTGCGGTTGGGAACCTGAAGACCCAGCAAACCCACCTAAATTCTGTCAGGAATGTGGCGACCGTTTCGATGAGAATGATGTAAAGTAATATTCTGAAACGGCTGAATTCTTTTCAGCCGTTTCTTATGAATGAAAGGAGTTTGTTATGGCAGCTCTTATTGATTATAAATGTCCCTGCTGCGGTGGCGGAATTGAGTTCGACAGTCAGAGTCAGAATATGAAGTGTCCATACTGCGATACTGAGTTTGAAGTTGACGCAATTAAGGAATTCAATGAAATTTCTCAGCCTGAGCAGGACGATTTTTCCTGGGAAAATCCAAGTGCAGAATGGGGTGCGTCCGAACAGGACGGAATGAAGGTTTATTCCTGTGAAAACTGCGGCGGTCAGATTGTGGCTGACGAAACAACATCAGCTTCTGCCTGCCCTTATTGCGACAGTCCGATTGTTATGTCAGGACAGTTTACCGGCGGTCTGAAGCCTGACCTGATTATCCCATTCAAGATTGATAAGGAAGGCGCAAAGGAAGCACTTAAGAACTTTATGAAGGGTAAATTCCTTCTTCCAAGCAATTTTGCAAGCGAAAACAGAATTGAGGAAATCAAGGGTGTTTACGTTCCATTCTGGCTCTTTGACTGCGATGCCGACGCAAAACTGAAATTCAAGGCTACAAAAACAAGAAGCTGGCGTTCGGGTGACTACGCTTATACCGAAACAAAGCACTATATGATTGTGAGAAGCGGCGATATCAAGTTTGATAAGGTTCCTGTTGATGGCTCAACAAAAATGCCCGATGAGCTTTCCGAAGCTATCGAACCATTTAACTACAATGACTGCAAGGAGTTTCTCCCTGCATATCTTGCGGGATACCTGTCCGACAAGTACGATGTGGACGCTGAAACAAGTCAGCCACGTGCAAATGAGCGTATCAAAACAAGTACCTTGCAGGAGTTTGAAAATACTATTCAGGGTTACGACAGCGTAATTCCCGAGTCGGTAAATATCCAGCTGAAAAGCGGTAAAATCCGCTATGCACTGCTCCCTATATGGATGCTCAACACAAAGTACAAGGGCGAAATGTATAACTTCTCCATGAATGGTCAAACAGGCAAATTCGTTGGAAATCTCCCTGTTGATTGGGGCAAGTTCTGGAGACTGTTTTTCGGTATCACAGCAGGCGTAGGTGCTCTCGCTTTTGCTGTGCAGGCATTTATTCTGTAAGGGGGTGCGGATATGAAGTTTAAGAAAATATTTTCATCAATCCTTGCAGTTGCAATGTGTATCACACTTTCTGCGATGAATGTTTCTGCGGCAAATACCGATAAAATCGTGGACAATGCAGATATCCTCACTGACAGCGAAGAACAGCAGCTTGAAGAAAAAATGCTGAACATCGTTGATAAGTACGGATACGATATTGCTGTTGTAACAGTAAATTCCACTGACGGAAAGTCCATGATGGATTATGCTGACGATTACTATGATTACAATTATTACGGCGAAGATGGTTTAATGCTGCTGTATAACTACAGCACGAATGAAGCCTATATCACAACAGACGGCAAGGGCATAAGAGCCTTCACTGATAATGGAATTTCTGCTGTAGGCAAAGAGGTGCGTCCTCTCCTTAACAGTGACAGCTATTATCTTGCTTTTGAAGCATTTGCCGATGTTTCGGAACAGTATATCGATTATTATGAAACCAATGGTAAGGCATATAGTAAGAAAAACTATTTCATGATATTTGTAATTTCTCTCGGTATCGGTCTGTTATTTGCAGCAATCATCTGCCTTGTACTCAAATCTCAGCTTAAAACAGCTGTCAGACAGACAAATGCAAAAGCTTATGTACGCTCAGGCAGCCGCAACGTAACCTACGCAAGAGATATTTACCTCTATAAAAAGGTTACCAGAAGAAAGATTGAATCCAATAACGGCAGCAGCACACACAGAAGCTCCAGCGGTGACACTCACGGCGGCGGAAGCATATAATAAATTAAAGCACTGTTAAAAAAACAGTGCTTTTTTTGTACAAGGTGATAATTGATAAGTTAAAAAAAGTATGTTAAAATTATATAAATGTAAATGTTTTCATTTTTGAAATTTAGGTTACTTTGTTTTTGTTTCCGTCTTGTAAGAGTAGCTCTCTTTAGGAGGAGTGTAGTCAATGTTTAAGGGTAGAAAGGTACTGGCGGTTTGTATACCAAGAGTTTATGATTCAGCTTCATTCAGATATGTTTCAAAGCTGAATGAATTTGCTGTTGAAAAGGGATATCTGCTCTTTGTGTATCAGACATGTTCTGATTTATATAATAACAGCCGAAGCGACTTGGGTGAAACCTATGTATATGATTTGATTGATTACAGCATTGTTGACGGTATCGTAATGTTTACCGAAATGATAAAGGATAAGTCTATTCCGCCAAGAATTGCTGCAAATGCGGCTCAGAATGGTATACCTGTGGTTTCGGTTGAAGGATATATAGAAGGCTGTATAAATATTTCCTATGATTACGGCAACTGCTTTGAGCAGATTGTGCGCCATATTATTGTTGACCATAAGCTGACAAAGGTTAATTTTATCGCAGGATTTAAGGGCAATGACTTTTCCGAGGAGCGTCTTAATGTGTATAAGCGCGTCCTGGAAGAGCAGGGTATACCTTATGACCCTGAGCGTGTAGGCTACGGCGATTTCTGGGACTATCCAACAAGAGGCGTTATGGAGAAATTCCTTGCCGACGGAAAGGAGCTTCCAGAAGCAATTATCTGCTGTAATGACGTTATGGCAATGACAGCGTGTAAATGCCTGTTGGAAAAGGGATATTCCGTGCCTGATGATGTAATTGTTTCAGGATTTGACGGCATCGAAGACGAACGCTATCATTCACCTCGCCTTACAACCTGCCGAAACAGCTTTGATAAGCTTGCAGAACGTTCAGTAGAGTTGATTGATTCAGTACTTAACGGCGAAAATGCACCTAAACAGGATATAATAGGCTTTGAAATGGTAGTGTCACAGTCATGCGGATGTGTCGAGCAGAAGGTTGAAGCTGCTTCTTATATGATTACCGAGCTCCACGAGAGACTTAATGGTGAAATGCAGAGAGCTGAAATAATGGCTTCAATAACCACAACAATAAGCTCAGCACATACAGCTGAAACGCTGAATGAATTTTTCAGCAACAAAATGGATTTGTATGGAATTTACTGCTGTCTCAATACAGATGCACTTAACCCCAAAAGCGGTATAGTTGAATTTGAAAGCGATGTTCCGTTTACAGATGAAATGGATTTGATTTATTACGGCAGCTATGGTAAGCCAATAAAGGGTGTTGTAAATTTCAGCCGAAGCGAAATTGCTCCTGAAATAGAGGAAAATTTCTTTGATGAAAAACTGCCTATCGTTTTTGCAGTAATTCACTATCTTGACATACCTCTCGGATATCTCTGTATGTGCTTCCCGTTGGAGGCAATTCATTATGAGCGTATTCCGCAGGTTGCTGAAGCATTCGGAAATGGTTTCGGCAACAGAAGAATGTTTACAGCAATGGAAAAGCTGTATACCCACGATACGCTTACTGAACTGTATAACAGACGTGGTTTTTACCAGCTTGCTATTCCGAAATTTGAAAAAGCAGCTAAAGAAAATAAGTGTGCAGTGGTTATTTCCGCTGACCTCGACGGACTTAAAACTATCAATGATACTTACGGTCACGCCGAAGGCGACAACGCTATCAAGGTTGTGGGCAGAGCGCTTGAAAGTGCGTCAATAAACGATGAAGTGTGCGCACGATTCGGCGGTGACGAATTTGCCGTTGCTGCTGTAGCAGATAATGCCGTTAAGTTTGCTGAAGATTTCAAAAAACGCTTCTACGAATATATTGACAATTATAACAAAACCAGCGGAAAACCATATAAAATTTCTTCAAGTATTGGTATTGCAGGTGACTTCGCAGAGAAAACAACGGTTGATATTCTTATGAAAATTTCCGATGACCTTATGTATACCGATAAGGCGTCACGTAAAAAAGTTCGCAGCAGACCAAGATAAAAGCCGCCCGATTATATCAGACGGCAGATAATTTGATTTGATACAAGGCACCCCTCAGGCGTAAGTCTGAGCGTGCCTTTTTCTTTTTTCAGCAGACCATTTTTTATCAGCATTTCCCCACGTTTTTCTGCTTCAGGGTACTCTGCAAGCGACAAACCTTCTTTTACAAGCCGCAGTGCAAGCATAGCTTTTTCCTTAGCACTGCCCCCTTCATCAAGTGCAATAGTTTCCTGTATTTCCGAGGAAATAAAGCTGCTCAGATTTTTCGGACACGCAAATCGGTTTCCATTAACAAAGCTGTGAGCCGCAGGACCAACACCAAGGTATTCCTCACAACGCCAGTATTTCAGATTGTGCCTGCACTCAAATCCGTCCCGTGCAAAGTTGGAAATTTCATACTGCTCAAACCCAGCTGCATCAAGTTTGCGTACCGCTTCAAGATACATATCAGCCGTGTCATCTTCGTCAGGAATTTGTGCAAGAAGATTCTCGTCTGTTGCAAGGGGAGTGCCCTCCTCAACTTTCAGCATGTAAGCCGAAATGTGAGTCAGCGGTAACTTTGCAACAGCATCAAGACTTCTTCTAAGGCTTTCAAAAGTCTGCCCCGAAACCGCAAGCATAAGGTCAGCACTGATGTTGTCAAATCCGACTTTTTTAGCTGTTTCAATTGTCGCAATAGCCTGCGCCGAATTGTGAAGACGTCCCAGCATTTTCAGTTCATCATCATCAAAGGACTGCACACCGAAGGAAAGTCGGTTTATTCCTGCACTTCGTACCTCACGCAGATAATTTTCGGTAACGCTGTTTGGGTTGCATTCCATAGAAATTTCAGTATCAGTAGCAATATCCGCCGCCGAAAGTATAGCACCAATCTGTTGCGGAGTAAGCAGGGAAGGCGTACCACCACCGAAATAAACCGTGTCAAAGCCGTAATCGTAAGCTTTGATGTTGCGGATAACAGCAGACGTGTATAAATCCGTCAGCGAAAGGTCAGTTACCGAGTAAAAATCGCAGTAACGGCACTTCCTAACGCAGAACGGAACGTGAATGTATAAGCCGATAGGTTGCATAGTACCTCCTGAAATTCCGAATTATTCTTAATTATACCACTCTAAAAACATCAAGTCAACAAAAATGCCGCCCTCAAAGAGAACGGCATAAAATATTATTCGTCCAGCTTAAGCACCGCCATAAACGCCTCCTGCGGAACCTCAACAGTACCCAGCTGACGCATACGCTTCTTACCTTCCTTCTGTTTTTCAAGCAGCTTTTTCTTACGGGTGATGTCACCGCCGTAACACTTGGCAAGAACGTCCTTACGCATCGCCTTAACAGTCTCACGGGCAATAACCTTGCCGCCGATTGCCGCCTGAATTGGAACCTCAAACAGCTGACGAGGAATGTTGTCCTTCAGCTTTTCGGCGATTCTTCTTGCACGTGCGTAAGCATTGTCAGCGTGAACAATAAAGGAAAGTGCGTCCACGATATCGCCGTTAAGCATAATGTCGAGCTTCACAAGCTTGGACGGCATGTATCCAAGCATCTCATAGTCAAAAGAAGCATAACCCTTTGTACGGGATTTCAGTGCATCAAAGAAGTCATAAACAATTTCATTCAGCGGAAGCTCATAGTGAAGCTCAACACGGGTTTCGTCAAGGTACTTCATATCCTTGAAAATACCGCGTCTGCCCTGACAAAGTTCCATAATGTTACCAACGTAATCACTCGGCGAAAGGATAGAAGCCTTGACCATAGGTTCCTCCGCAGAAGCAATTACAGCAGGTTCAGGATAGTTTGTCGGGTTGTCGATATAAACCGTCTCGCCGTTTGTAAGATTAACCTTGAAAATAACCGACGGAGCAGTTGTGATAAGGTCAAGATTGAACTCACGCTCAAGACGTTCCTGAATAATTTCCATATGGAGCAGACCAAGGAAACCGCAGCGGAAACCAAATCCCAGCGCAACCGAGGTTTCAGGTTCAAAGGAAAGGGAAGCGTCATTAAGCTGAAGCTTGTCAAGTGCGTCACGAAGGTCGCCGTAGCGTGCACCGTCAGCTGGATAAATACCGCTGAACACCATCGGGTTTACCTCACGGTAGCCTGGGAGTGCTTCATCACAAGGATTTTCCGCATCAGTAACCGTGTCACCAACCTTTGTGTCGCCGATATATTTGATAGAAGCAGTAATGTAGCCAACCTCGCCCGAGTGAAGCACACCCGCATTTACGTGGTCAGTTGCACCCATATAACCTGTTTCAACAACCGTGAACTCTGCACCCGTAGCCATAAGCTTAATTTTCTGACCGATTTTAACCTCGCCGTCCAGCACACGGACGTAAATGATAACGCCCTTGTAGCTGTCATAGAAGCAGTCAAAAATCAGCGCCTTAAGCGGCTTGTCATTGTCACCCTTAGGGCAAGGAATGTCAGTAACAACCCTTTCAAGAACTTCCTCAATGTTCGTGCCCATCTTAGCAGAAATTCTCGGTGCGTCCATAGCAGGAATACCAATGATGTTTTCTACCTCACCGCAGACACGTTCAGGGTCAGCGGAAGGCAGGTCAATTTTATTTACAACAGGCATAACCTCAAGGTCACTTTCAATTGCAAGATAAGTGTTTGCAAGAGTCTGCGCCTCGATACCCTGAGAAGCGTCGACGATAAGAATTGCCCCCTCACAAGCAACAAGTGAACGGGAAACCTCGTAGTTGAAGTCAACGTGACCCGGGGTGTCAATAAGATTGAAAACGTAGTCCTTGCCGTCCTTTGCAGTGTAGTTAAGACGAACAGCACGAGCCTTTATAGTAATGCCACGCTCACGTTCAATGTCCATGTTGTCAAGAAGCTGGTCCTCCATGTCACGCTTAGCAACAGTGGAAGTAAGCTCAAGAATACGGTCAGCAAGAGTAGACTTGCCGTGGTCAATGTGAGCGATAATACAGAAGTTACGGATATTTTCCTGATTGTAAGACAAGATAACACTTCCTTTGTGAATTAATGTGCGTAATCCTAAATATTATAGCATAAAACAGCGGCGTTGTAAAGAATTTTTTGCGGTAAAAAATCCGCTCCCGATGTAACTCAGAAGCGGACTTAACAATATTCAATTAAAGACCGAGCTTGCCGAGAAGACCGCCAACCTTGTCCTTTACGTCGTCAACGGAAATCTTTGCCTTAACTCCGTCAATAACCTTGTTAATCTGGTCATCAGGAAGGTCAACACCGATAACCTTTTCAACAGCCTTTACAGGGTCAGCCTTGAAATCAGCTGCAAAGTTCTTGTCATTCTTAACCTTTTCAACGAGTTCTTCAATTTTTGCCTTGATATCCATAGTAAGTACCTCTTTCGATTTATTGCCAGAACTGGCTCTGTAAATATTATAGCATACTTTAGGGCAATTGGCAAGAGTAATCATTTAATCTGTACACTCAGGGTCGCCGACTTCTTCGTTTCCAAGATAAACTTTGTACGGTTTACCCTCGTAGTAATTCATAATCTGTCGTCTTAGCTTTGAAGGATACAGTGGCAGCGTGTTGAGCAGATTAATGTCCAGCCACTCAATTCCAGTCTGATTTGAGTCACTATGCAGTTCAGCATTCGGTATCTCCCCAATATATTCACAAGCGAAAATCAAATCAACACGGTGAAAAGCTTCACCGTGAACACCCTCTATCACAAAGAGCAGCTCATTGCATTCCGCTTCAATGCCCAGCTCCTCCGCAACTTCACGGCAAACTGTTTCGGGTAAGGTTTCTTCCGACTCCTGACCTCCACCCGGCATAATGTACCATTCTTCATTACCGTCGCTGATTTTGATTGCAGCCATCTTACCGTCCTTGATGATAAGCGCCTTTGCGGAATTGCGGATTTCACGTTCCATATGAATCACTCCTTGTTCAAAAAGAAAAATCCGTCCCTCACTATTGCAAGGAACGGATATTGTTGGTGCGCTGCAAGGGACTCGAACCCCTGACCCTCTGGTTCGTAGCCAGTCACTCTATCCAGCTGAGCTAGCAACGCTTCAATCAACGCATTTTATTATATCACAACGATTGAAGCTTGTCAAGCCTTTTTTAGAAAAATTTTTCAGGGATACAATTTCTCAATGTTGAACAGGCTGTTCAGCAGCAGATAGTTCTGTCTGAAAGGCCGCATCAGGTTCCAGTAGCCACAGCCGAGTATCTGCTTTTCGTAAATAAGCTTGTACTTCTCATTCATACTTCGCATATCATCAAACCATACAACCTTTTCTGCACCTTCAGGGTCAGTATAATAAAAGTACGGACTTTGCGACTGCTCATCATAAAGTATCTCACTTCCTTTTGCCAGCGCCAGCCGTACTGCATTTACATTACCGATTGTAACAGCCTTGCTCTCCCCACGCACAAACGGAAGCTTCCAGTTGTATCCGTAATTTGGTATGCCCAGAAAAATCTTATCAGCATCAATTTCTGTAAGTGCATATTCAAGTACCCTCCTTACATTCGGAATAGGAGCTACAGCCATCGGCGGACCATAGGTGTACCCCCACTCATAAGTCATCAGAAAAACAAAATCAGCAACCGCTCCCAAAGCAGAGTAATCGTGTGCTTCGTAAAGTATTCCTGATTGTTCGTCCGAATATTTCGGTGCAAGGTCAACGTGCAGGAGCAAACCTGCCTCATGAAGCCGACGGGAGGCGTTGCTTACAAAGGCAGTAAACTCGTTACGGTATTGAGGCGGAACATATTCCATATCAATGTCAAGCCCCTGAGCATTTTTACGATTGATTACCCTAATAAGATTTGCAAGAACAATATTCTGAAAATCAGTATCAGTAATAAGTCGTTCTATTTTTGCGGAGCTGAATGTGCCGTCTTGATTTATACTGGTAAGGCTGAGAAAAACAGCTGTGCGGAAATTATGAGCGATAGGGATAACTTCATCGTCAGTCGGTTCAATAATTGAACCATCATCATTGAAGCCATAGCCGAATATTATTAAATATGTAAGATAAGGCAGCACCGCGCGAAGTGTGTCCCTGTTTATATAATCATAAGCAAAACCGCTTGTGCGAATACTTTTGAGGGGAGTATCACTGTATTTTACAACAATCTGCGTGCCAATGGGTATGCTATTCATACCGATGAGAAGCGGATTGTTTCTGTAAAGCTGCATAACGTCAGTATCATACGCTGCTGCAATTGAGGAAAGCGTGTCACCGTCCCGAAAAGCGTGAATTACTTCAGGTTTCAGTATAAGAAGAGCCTGCCCGACAACAAGCTGACCATCAGAAGAAAGCGAGTTATCAGTAATGAGACGCTGAACCGATACGCTGTATTTTTCAGCAATTTTCTGCACCGTATCTCCCTGATGCACTATATATATGTTCAAATTAATCCCTCCATATTTATTATATAGTATATGTATCAAACTAATGAAAAATAATTAACATTTGCATAAAAATATGTTGCAATTATTAAAAAACGGTGATATACTATATATAAGTTGTTAACGCTTCATCTAAGAAAAGCAAATTTGCAGGGGGAGTATCTATGGCGGAAAAAATGGCGGTTTCAGTTATATGTCCTGTTTGTAAAAATTCATATGAGGGCAGCAGTCCTGTGGCAAAGTGCCCTGTGTGCGGACATGCGGAAAACCTTGATGCACTTATTGAAAAAACAAAGAAAGCATCATCTGAAAATAATGTGGCAGTATATAGAATGATGGCTTCTGCTGATGCTTATTTTGCAAAGAAAAGCTACGATGAAGCCTATATAGGATACAGCTCGGTGCTTGAAGCGGACAGAAATTATCTGAAAGCTTATTTCAGAAGAGAGCTTACAAGCCAGTATCTTATGCTTGATTCTTCGTCAGTATACCTCAGTAGTGAAAGTTTCTTTATGAAAATGGGCGAAATTAAGGACAGATTCAGACAGCTTGACCCGGAAGATAAAGAAACCAAGAAGCTGAGAATACTGATGTGCAAAGATATGCTTGAGTATATCTCCGTAAGAAGCGATTATGAGAAAAGATATGCCTCAGCGCACAAAAATGTAAAAACCGTTGAAGTTTATATGTCAAACCTCATTCTTCTGTTTGAGTATACTGTTGAAGCAATGCGTATCCTTGAGGGACTTACTGAAAATGACAACAGCAAGGAGCTTGCATACCTTATTATAGAGTGCTGCTCGTTGGCGATGAAAATAAGGGGCATGCTTACAGCAGGTGCGGAGTATATCGAGACCAGTGACAAAATGGAGGATTTCAGCGGTGAAAATTCCGCAAAGAATGTCAGCCGTGTAAAACGCAGAATGCTTACACAAAACGAAGAGCTGGACATCGAAACCAAGGCAGGCTATGTGCAGAAGGTTAAAAATAATATAGTATCAAATGCGCAGGGTGAGCTTTATAAGGAACTGCGTGCTGCAAAGGAACAATCCGAACAGAAGGTTGACAAGGATATAGAAACTGAGGATAAAAAGCGCGCTGAGTATGAACAGTGGCGCAGAAACAATGAGCAGGAATATATGGCAGCAGACAAGGTTATACTTATATCTGACATTGCAGGGAAAGCATCAGTTATTTTTGCAATAATAATGTTTGCGGTTTATTTTATCGAAATGCTTGCATTTGAGAAAAAGCTGACGGTAATGCTTGTGTTCGGTCTGATTTTTGTCGCTGTCAGAATAGGTCTTGGCTTCCTTAGAAAATCAGCTGAAAAGAAGAAAAGTTTCTATTCGAAGGTTATCGAGGGTGACAGCGTAAATCTTCGTTATGGAGGCGCAGATTTCAAGGAATTATAAAAGAATGTTAATAATCCGTTTGTTATACATACCATAAATTTACAGTATAAAAAATTTGCTGAAAAATTTGTGGAAAATGCTTGACAAACGGATTTTCTTTGTGTATAATAATCAAGTGTGTGAATGTCAGGTGATATTGCACACAGAATATTTGAAGAAAGGAGATAGATTATGCCAACCTTTAACCAGTTAGTTCGTAAGGGAAGAAAAGTTCTCGAAAAGAAGTCTACTGCACCAGCTCTTCAGAAGGGTTACAACGCTAAGAAGAAGGTAACAATCGACCAGAGCTCACCTCAGAAGAGAGGCGTATGTACAGCAGTTAGAACAGCTACACCTAAGAAGCCTAACTCCGCTATGAGAAAGATTGCCAGAGTAAGACTTACAAACGGTACTGAAGTAACAGCTTACATTCCAGGTATCGGCCACAACCTCCAGGAACACTCCGTTGTTCTTATCAGAGGCGGTAGAGTAAAGGACCTCCCTGGTGTACGTTACCACATCATCAGAGGTACACTCGATGCACAGGGCGTTGCTAAGAGAAATCAGGCTCGTTCCAAGTACGGTGCAAAGAAGCCTAAGGCAGGCGCAGCTAAGTAAGCTGAAAGTGTCTTAAATTAAAGTATACTCAATGAAACCAAACCGCAGATTTGTGCGGAGATTCATTTTTATATAGATGAAGCCTCTGCATTGGTCGTGCGTGTCATCCGCCGCTGAGGCGGCGTGAGGTGAAACGAGTACCTATGATAGCATTATTATGAAGGAGGGAAGTATTGTGCCAAGAAGAGGTAAAATTGCAAAGCGTGAGGTTCTTTGTGATCCTGTTTACAACTCTGAGCTCGTAACACGTCTTATCAATAACATCATGCTCGATGGTAAGAAGGGTGTTGCTCAGAAGATCGTATACGGTGCATTTGAAATCGTAGCAGAAAAGACAGGCAAGGACGCTCTCGAAGTATTCGAACAGGCTATGGAAAATATCATGCCTCTGCTCGAAGTAAAGGCTCGCCGAGTTGGTGGTTCCACATACCAGGTACCAATGGAGGTAAGACCTGAAAGAAAGCAGACTCTCGGTCTCAGATGGCTCACAACATATTCAAGAGCAAGAAGCGAGAGAACAATGAAGGAAAGACTCGCTAACGAAATTATCGACGCTACAAACGGTATCGGCGGTGCTTGCAAGAAGCGTGAAGATACTCACAAGATGGCTGAAGCTAACAAGGCTTTCGCACACTACCGTTGGTAATCTGCACATAAACGTGATTGCCCTGATTTGCAGGGTACTAAATTGGAGGAAATATTATGCCAAGAGATTGTTCACTTGAACAAACAAGAAATATTGGTATAATGGCGCACATTGACGCAGGTAAGACAACTACAACTGAGCGTATCCTTTTCTATACTGGTATCAACCATAAGATCGGTGAAACTCACGAAGGTTCTGCAACAATGGACTGGATGGCGCAGGAGCAGGAGAGAGGTATCACAATTACCTCCGCTGCTACAACTGCACACTGGGCAGGCCATAGAATCAATATCATTGACACCCCAGGTCACGTTGACTTTACAGTAGAAGTTGAACGTTCACTCCGTGTACTCGACGGTTCTGTAACAGTTCTTTGTGCTAAGGGCGGTGTTGAGCCTCAGACTGAAACAGTTTGGAGACAGGCTAACAAATATATGGTACCAAGAATGGTATACGTTAACAAGATGGATATCATGGGCGCTAACTTCTACCGTGTTGTAGATATGATGCTCGAACGTCTTAAGTGTAACGCTGTTCCGATTCAGCTTCCTATCGGTGCTGAGTCCACATTCAAGGGTATCATCGACCTCGTAGAAATGAAGGCATACTGCTATTACGATGACCTCGGCAAGGATATCAGAGTTGAAGAAATCCCTGCTGACATGGCTGATAAGGCTCAGGAATATCGTGAAAAGCTCCTCGAAGCTGTTGCTGAACAGGACGAGGAAATTATGATGAAATACCTCGATGGCGAAGAGCTCACAATTGATGAAATCAAGATGTGTATCCGTAAGGGTACAATTGCTAACGCTATGGTTCCTGTTGTATGTGGTACATCCTACAAGAACAAGGGCGTTCAGAAGCTTCTTGACGCAGTTGTTGACTATATGCCATCTCCACTTGATATCCCACCAATCAAGGGTATCAATCCTGATACAGAGCAGGAAGAAGAAAGACCTTCCTCCGACAAGGAACCATTTGCAGCTCTTGCATTCAAGATTGCAACTGACCCATTTGTTGGTAAGCTCTGCTACTTCCGTGTATATTCCGGTACAGTAGATTCCGGTGCTACAGTTCTCAACGCAACTAAGGACAACTCTGAAAGAATGGGTCGTATCCTTCAGATGCACTCCAACCACAGAAAGGATATCGAAACTGTATACGCAGGCGATATCGCTGCATGTGTTGGTGTTAAGAACACAACAACAGGTGATACACTCTGTGATCCTAAGGCACCTATCATTCTCGAATCCATGGAATTCCCAGAACCAGTTATCCAGCTCGCTATCGAGCCTAAGACTAAGGCTGGTCAGGAAAAGATGGGTATCGGTCTTGCTAAGCTTGCTGAAGAAGACCCAACATTCAGAACATGGACTGATGAAGAAACAGGTCAGACAATCATCGCTGGTATGGGTGAGCTTCACCTCGATATCATCGTTGACCGTCTCCTCAGAGAATTCAAGGTAGAGGCTAACATCGGTGCACCTCAGGTTGCTTATAAGGAAACAATCAAGAAGCTTGCTGATGTTGATCACAAGTATGCACGTCAGTCCGGTGGTAAGGGTCAGTATGGTCACGTTAAGATCAAGGTTGAGCCTAACGAATCCGGTAAGGGTTACGAGTTTGTTAATGCCGTTGTCGGCGGTGCTATTCCTAAGGAATACATTCCTGCTGTTGACAAGGGTATCCAGGGCGCTATGAAGGCTGGTGTACTCGCTGGCTATCAGGTAGTTGACGTTAAGGTTACACTTTATGATGGTTCTTACCACGAAGTTGACTCCTCTGAAATGGCGTTCTCTATCGCTGGCTCCATGGCTTTCAAGGAAGCTATGAAGAAGGCAGACGCTTGCATCCTCGAACCAATCATGAAGGTTGCTGCTATCGTTCCTGATGACTATATGGGTACTGTAATCGGCGACCTCAACGCTCGTCGTGGTCAGATCCTCGGTCAGGAAATCAACAATGGCGTTGCTCAGGTTGACGCTCTTGTTCCGCTGTCTGAAATGTTCGGTTACTCCAACGACCTCCGTTCCAAGACACAGGGTCGTGGTCAGTACTCCATGGAACCAGACAGCTATATCGAAGTTCCACGCTCCATCGCAGAAAAGATTATGTCTGCAAGAAGCAAGAACAACGACTAATATTTTTTATAAAATTTGAAGAAAACACTTGCAATTTTTTATCAAATCTGATAAAATATAGGTGTTAGTATTCTACTATAATATTTATAAGGAGGACTATTCCAATGGCAAAGGCTAAATTTGAAAGAACCAAACCACACGTTAACATTGGTACAATCGGTCACGTTGACCACGGTAAGACAACTCTTACTGCTGCTATCACAAAGTATCTCTCCCTCAAGGGACAGGCTGCATTCGAAGATTACGCAAATATCGATAAGGCTCCTGAAGAAAGAGAAAGAGGTATCACAATCAACACAGCTCACGTTGAGTACGAAACTGACAACCGTCACTACGCTCACGTTGACTGCCCAGGCCACGCTGACTATGTTAAGAACATGATCACTGGTGCTGCTCAGATGGACGGCGCTATCCTCGTAGTTGCTTCCACAGACGGTCCTATGGCTCAGACTAAGGAACACCTTCTCCTCGCTCGTCAGGTAGGCGTACCTTACATCGTTGTATTCATGAACAAGGCTGACCAGGTTGACGACCCAGAGCTCCTCGAACTCGTTGAAATGGATATCCGTGAAACACTTGACAAGTATGAATTCCCTGGCGATGATACACCAATCATCATCGGTTCTGCTTTCCAGGCTCTCGATTCCGCTTCCAAGGATCCTTCCGACCCTGTTTACGAATGCATCCAGAAGCTCATGGACGCTGTAGACTCCTACATTCCTACACCTGAAAGAAAGGCAGACCTTCCTTTCATTATGCCTGTTGAAGACGTATTTACAATCACAGGCCGTGGTACAGTTGCTACAGGTAGAGTTGAAAGAGGTCAGCTCAAGACTGGTGACGAAGTTGAAATCGTTGGTCTTAAGGATGAAAAGGCTAAGACAGTTGTAACTGGTATTGAAATGTTCAGAAAGATCCTCGACTACGCTGAAGCAGGCGATAACATCGGTGCTCTTCTCCGTGGTGTTCAGAGAACAGATATCGAAAGAGGCCAGGTTCTTTGTAAGCCAGGCTCCATCAACCCACACACAAAGTTCAAGGGTCAGGTTTACGTTCTTAAGAAGGAAGAAGGCGGACGTCATACTCCTTTCTTCACAAACTACAGACCCCAGTTCTATTTCAGAACAACTGACGTTACTGGTGTAGTTAACCTTCCTGAAGGTACAGAAATGTGTATGCCCGGTGATAACGTTAC
>JAFTWI010000120.1 GCA_017465345.1 Oscillospiraceae bacterium
CTTAACTGCGGTTCCTGCGGCTACAACACCTGCCGTGATAAAGCGATTGCAATTTGTCAGGGTAAGGCGGAGTATTCTATGTGTCTGCCGTTCCTGAAGGATAAAGCTGAAAGCTTCTCAGATACAATTGTAAAGAACACGCCCAACGGTCTTATTGTTCTCAATGAAAATTTTGAAGTTCAGCAGATTAATGATGCTGCAAGAGCAATTATGAATATACGAAACGCCTCCGACATTCTCGGTGACCAGGTTATCCGTATCCTTGACCCGACAGCGTTTATGAACGTGCTTAACAAGGGTGAGGAAATCCGTAACCAGCGTGCTTACCTTGCCGAATACAACCGCTATGTTGAGCAGACTATTGTTCACGATAAGGATTCTCACCTGCTTATCGGAATTATGCGTGATGTAACAGATGAGCAGAAAGCAAAGGAACGCAAGGAAAGCCTTGACCGTCAGACTGTCGAGGTTGCAGACAAGGTAGTTGAAAAGCAGATGAGAATTGTTCAGGAAATTGCTTCTCTTCTCGGCGAAACCGCCGCTGAAACAAAGATTGCTCTTTCCAAGCTAAAGGAGTCGATTTCCGATGAATAATTTATGTGCAGATATTGGCTATAAAAGCATATATCATTACGGCGAGGAGCTTTGCGGCGACCACGTTGATATTGTCGAGCAGAATGAAAATTCAACTGTTATCGTTCTTGCCGACGGACTGGGAAGCGGTGTAAAGGCAAGTATTCTTTCAACGCTTACCTCAAAAATCATCTCAACAATGATGGCAGCAGGACTTCCTCTTGAAGAATGTGTAAGCACTATTGCCGCTACACTTCCTGTCTGTTCCGTCAGAGGCGTTGCATACTCAACCTTCACGATTATTCATATCAAGGACAACGAAACGGCAGAGATAATCCAGTATGATAATCCTCACGTAATTCTTATCCGTGATAATGTAAATTTTGATTACCCCAAAACCGAAATGAACATTGATGGGAAGAGAATTTATAAATCAACAATCAAGCTCTGCGAGAATGACATTTTTATTGCAATGAGCGACGGCTGTCCCCATGCAGGCATAGGCACAGCGTTCAACTTCGGCTGGAAGCGTGAAGATATTGCCGCATTTATGGAAACCATTTCACATTGCGGCTACACAGCGAAAACCCTTTCCACTATTCTTGTTGACGAGTGCAACAAACTTTACGGAAACCGCCCCGGTGACGACGCTACCGCTTGCATTGTAAAAATCCGAAAGAGAGAGCCGATGAATATGCTGTTCGGTCCGCCTTCCAACAGAAGCGACGGTGACAGAATGATGTCCCTGTTCTTTTCTAAAGAGGGTAAGCATATTATATGCGGAGGGACAACCTCTTCCATTGCCGCAAAATATCTGGGCAAAACGCTTAAACCGTCCCTTAATTTTGAGCGTTCAGACATTCCGCCTATTGCTGAGCTTGAAGGCGTTGACCTTGTAACCGAGGGCGTTATCACGGTAAACAGAGTGCTTGAATATGCAAAGGATTACCTTGACAAGAACGAAAGCTATGAACAATGGAGCTTCAAGCGTGACGGTGCCTCTCTTATCAGCAGGCTTCTGTTTGAAGAAGCAACCGACATAAATTTCTATGTAGGCAGAGCGATAAACCCTGCACACCAGAACCCTGACCTGCCTATCAATTTCAATATTAAAATGAATCTGGTAGAAGAACTTTCGGCTTGCCTGAAGCAAATGGGCAAACGTATAAAGGTAAGCTATTTCTAAAGGAGAATTTGAATGAGAAAATTCGATACTAAGGTACAGCACCTCAAATACAAGGTTCTGCGTGAAGTTGCACGTCAGGCGTGGAACGATACGCTGCTTGAAAACGTGCTGGATATTCCTAAAATAATAGTGCCGGGCAAAACCTCCACAATGAGATGCTGTGTTTACAAAGAGCGTGCAATTCTTGCAGAACGTGTTAAAATCGCAATGGGCGGCGACAAGGAAAATCCCAATGTGATAGAGGTTATCGACATAGCCTGTGATGAATGTCCTGCCGCAGGTTATGATGTCACCGACTCCTGCCGTGGCTGTCTTGCTCACCGCTGTGAGGACGTATGCAAAAAGGGTGCGATTTCCTTCGACCATAATCACGTTGCTCATATTGACAAATCCAAGTGCGTAGAATGCGGTCAATGTGCAAAGGTTTGTCCTTATGCCGCTATCGTAAACCGCAAGCGTCCTTGTCAGATTGCCTGCAAAATTAAAGCTATCTCTATCAATGATGATAATGCGGCATCTATTGATAATGATAAGTGTACAAGCTGCGGAGCTTGTGTTTATCAGTGTCCATTCGGAGCAATTTCCGACAAATCATATATTCTCAATGTAATTGACCTGATTAAGAAAAGTGAACAGGGCAGAAGCTACAAGCTGTACGCAATTGTTGCACCGTCAATCTCCAGCCAGTTTACTTATGCAAAGCTGGGACAGGTAGTTTCAGGCTTAAAGAAACTTGGCTTCCATACTGTTGTTGAAGCGGCTCTCGGTGCGGATATGGTTGCACAGCAGGAATCAAAGGAACTGGCAGAAAAGGGGTTCCTGACAAGCTCCTGCTGTCCTGCATTCGTAAAATATATTAAATCCTCTTTCCCTGATTTGGTACCGCTTGTATCGCACAACCTGTCACCAATGGCGGCTATTTCAAAATATATCAAGGACACAACCGAAAATGCAAAAACTATTTTCATAGGTCCGTGTACCGCGAAAAAAGCTGAAGCACAGCTTGATAGCGTAAAGCCTTACGTTGATTCCGTACTTACCTTTGAAGAGCTTCAGGCGTTGTTTGACAGCCGTGACATTGACATTACCGAACTTGAAGAGGATGTTCTTGACAACGCTTCTTATTTCGGAAGAATTTTTGCACGTTCAGGCGGACTTTCCGACGCTGTTGCACAGGGTCTTAAGGAACAGAATATAGATTTTGAGCTTAAGGCCGTTACCTGTGACGGAATTGAAGAGTGCAGAACTGCTTTGCTGAAGAAAAGCAAGAACGTGCTTGACGGAAACTTTATCGAAGGTATGGCTTGCGTTGGCGGCTGTATCGGCGGTGCAGGCTGTCTTACCCACGGAATGAAAGACAAAGCCGAGGTTGACAAGTACGGCAGAGAAGCCTTTGAAAAGACTATTACAGATGCAGTATCCATATTAAAATAATTTCGGTTGTCTGCATTTTATCTACCTCCTCAAAGAATACAGACAACGTTATTATAAAAAGTCCTGTTTTCCTTTCTCCCTTGGAAAACAGGACTTTGTTAATCATATCTGTGCAAATCATTACTGACAAGTTAAATACAAACATACTAAACAGCCAAAAGAGGCTGTTTCTGGTTCAATTATATGTGTATAACTTAAAACGCACCGAAATCAATATTCGGTGCGTTTCTGTTAAATTACTCCGCCTTCAACAACGAGACTTTCTTTGTCTACTGCTGTTCCGTATACATCAGCAAGTGTTTCATCATAAGCCTTATGGAAAAACTGCTCGTCAGCCAGTGATGCTATTTCGTCGTTAATCCAGTTAAGAAGTGACGTATTGTCCTTTGTTACAGCAGGAGCGATTTTGTCGATACTTCCAAGAGTTTCGATTCCCACTGTGAAGCCGGGATTTTGGAGTGCCCATGCGAGAACCTCTGTATTGTCCGTGGAAAATGCGTCGCCTCTGCCGTCCTGAAGTGCTGAGTAGGCTTCGTTGTACTCATCGTATTTCTGAAGCTTTATAGCAGGATAATTTTCTGTAAAATAGGTTTCTGCCGTTGTTCCCTTTACAACGATTAAAGTCTTGTCGGTAAGCTGCTCAACCGAGGTTATTACATCGCTATCGGGCGAAACAATGCCGAGTGCTACCTTCATATATGGTAGAGCAAAGTCAACCTTTTCAGCACGCTCATCAGTAACCGTGAAATTTGCAAGTACAATATCTACCTTGCCTGTTTCAAGGAACTCTACTCTGTTTGCCGCTTCTGTGGGAACGAATTCAAGTGCTACGCCAAGGTCCTGTGCAATCCTTTCTGCAAAATACACATCATATCCCTGATATTCACCGTTGTTGTCGACATAGCCAAATGGATTCTTATCTGTAAAAACGCCGATGCGTATTGTTCCGCTTTCCTTTATCTCATCAACTGTGCGGTACAGCTGATCGTCGTCCGAAGAAGCTTTATCGGAATTATTTGTGCACGCAGTTGCTGTCAAAGCAATTAAAGCTGCGGAAAGTAATGCTGTTATTTTTTTGAATGTTTTCATTTTTGCTGCCTCCTGTTTTTATTCAGTATAAGTAAATGTTGATAAAAAACGTTTTGCACGTTCGGTTTTGGGTGAACGGAAAAAATCATCGGGTTTGCCTTCTTCAGCTATTCCGCCTCCGTCCAGAAATATAATTCTGTCCGCTGCCGCCCTGGCAAAGGACATCTCATGAGTTACAATAAGCATTGTAGTACCGTTTTTTGCAAGCTCCAGAACAACCTTCAGCACCTCATGCACCATTTCGGGGTCAAGTGCCGCAGTGATTTCATCGAGAAGTATGATATCGGGGTGGATTATAAGACTTCTGACGATTGCCGCTCTTTGCTTCTGACCGCCTGAAAGCTGGGCAGGATAGGAATCAGCTTTATCCCTGAGTCCAACCTTTTCAAGCAGCTGCAGGGCTTCTTCTGCCGCTTCGCTGCGATTTCGCTTCTGTACCTTTACAGGACTTAAAATGATATTCTGAAGTACAGTCATGTTTGGAAAAAGGTCGTAATTCTGAAACACCATTCCTATTCTCTGGCGTATTTTCACAAGGCTTTTTCCGCCGAATTCGATTGGCTTTCCATTAAGGTATATTGTACCGTCCTGTATTGGTTCAAGTCCGTTAAGGCATCTGAGCAGTGTGCTTTTTCCACAGCCCGAGGGTCCTATAACAACTACTGTTTCGCCTTTTTGCACCGAAAGCGAAAGATCACTGAATATTACATTATCTCCGAATGCTTTTTTCAGATGTCTGATTTCTATTACATTATCGGACATATAATATCAATCCTTTCTTTCAGTTAGTCTGCGTGAAAGCAGCGACAGTGGAAAGCATACCGCAAAATACATCAGGAATATTACTCCGTAGACCCACAATGCCGCATCGGGAGCCTCATATCGGTTAGCGTCGATTATCTGCTTGCCTACCTTGAGCACCTCTGTCACACCAATAAGTGAAATCAATGCAGTAGTCTTTATCATTCTTGTTGCAAGGTTTATGATGTTAGGAAAAAGATTTTTAAGTGCCTGGGGAAGTATCACAAAAATATAAAGCTGGATTTTGCTGAGTCCTAAGGAAAAGCCAGATTCAAACTGGTGTATCGGAATAGAACCGAATGCACTTCTTACCAAATCGGCAGTTTCAGCAGTGCCCCATATCGTAAACACTATCACCGAGGCTGCCTCACCGCTGAGATTAAGTCCCGTAAGTCTTGTAATTCCGAAATACATGATAAACAGCCATACAAGCTGTGGTACTATTCTTACCGCTTCAAGATATACCCTGCACAGTACTTTGACAAATGGATTGCGACCCGTCATTGCCGTTCCCATAATGAATCCGAGAATAAGAGAAATACCGATGGATATAAGTGATATTCTTACCGTGACCCACAGACCTGAAAGCAGACGAATGAAGTTATTGCCTGCAAAGATTACCTCATATCCTTCCACGGTTTATCCTCCTTTCCAACAGTGAGAATATACCCGATACGGGCAGAAGAATGAGCAGATATGAAACGACCAGCATTGAAAGTATCTCGGTGGTGTTATAGTACATACCAATCAGGTCTTTCGCCGTATACATAAGGTCTGCAAGTGAAACAGCACTGAATACACTGGTTTCTTTAAGCAGGAATATTACATTCGCACATATCGGTGAAACTGCCGCCCGTGCCGCCTGCGGAAACACTACATATCTCATGGTCTGAACTCTGTTCAGTGCCAGACTGTCTGCTGAATCTATCTGACCTTTTAAAACAGTTCCCAGTGCCGCATAGAAGGATTCCGCCATGTAGCTTCCGCCGAGAAAGGTCAGACCTATTATTCCGCAGGCCTCCGATGACAGGACAATGCCTGCCTTCGGAAGACCGAAATAGAGGAAAAAAAGCTGAACTATAAGCGGAGTATTTCTGGACAACTCGGTATATGCCGTTACAATATGTTTTAAAACGGGTATTCTGAAATATTTTATCAGTGCACATACGAGACCTGTCAGCATTGAAAGCAAAGTACCAATGCCTCCGATAATTATTGTCAGCAGTGCCGATTCAGCGAAAAGCGGTGTATATTCTGCAATAAATGACCAGTCCATTTCATTACCTCCCGAAATCAGAAGATAGCAACCACAGCTCCGTTATATGTTTCCTCAATATAAGTCTTTACTTCTTCTGTTTTCAGTGCGTTTACAAGTGCTGCTGTCTTTTCGCTGTCCTTGTCGCCGCTTCTTACAGCTACAATATTTGCGTAGGTCTGAGCAGCATTTCCTGAAGCGTCCTCAACCGCAAGGGCTGTAGCAATGTCAAGACCTGCGGCAAGAGCGTAGTTGCCGTTGATTACTGCAAGGGAGCCGCTGTCGGAGTTTGCATACTGTGCCGCAACCGTATCAGCCTGCACCGTGATAATATTAAAGCCCTTGTCGTCTACAATATCAAGAGTAGTCACGCCGTCAGCTGCATTTGCGCCATCAGGGAGAGTAATAAGTCCCTCCTGCTGAAGCAGAAGCAGCGCTCTTGTTTCGTTGCTGTCGTCAGCAGGTATAATGATAGTTGCCCCCTCTGCCGCGTCAGCTACAGAAGCTACACCGTTTCCGTAAAGTCCGAATGGCTCGTAATGAATTGCTGCGGCGGATACGATGTCAGTTTCGTTTGAAGCGTTGAAGCTGTCAAGATAGGGTGTATGCTGAAAATAGTTTGCGTCAAGAGAGCCTTCGTCAAGTGATGTGTTGGGCAATACATAGTCGTCGAAAATCACAATCTCAAGCTCATATCCCTGCTCCTTGAGGTCATCCTTTACCTGTTCGAGAATTTCGCCGTGAGGGGTAGAGGTTGCGCCTACAACGATTTTTTCAAGCTGAGTTGTTTCAGCGGCTTTGGTGGTTGTATCTGCTGTTGTCTGATTGCTGCCGTTATCTGCGGAGCAGCCTGTGATTGTTGCTGCAACTGCAAATGTGAATAAAAATGCGAGTGTTTTATTAAGCTTTTTCATAGTTCAA
>JAFTWI010000121.1 GCA_017465345.1 Oscillospiraceae bacterium
ATAATGATTACACTGAGACTGACTACACGGATTATTAATGTGAGGGTATAATTATGAAATTGAATGATTTTATTGAAAAGTGTGGATTTACGCTTGTTAATGAAGGTGCTGAAGATATTGAGCTGACAAAGGTTTACTGCTGCGACCTGCTTTCCTTTGCTATGTCGAGAAATCCGTCAGGGTCTGTATGGGTTACGGTTATGGGCAACGTTAATACGGTTGCTGTTGCGGTACTTACTGAAGGCGGCTGTATTGTTGTTGCAGAGGGTGCTGAAATTGATGAAACGGCTCTTGAAAAGGCAAAGCAGCAAGGTGTTGCGATACTGAAAACAGATATGCCTGTTTTTGAAGCAGCACTTGCGGCACACAAGCTTATTTCCGAATAACACAAGGAGGTGTCTGCCGTGAGGCTTAGCTACGATTTGCACATTCACTCCTGCTTGTCCCCTTGCGGCGACGAGGATATGTTACCGAGTAACATTGTTGGTATGGCGGCTTTGAAGGAGCTGGACGTTATTGCGGTTACTGACCACAATTCCTGCGGAAACTGCCCTGCTGTTATGAAGCTTGCAGAAGCCTACGGGGTAACTGCTATCCCAGGAATGGAGCTTACCACTGAGGAAGAAGTTCACGTTGTATGCTTGTTTCCTGAGCTTGACAATGCGATGGAATTTGACAAGTATGTGCATCAATGCATGATGCCGTTTCCCAATGATGAGGAGGTTTTCGGCAGGCAGCTTTTCGTTGACGAGGACGATAATATCATTGCAAAGGAACCGTATCTGCTGATAAATGCGACAAGCATTGACTTCGAATCGGTACACGGACTTGTTACGAAATACGGCGGAATTATGATTCCTGCGCACGTTGACAAGAGCAGCACAAGCCTGCTTTCCAACCTTGGTTTTATTCCTCCAGACAGCAAGTTTACCTGTGCTGAGGTAAAGCACATCGGGTTTATGAACAAGCTGCTTGAAGCTAATCCATACTTAAAGAACTGCAATATCATCCACGACAGCGATGCGCATTATCTGGAGCACATTCACGAGCCTGAGTTTTTTATTGAGGCTGAGTCGAATAGTGTTAAGGATATATTGGCGGCGTTGGTGAGGCGATAAATTCAGCCTGAGAAGTTTTTTCTTCTCAGGCTTTGTTATTGAACAAAAATCCGTATCTGATTAAACAAACAGAGCAGCATCGCTTGATTGCGGTACTGCTCTTGCATTTATAGATTACTAATATTCAAATTTTATACAGACTTACCATTTACCAGATCCGCAATAGTAATGCCGTCAAAATATTCGTTGGTTATATGATGAAATTCCGTCCACATAGAAAGTGTTTTACAGGTGTTTTTCTTTTCACAGACTTCAGCATTGCAGTCAAGACAGGCAACGGGAGCGAGGTTTCCGTCTGTAAGTCTGAGTATTTCTCCCACGGTACAATTTTCAGGAGCACGGCTCAGCTTGTAACCTCCGCCTTTACCCTGAACCCCCTCAACAAATCCGTTTTTCACGAGGACGGGAAGTATTCTTTCAAGATATTTCAGCGAGATTTCCTGACGCTTTGCCACCTCCTTCATAGGCACATAGCCGTAGCCAAATCTATCATAACACGCAAGGCATAGCGTCCTCTTGTGGAAATCATCATTTCAATCAGCTCGGACTAATTATAACATATTCTCATATTGAAAATCAAGTGCCGCAGCAATGGTCGCAATGCTCACAATCAGGAAACAGCTTTTTGTCATATTCAATACCGTTCTTGTCGTAGTAATTCTTCCGCGCTGACTTGATTGCTTCTTCAGCAAGCACGGAGCAATGAATTTTGTGTGGCGGAAGTCCGTCAAGGGCTTCAACTACTGCCCTATTTGTAAGTTCAAGCGCCTCGGAAACAGGCTTTTTTGATTTAAGGTACTCGCCCACACCTGTTACCGTGCCGCCTGTGCCTACACCTGCAACAAATATATCAACCTTTCCGTCGGTGTCCTCCCATATTTCTGGACCTGTTGTATTGGTGTGTGCCTTGGGGTTTGCAGGGTTTGTGAACTGTGATGGGATAAAGCTGTGTGGGATTTCCTTTGCAAGCTCCTCTGCCTTTGCGATAGCGCCCTTCATTCCCTTTGTCTGATAAATGGGTACTGCACGGGAATCTGTTGTAGGGTCGGGTGTTTCCTGTCCGACGTGAAGCTGGAGGGTTTCAAATTTATAGTTTGCCATAATATTCATTTCCTTTCGTGATTAAAATGTGGTTTGTGTACGTGTAAAATCAACAGCACCACATTCGTCCGAAACGGAAATTTTCTCTCAGTAATTCTTCAAACAGCTTTTTCATCTGTCATACTCCTATCTGTTAAGTAGGTTAATGCCATTGCAGCGCCAATTGCCTACTTTGTCAATAGGTAATTTGGAAATTTATCAGAAAACTGCTGCACACAGTCAGGAAATCACCTCGTATCCAACGGTTTTATCGTTGAATATGAGGTAATATTTCTCGTTGATTTCACTTTAACAAAACTTAAACATTTCTCAAACAACTCAAAAACATCACAGATATATAATTCAATAAGATGAGAAGCTTGTATGCAAAGGAGGTGAAAAAATTCTTACACCGCTTCGTATAAGTCTGTGGAGAAGATTATAGTCGATTTTCTTTTCTTTAACGCCGTATCTGTCGCGGATTATAATTTTATTTTTCATACGTCCTCCTTAAAAGAGATAAGGCAGTCCTGTCCCGACAAGACTGCCTTAATTTTATTCGCCTGCATTCTTGGCATTTTCAGCCATACGCTTCTTGGCTTCCTCAACTGTTTCGCCCTCACGGGTAAAAAGCTTTTCAACAAATTTGTCGGATACCTTTTCAAATCCTTCAACAACACCGTTTTCGATTTTTTTATACCCCGAAACAACGCCTTCCTCAATCTTCTTGTAGCCGCCGACAACTGCGTCTTCAATCTTTTCATTCATTTCAACAAGCTTTGACATAATCATTTCTCCTTTTATTTATTATTTTCAATTTCTTCGGTAAGCTTCAAAATCTGAGGGCCAACCTCTGCACGCTTTTTATTTATTGTGCTTTTATATATCGGATATGCCGCACCGCACATTACCATACCGATAATTCCGACAAAAATTCCGAGCACAAATAAATTTGTCCAGACCATTGTGCAGCACATACCAAGCCCAAGGATAAGCGACCCAGGTATTCCTATTGCAAGAGCACAGATAATCCCCTTGCTTTTAACACTGTTATCCAGTTTTTTTATCTGCTCAAGCTTTGACTCGGCAGAAGTCTGAGGAGCGTATTTCTTTCTGATTTTTTCAATTTCAGCATTTTCTGGTGCAGAGTAAGTGTATTCAAATTTGTTTTCCATATTTATCTTCCTTTCTGTATCTTATGTCTGTATTATATAGCAGGTTTGTTTGAGATATTTTTGCGAAATGTTTGAGAAATGTTAAATTCAAAAAATTACTATATCACTTTAGAATGTAGCAGAGCATACAGATTGTATAACTTTATTCCGCCACGCTCAAGCGAAAACTTTGGACATTATTGCAAATGATTTTGATTTCGGCAAAAAGAAAGAGCCTGCTGTATCATAACAGCAGACTCATAGTTACACAATGGGTCGGGAATGTAAAATAATAGGTCAAGATCTATTTTCGGTACAAAAAAATCAGGAAACCACGCATCTACGTAGTTTCCTGATTCATAAACTGGTGAGCCATTGGGGATTTGAACCCCAGACCCTTTGATTAAAAGTCAAATGCTCTGCCGACTGAGCTAATGGCTCGTTGCGAGTTGCTTACACAACGCTTAATTATTATATCAAAATTGACTGTAAATGTCAAGTAGATAGGAAATATTCGTTATTTTGCACACATAGCATTTGGCGTGTCATTATTTATTATGCACAATTACCCTAAAATAATTCTTACGGTAAGAGCACTTATCACAAATCCTGTAAAATCGGCGGCAAGTGATGCAGGCAATGCTTGTCGTGTCTTTTTTACCTTTGTTATTCCGTAGTAGACTGCTATTGTATAGAATGTTGTTTCGGTTGAGCCGATTATTACGCTTGCAACACGTCCTGCAAAGCTATCGGGCGAGACGTCGGTAAGGATACTTTCAAATACAGCAAGTGCTCCGCTTCCTGAAACGGGACGAATTATTGCGAGGGGTATACACTCATCAGGGAAGCCGAGAAAGCTTGTCAGAGGTGAAACGATAGCTGAAATGAAATCAAGGGCACCTGAAGCTTTGAACATTCCGATTGCTGTCATAAGTGCAACAAGTGCTGGCAGGACTGAAACTGCGGCTTTGAGATTTTCCTTTGCACCTTCGGTAAACTCGCTGAACACGTCTACCTTTTTTACAAGCCCGATTATCATTACTGCTGCGATAAAAAACGGAATTACATAGTCGCTCATTTACGCTCTCCTTTATCGAAAATTATTGCTGTAATGAGTCCCACCATCAACGCACAGGCTGAGGTTATCAGCACACAGGGCAGGATTTCCATTGGTGCTTCCGAGCCGTGCTTCAGACGAAGCGATGCGGCTGTTGTTGGAATAAGGGTTATTGAAGCGGTATTCAGCACAACGAACAGCACCATATTCCTACTCGTTACCTCGCTCTCCCCTTCCTCCTCTTCGAGGCGCTTCATTGCTTCAAGTCCGAGTGGAGTTGCGGCATTACCCAAACCGAGGAGATTGGCGGTTATATTCATGCAGATTGCGTGAAAGGCTTTTCCGCTTGTATCAAGTCCTTTGAAAAGATGTTTCAGCAATGGTCTGAACAGCTTTGCAAGGACATCTGTTACTCCTGATTTTTCTGCTACACGCATTATCCCTCCCCACATACACATTCCGCCTGTGAGATAGATACACAACTCAACCGCTTCAACACAGGAGTTTAGTGCTGCTGAGCTTACCTCGGAAATTTTATTCTGTATAGCTCCGAGAATTGCCGAAATTATAAGCATTATTGCAAAAATCCACTTTATCATATAATTACTCCTATTTGCATTTTGATGTCAAATTAATTCATAAAATGGCTATTATTGTTCATATAATGTTTTTTGACAAATATATACAAAATGTGCTATAATGTATACTAATGAATTTCAAGGAGGTCTTTCGGATGAAAGCAACTGGCATTACAAGAAAAATTGATGAGCTCGGAAGAATCGTTCTCCCTATCGAACTCAGAAGAGGTCTCGGTATCGGTGAAAAGGACGCTCTCGAGATTTATGTAGAAGATGAAAAGATTATTCTCAAGAAGTACAAGCAGGCTTGTGCTTTCTGCGGCAATGATGAAAATATTGTAGAATTCAAGTCTAAATTTGTATGTGCTGACTGCATTACACAGCTCAAGAAGTAATTGCTTGTCTGTACATAATATTCTGCAAGGCTTCAT
>JAFTWI010000036.1 GCA_017465345.1 Oscillospiraceae bacterium
ATGATTGACAGGATTGATGTTACCGATGAGGACGGTATAAATATTCATTTCAGTTTTTGATAAAAAATTCGTCGGAGATGAATGGGTTTCTCCGACGGTGAATTTAAAGATTTTTAATAGATAGCTTGTGAGTATGGGCGTTCCCGTTGCAAAGAGGATATTGTTACAGCCATACTTGTCATTGAGATACTGCGTTTTCATAAGCATATCCTCTGACTTTTGTGCCGCTGTTGTCTGCACACCTGCCACATTTGACATTTTTGTTGTTACAAAGCAGTTCTTGTAATTGTGAGCCTCGTCGCAGACAAGGTAATCAAATCCCAGCTTTTCAAAGCAAAGGGAGTTATCCTTTTTGGATGACAACAGCTTTTCCAAGCGTTCTTCAATCTGCCTTTTCTGACGTTCAAGAGCCTTTACGGAAACTCTGTCAGTATCATCGACTTCCTCAAGAGCGTCCATAATTTCATTCAGCTCACGCTCCATAAACTGCTTGCGGTACTGGTCTGACATCGGTATTCTTTCAAACTGTGTGAAAGACATAATTACTGCGTCATAATCGCCTGTCACGCAACGGGCGATAAATTTCTGTCGGTTGTCCTTTGTGAAATCTTCGGGACGGGCAACCAGCAGCTTTGCATTTGGATACAATCTCATCCACTCGCTTGCCATCTGCAAGGTAAGGTGCTTCGGAACTACAACACAGCCTTTGTTGATAAGTCCCAGCCTTTTCTTTTCCATTGTTGTTGCAATCATCTCGAAGCTCTTTCCTGCACCTACACAGTGAGCAAGAAGCGTATTGCCGCCCAGCTTTCCACGCAGTACAGCGTTTTCCTGATGTGGTCGCAATTTTATAGCAGGGTTCATACCGGGAAAGGTCTGGTGCGAACCGTCATACTCCCTGCCACGAATTGCGTTGAAAAGCTCGTTGTATCTCTCAACATATTTTTCACGGCGGTCAATATCTTCCCATACCCAGCTTTTAAAGGCTTCCTTCATCTGTCTTGCCTTTTCCTTTGCAAGCTGGGTTTCCTTTGCATTGACCTCATAATATACCTTTCCGTCAACCTCTTTTCTGTCACGGATAACCACATCACGCTGATTGAGCAGATTTTCAAAGATATGATAACTGCTCATACGGCTTGTACCGTAGGTCTGATTTGCGGCAATGGAGTGGTCTTGATACTTACCCTCAATCTTGTATTCGCCCATTTTGGTACGGGTTACGGGATGTCCGAACATACTTGTATCAGCCTTTGCGTACTCTTTCAGAAATCTGTTGTAATCCTCAACATCAATCCAGTTCGCACCGATACGGACGGAAATTTCACTTGCTTCAAGGTTTTTCGGAATAACCTTTTCAAGAGCCGCAACGTTCTTTTCAAAACCGCTGTCGATATGCTTTGCATATTCTCTTGCAATTTTCAGCTTTTCTCTGACATTGCCCGAAAGATATTCGGAAGCCTCCTCATATCCTGACAGCGGTTCATCATCCTTTATTGCGGCGGGATTTCTGAAAATGTCATTGTCTAAATCAGCAATCAGCTTTTCAGGCTCACAGCCTACAAGCTGTGACATATACGCAATATCCACTCTGCCTGTTCGGTCAAGGGATACCTGCAATGCCTCCTGCGGAGTATCAACCCTTGTTACAGTAACTTCGGGCTGAATGGTACGCTTTGAGAAAATCTCAGCTTTCTCTACCGTCTTTTTCTCTGTATCCACGATTTCAAGTGCCGCAAGGGTATTGAAATCATCGTCCTGTCTGAAACAGCGTTCATTCACGCTGTCCGTTATATTTCCGTAAGTCTTTCTGAATTTGTCATATACGGCATTAAGCTCTGTCTGAAGCTCTTTCAGTTCCTCATCGGAACAGCCTGCCGCCTGTGCGTCAATTACCGCCATAGCCGCCTGACGTATTTTGTGCATACCCATCATTCTGTCAAGGGTCTTGCCCGTTTCGGCTACCTGCGTCATAATCTCGTTTTCACGGAAATATAGTTTTCCGCCAACAACGGTATGTGTGAAATTTCGTACCGACGGGTCGGCAGGAATAATGTCAGCTTCATCACGCTGTTTTTCTTCGGCTCTGACAGTTTCAATGCTGCCTTCGATTTTAGCAATAGCCGCTTTGAGCTGTTCCGAAAGCGGAATACTCTCATCGGCAACACAGGTTGTCACTCTGCTGTCATCGCCGTACTTGCCTTTCATTCGCTCATCCCACGCCATAGTACCAAGCACCATATCGGGATTATCCACGAAATACTTATTGCAAGGGATACCGTCAGCCGTTTCACTCATATGAACCCAATCAGGAACCTCAACGGTCATTGTTTCTCTTTTCTTCAAAAAGAGAATATCCGTAGTAACTTCCGTTCCTGCGTTCTGCTTAAAAGCAGTATTCGGAAGTCTGACAGCTCCCAACAGGTCACAGCGTTCAGCAAGGTATCGTCTTGCCTTTTCGTTCAGCTTGTCCATAGTGAACTTGCTTGTTACAAGTGCAACTACACCACCCGGCTTCACTTTGTCAACGGACTTTGCGGCAAAGTAATCGTGTATCTTAAAATTATGCTTATCATAGGCTTTATCGCTGACACGATAATCTCCGAAAGGGATATTACCTACAACAACATCAAAACTGTTGTTATTGAAAGAGGTCTGCTCAAAGCCTTTAATCTGAATACGCTCCTTTGGATAGAGCTGCTGTGCGATTCTGCCCGAAATGCTGTCCAGCTCCACACCGTAAAGGCGGGAATTGTCACGCATATTTTCAGGCATTTTAGAGAAGAAATTGCCTACACCCATACTCGGTTCAAGGACATTGCCTCCCTCAAAGCCGAACTGCGAAAGTGCCTGATATACACCGTCGGTAACTTCGGGAGGTGTATAGAAGCTTGTGAGCGTTGAAGCTCTTGCCGCCTTGTACTCATCGGGAGAAAGAAGTTCACGGAGCTGTTTCTGTTCGGTTTCCCAGCCGCTTGGTGCGGCTTCGCCTAAATTACCCCCTAAACTTTCGGCGGCTCTGTCTGTTGTAAATGCCTGCGGAATACCGCCCCAACCTACATACTTTGCCATAACCGACTGTTCTTCGGGCGTTGCATAGCGATTCTCGGCTTCGATTTTCTGCAATACCTGTATTGCTTCAACATTTGCCTTGAACTTTGATTTTGCACCGCCTGTCACAACATCATTAGCGTTGAAATGATATGTGTATGGTACACCGCTTTTCGGCTCATTCTTTGTAACGGTTATCTTTTCGGGAGCATTTACTGTCTGAATTTCCGTCTGTTGTTCCCGCGTCGGATCTTCGGCTTTCTGCACAGGTGCAGAAAAAGCCTCATTTTTCAGCTTTGCAATCTCAGCAGGAGCATCAAGTTCTATATTTCTGTCTGCGATTTCGATAAACCTGTCATAATCGGAAATTTCAGTAAGAGCAAAGGTTGAAGTCTGTAAAAGTGCGGCGGCAGCTTCGTCCAGTTCCATTGCTTCTTCCATTTCCCATTCACCGCCGTCAACGGGAGTAAGGTCGGTAGCATAAATTGTGTACTCCACACCGCCCTCAGTCTGCTGAACTTCGATATATGTTTCATCACGGTTATCCATAAATACAGCACGTTCCTTTGCGGGCTCGTCTGTAATCTCTACGGGAATACCCTCTGCTTCCGCTTTTGCAATGATTTTTTCAAGGGGTGATTGCCTCGGTTCTTCGTCGGGAGAAACCCCGTATTCCTCAAGAACCTTTTTAGCCTGTTCAATCATCGCCCTGTCATAATCATCATCGGGAGTCTTATATTTCAAAGTCCGCTTTGCGTCCTTGATACGCTCGTCAATGTCCTTTTGTGTGACATATCGCCCCTCGGCAATAAGCCTGTCGATACGCTGTGAAACTTCGTTCCATTTCAGAAACGTTTCACAATCGGGAGTTGACATTGAACCTTTCTTGTAGCTTATACCCTTTGCGTCGTGCCATTCGTTGAAGCCTGACCATCCCTGTCCGCCTGTGCCGTATTCGTTTTTCAGAAAAGCAATCTTTTCTTTTTCGGTATGTTCCTCCTTGAAAAACTTTTCAATACGAAACTTGCCGTACTGCACACCGCTTCCGCCTGTCAACAGCTTGTCCTTTTCATCCTCTGTAACAAAGAATTTAGGCTCATAGCTGAAATCTGATTTTGTGATAAAATCACGTTTAGGAAGCTGTAAATCCTTCAGACGAGAAAGCAGCTCTTTCGGCTTATGGAAATGGAAACGCAGAACGTTTCTGTCCTGTTCGTACTGACGGATTAAATCATCAAGTCCATCAATATATTTCTGCAAGGTTGCGGAATCGGTAAGGCTTGCCTTAATTCTTTCCGTGCTGTCGGGAAAACCGCCCTTGAACATTTCATCGGGAATGAAATATTCTACCTCGCAATCCTGATGAAGATACCACAGCTTGTCTGCAATATCCTTCATATCGTTGTCAATCGCACGGTCAATAATGTCCTGCGAACAGTATTCGCCGTTTTCAAGCATTTCACCGATACGCTCGGCGGCTTCACTCCATTCAAGATGTGCGTTTTTGCCTTCGGGAAATGCGGTATTGCTGATAGCCACAGTAATTCCCGTGTTGTCCGTCCAGCTTGCCACAAGTGCGGCACTGCTGAAATCGGGAGGTGCATACTTGTATCCTCTACCATCCTCGCCAAATTCCTTACGGAGAAATTCAGCGTTTTCGGCTACGCTCTTGCCTTTCTGGAACTGTGCTACAATTCTTTCAAGGCTTCTCGGCTCGGCACTTCCTCCACGCAGGACGTGATTTACCATATCCGTTGTGGGAGCAGTATTGGATACTGCAATATTCACAGGCTTTGCTCTTTTTTTCTTTTCTGTCTGCTCTATGGGAACAGTCTCTCCGAAAAATGTGAGCTGTTCGCCCTGTGTGTAAAAGGGTTCAGGTTCAGCAAAAACAGGCTCAGAAATTTCAAGTGCCTTTTCTGGAACAAACTCAAAGCCTGCCTTTGTAATAGTTTCCTGCCACTTGCTTTCTGGAGAATTGTATATATTCTTCTCGCCGCTGTCATTTACAAGCGAAATGGAATATGTAGCCGCCGATTTTACTGTCCACAGCTCTCCGTCAAGTTTGACGGTATCGCCCTCTGCCAAATCATCTGCATAATATCCGTTGACATCGTGAGTAACGGGAGAATGGAATATCTCAAACTGCTCCAAATCGTAGTTCTGAATATCCGTCAGCTTGTGAGGTTTGCCGCCGATTTCAATATATGGAGTATCCTCGTCGGTACGCTTTACGGGAACAACGGAACTTTTTTCGCCCTGCACAACCTCTGCAAATATCTGTCCGTCCTGTTCTGAAAAACTGCGGATATGCAAGTCGCTACTCGGCTTGACAGCTTCAACAGCCAGCTTCGGCTTTTCATCAAGGTATTTACCCTTGTCGATAAGGTTGGCGGTAAAGCTCTGTACCAAATCCCAGCTAAACTTTGACTCCTTTGTACGGGAAAGATAACTGCCCTCCCAAATGGTAAGACCGTCTGCTTCCGCCTTGTATCCTGCACGGACATCATTTATATCAAGCATAATGAGATTATCGCTATTCTTGCTGTTCTACGATACCGTGAGCTGGACGGAGAAACAATGGAAATTGAATTTAATTTTACAGACGAGGAAATTCAGGCGGTTGTTGATAAATTCTTCACCTTTGATTATTACTACACATACGCTCATTGCAGCGGCGGTAACTGTAAGAAGAAAGTTACAACAACAGTGTATAACCAAGGTACACCAAATGAATATGTGGTTGTGACCACAACTTACTATTGTGACGTTGACCATCAATGGCTCAACGGTGAGGTTACAAATCACACTCTGGAGGAAGTGCTAGCTTCATATAACTTTAGCGATGAAGAAAAGAACCTGTACAATATGTACTTGGAACAGATAAATAAAATGTTGGGTGGTGGTTGATATGTTTGATTTTTTCAAGAAGATGAAAGGCCGTGAGTTTGAAAAGGAAGCTGACAAGCAGTTGGGCAAGCCGAAGAATGACAAGGTTTTTACTGTCATTCTCATAGTTTTCGGAGTAATTATTGCTGTCAGCCTTATAACAGGCATAGGCAATATCGGAAGCGGTGCGGCTCAGGATATGAATTTCGATTTCCGTTTCAGCATTTCTGACGGCGTTATCCTCGGCGGTCTTACGCTGGCATATATAATCGCCAAAATACGAAAGGGGCGGAAATAGTGCTAGACAGAGAAACAAAATACACTAAAGAGCTTGCTAAATGCAGAGCGAATATTAAGAGAACCAAGGGACTGATTGATTATCACAAGAATATGCTTAAAACCTTTGAGAGCAAGGAAAACGAGCTTATGGCAAAGCTGGAGAGGGTTAAGATGTCCTCTCTCTGCGAGATAATCAATAAGGGCGGTTATGATATTGACGCTCTGCGTGAAGCAGTAAAAATCGGAGATTTCAGCGGCATTCTTTCCAAAGATGAAGCTGAACCCGATACACAGAATATTGAAGAAACAGCGGTAGAAAAAGCCGCTGTTGTTTCAAATACAGAGGAAAGGAAGAGTGATGAATGATAAGATATGTAAAT
>JAFTWI010000122.1 GCA_017465345.1 Oscillospiraceae bacterium
CGTCTGCCCCTCGGAGAGCCCCTGTATCTGTGATATGAAAGCAAGGCTGGAATGTCACAGATACTATGGGGTTATCTATGACAAGTCATAGATAAAAAATGCTGCGGCGAAAAAGAAAGGAGACCGAAAATGGCAAAGACTGTTTCATTCTGTCAAGGCAAAGGGAGCCTCTCCCACAACAACAGAACATTCAGACCGAAGAACGCGGACAGCTCCAAAAGCTGTAATAATATAACCTTTGTAAAAATGCCTATCGAGCAAGCTTATGAAAATTGCTTTGGGGCGGCGGTCGAACGCTACAACGCAAAGCAGAAAAGAGCTGACCGCAGAATTAAAGACGGATATTTCCGTTATGCGTTTTCACACGCACCCTGCAACAATGTGATTGTTGCGGCTGACAAAAGAAAGAGCTTTTATGAGGATATTGTTCAGATTGGCTGTAAGAACGATACAGGCACAGGCTCGCCCGATGCTGAAATAGCCGCCGAGTGCCTTACCGAATATATTGAGGGCTTTTTAAAACGCAACCCGAATTTCTATGTATTCAATGCCGTTCTGCATAATGACGAGGCAACCCCGCACCTACATATCGATTACATTCCCATCGGGCATTACAAGCGTGGTGTAGACACGCAGAACGGTCTTGCACAGGCTTTAAAGGAAATGGGACACGGCGACGGCGAAAACGCTATAAGCCGTTGGAGAGCCGCAGAGGTGAAGATTTTAATCGAAATCTGCAACAGGCACGGCATTGAAATATCCGAACCGCAGAAATCCCGTGGCAGTCTGACCGTTGAGCAATACAAAGAGTACGCCGAGGTAAAAGAACAAGCCGAGGATATGAAACAGCAGGTCGCACGGTTGGAAGAACAGGCGAAAAATGCTGATAGGCTGTTACATCATCGTGAGGAGCTGCGAACACAAGTCGAGGAAATTATCGACAGCCTTGACGAACAGTATCAAGAGAAAACTGCTGTAATAGAACATCTGGACGAGCAGATTGCAGAAAAAACAACTGCTCTCACCGAAACGACCGCCGAGCTTAAAACGAGTGTAAGCAAAGTAACGAAAATCAAGAGGATTGATGAAATAGAAACTGGAAAGACTGTTCTTGGTGGCAAGATAACGATGTCGAGGGAAGATTACGGAACTCTGACCGACCTTGCAAAGAAACAGCTCGCCACCGAGAAAAAGGAAAGCGAGCTTAACGCCGAGATTACAAAGCTGAAAGAAGAAAACAGGAAATCTACCGAAAAGAATGACGCCCTCACGCAAGAGATACGCTCCCTGTATCCGCTTAAAGCTGCTCTGCGTAATGCTGAGCGTGAGCGTGACAGCTTTAAAGCTAAATTCCAGAGGGTTATGGAGTTTATCGAGAGCTTGAAACTTACCCAAAAGCTGCAGGAGTTCTTACAGCCTGTAAGGAGAGGGGTAAGGCGGTGAGATTTTCTTTTCTGATTTGTGTAGAGGAGGTTGATTATGAGATTAGCGAACGGCGTTGGCTCTGTATATAAATTGTCGGGCAACCGAAGAAATCCGTACATAGTACGAAAAACAGTAGGTTGGGATATTGACGAAGAAACAGGCAAAGCGAAACAGCTATATATCACCATCGGTTACGCTCCTACAAGAGCAAAGGGCATTGAAATGCTTATGGATTACAACAAAAATCCATACGATGTGGATGCAAGTAAGGTTACATTTGCAGAAGTGTATGAGAAATGGTCTGCCGAGAAATACCCCACAATATCTGCCTCAAATATAAAAGGCTAGGAGGACTTGATTATATGGCAAATATTATCGCTAATAAGAATAAAAACGGCGAAATCATTTCGTATCGTATCCGTGTTTCTCTCGGATATGATTTGAACGGCAATCAGATTCAGAAAACGACAACCTTTAAAATTCCGCCGCATACAACGGAAAGCAAGGGGCACAAAATGGCACAGGAATATGCCGTTGAATACGAGCAGCACTGCCGCGGATATTCCACGCTCAGAGAAAATATGCGGTTTTCAGAGCTGGCTGAATGGTACTTTCAGAATTATGCACCTGTTGAACTAAAGGAAAGTACGGTGTATAACTACAAAAGTCAGTATGAAAACCATCTTGCTCCTAAAATCGGCAATATGAAGCTGAAGGATATTACAACGCCGAAAATCACTGAGCTTATGCAAAGCTACACGCTTAATCCTAACACAGTGAAGAAAATATATGTTGTAATGCAAAGCATTCTCACCCGTGCCGTTGAACAAGGCTTTATCCGTGACACTCCCTGCAAGCACGTTATTCTTCCGAAGCGTAAGAGAAACAAAAAGCCCGTTATGGACGAGCAGCAAGTAAAAGCATTTCTTAATTTTCTTGATACGGAAAAGTGGGACGCTGACCTTAAAACGATTGTCAAGGTGCTTCTTTACACGGGAATGCGTTCTGGAGAATGTCTTGGCTTGCGATGGGAGGATATTGATTTTGAAAACCGCACAATTTCAATCAACTACAATCTTGCAGACATCGCAGGCAAACATTTTCTTACAACACCCAAAACCGAAAGCAGTCAGCGTGTTATAGGAATGAGTCAGACCTTGCACGATATACTTACGGAACACAAAGCCTTTCAGGATGAGCTGGTTAAATCTCTCGGCACAAAATGCACTCACCCCGAAATGGTGTTTACGTCTGCACTTGGTAATTACAGGGACAGAGGTTCCGTGTACACATCATTCAAGCGATTTACCAAGGGCACAGAGTTTGAAACAATGACTCTGCACCAGATGCGGCATCTGAACGCTACCTTATTGCTTAACAGCGGCGTGGATTTAAAGATTGTTTCGGAACACCTCGGTCACAGCGGTGTTGAGGTTACGGCGGATGTGTATGCGGATGTACTCAAAAGCTCAAAGATGAAGGTTGCGGATTTAATATCGCTTAAACTTGCATAATACAAGAGGATACAAAAAATCCCGTTGTTTTGCAACAACGGGATTTGTCCTTGAAATAATGA
>JAFTWI010000123.1 GCA_017465345.1 Oscillospiraceae bacterium
AAGCTTGTTGAAGCAGACGTATATATTTCCCCAAAGGACATTGAAAACCGTATCAGAGATGCCAAAAGAGATATTTCCCGTGGAAATTACGCTGACAGCTATGACAAGCACGTTATGGATAATGCTATGAAAATCCTTGACGAATACGGCATTGAATACGAAATTCCGCAGGCTGTAATCGAAGCAAAGAAAAATACTTATGAAATCTATCAGATTCCCCGTGGCGAACAGTATCACGATTTGCGATTTCTGCGTTATGCACAGCTTGAAAAAGCAGGACAGAAGCCTGACCCGAAGAATTATGAAAAGGTGTACAGCGGAAATCTTGATGATATTCCTTACGCAGATAAGCTGGAGGGCATTTTTACAGTGTTCAATATCGAGCACCCAAAGGATTTTGAGGGACACTCATTAAGCGTTTCTGATGTTGTGGTTATTGATGATGAAAACGGTAAACACGCATATTATTGCGACAGCGTAGGCTACAAGGATATTACAGATATGTTCCTTAACCGATCAACGCAGACTATTGAACAGCCTGCCGAGGAAGAAACAGAAAAGGTTAATGCCGAGCCTGCCGTTACAATAGGTGTTATCGAAAAGTATGGTCTTGAAATTGATTTTAACAGCATTGTGGGAGTCGATATTGAAAGCGAGGAGCTTACATACATCGGCGGGATTGACAGCGACGGACACGAACGCAAAGACAATTACGGTGTTAATTATGTAACCACAAGTTTTGATTGTGCAGATGTCCTTTATAAAACGATATATATAAACGGAGAGTTGGAGAGATATGCAGATGTAACGCTTTCCGATGTACTTGCAAGCATTGAAGAAGCTCTTGACGAGCGTAACAAGGTATATATCAATCATAAGGACGGCACAAGAGAGCTTATCGACACCAAGAAACTCCTTGAAGCAAAAGAAAAGGCTGAACAGGAACAGCAGAACGAAAATGCACCACAGAGAAAGTCAGGCGATGAGGTTGAGGTAGGGGATAAGTTCCTTTACAAAGACCGTGAGTACACTGTTACATCTATGCTTGGTGTATATCCGAATGACGTTGGTGTTTCATATTTTGAGCAATCCTCAATCCGTACATATCAGGTGACAAGCAATATTGACAGATATGAGCTTGCAAACAATGGCGTATATCTCGGCAATCCTGAAAAGGAAGAACGTCTTGCACAGCAGACAGAAATTTATGAGCCGAGAATAAATGATGTTATTGAGTATGAGGAACAGCTTTTTAACGTAATTGATGTTAGTAACGGCAGAGTAACCTTGCAGGAAGCAGATTCATTCTTTGGCAGCACGATTACAGTTTCCGAAACTGACCTTATTACAAGTGACAGCCTGGTTGTAGTGCAGGGAAATGTAAAGAATGTAGAAAAACAGAATGTTCCCGAAGTTCCGACAGGTACGAATTTTGTTATTACAGATGATAATTTCGGTGTTCCGGGCGGAGCAAAGGCAAGATACGCTGATAACGTTGAAGCAATAAAAACGCTGAAACAGATTGAAGCGGAAAACCGTACAGCCACACCTGAAGAACAGCAGATTTTATCCAAGTACACAGGCTGGGGAGCTATCCCACAGGCTTTTGATATGAGCAATGAAAAGTGGAAAGAAGAATATGCGGAGCTGAAGGAGCTGCTTTCTCCCGAAGAATATTCAGCCGCAAGACATTCCACGATGAACGCACATTTCACATCTCCCGTCATAACCTCCGCAATCTATGAAGGACTAAAAAATCTCGGATTTGAAAGCGGAAAAATCCTTGAGCCTGCAATGGGTATCGGTAACTTTTTCGGTACGCTCCCCGAAGAAATGCGAAACAGCAAGCTTTACGGCGTAGAGCTTGACAGCCTTACGGGACGTATCGCACAGCAGCTTTATCAGACAGCGGATATTCAGATAAAAGGCTTTGAGCAGACAAATTTCGCAGACAACAGCTTTGATGTAGCGGTTGGTAATGTTCCGTTCGGTGACTACAAGGTTAATGACAGAAAATATAACGATATGCACTTGCTTATCCACGATTATTTCGCCGTGAAGATGCTTGATAAAGTACGTCCGGGCGGTGTAGTGGCATTTGTAACATCAAAGGGAACGCTGGATAAGGAAAATCCCGAAATCCGCAAGTATCTTGCACAGAGAGCAGAGCTGTTAGGAGCAATCAGACTTCCGAACAATGCTTTCAAGGCTAACGCAGGTACAGAGGTTACATCCGACATCATTTTCTTGCAGAAGCGTGACCGCCCTATTGAAATCAATCCTGATGAAGTAGAATGGCTGAATAAGTCAGAAACAGCAGACGGTTTTTCCGTAAATAACTATTTCGTTCAGCATCCAGAAATGGTGCTGGGTAAAATTGCAGAAGCAAAGCATATTTACGGACCGACAGAAAACACACAGGTGTTACCTGTCGAGGGTGCAGACCTTAAACAGCAGCTTGCAGAAGCTGTGAAAAATATTAAGGGTGAATATGTAGTAGGGGAAATTGAAGAAAACAAGGATATTGACGAAATCCCCGCACCTGCAAATTCCCGAAAGTACAGTTTTTATGCAGTTGACGGCAATCTGTATTACAGAGAAGCCGAGGACACTATGCGTAAGGTAGAAGTGCCAAAGGATACTCTTAACCGTGCAGTAGGCTTGATTGAACTCCGTGATAATGTTCGTGAACTGCTTGATTTACAGCTTGAAAATTCAGACGGCAGCCTTGACAATGATATTGCCGAGAGCAGAAAAAATCTGAATGAGCGTTATGATTTATTTGTTGCACAATACGGTGAAGTAAGTGACCGCAAAAACGCAAAGGCTATGCAGGGCGATGACGGTTACAACATTGTTTCAGCACTTGAAAACAAGGATAAAAAGGGACAGGTAACAGGAAAATCCGATATTTTCTTCCACAATACCGTTAAGCCGAAAGTCCTCGCAACACACGTCGAAACAGCACAAGAAGCCTTGATTTTGTCCGTAGCAGAAAAAGCAAAGGTTGATTTTGAATATATGACCCAGCTTTGCGGTATGGATAAGGACAAGCTCATATCAGAGCTTGAAGGACAGATTTTCCGACTCCCGCAGGAGGAAGAAAAGTATGTTACAGCGGATGAGTACCTGACAGGCAATATCCGAAAGAAGCTTCACGAATTGGAAAACGCTCCCGAAGATATGGACGTTACAAATAACAGAACGGCTCTTGAAAACGCTATGCCGCCGAGGGTAGAAGCAAAGGACATTTCCGTTAAGCT
>JAFTWI010000124.1 GCA_017465345.1 Oscillospiraceae bacterium
AAAACCCCAAGCGTAACCTTTTCCGCACCCATAATATCAAAAGCAAGCTTTAAAGTGAGTGCCAGCATTTCCTTTCCGTAACCCTTGCCGCGTTTTGTATCGTCAACAATTACAAACCCAAAGCGCAACACTTTTCTTCCCTCATCAGTGTAACGCAGAATAAGGTGTCCAACAACATCATTTCCGTCCAAAGCAGTAATAGGGTAAAAGTTGTCAGCGTCGGGGCAATCCCCGTTGTTGCCGAAATATTTTTCATTCATATCATCAGCCCTGATAGGAAAGTGCGGCCACCTGTCAGAACACCATTTCCTGAAACTGATTTCGTCCTTGCACCAAGTAATAATAGTTTCAGCATCACAACTTTTATACTGTCTTAATCTAAGCATAAATCCTCCAATCAATTCCGCATTCCGAATTACGAATTCCTAATTAAATCTTTGCTTCCATCGGAGTAGACCGTACACCGTCAACAACGTTCTCCATATCGGTTTCCTTGAACCCTATCGCACGGTAAAACGGCAGCCCATAAGGACTCGCATTAACAGTGATTTTTCTTTTCAGGTGCAACGCCGCATACTTTTTCGCCTGAGAGTAAAGCATTCGCCCAATACCCTGACGGTGAAAATCAGCCATTACAAATGCAAGGCTTATGTGTTGACAATCACGCATCGCAAGCATACCCACAAGCTGATTTTCGCAGTAACAGCCCCACACAACAAAGCTTCCGTCCTCAAGCATTTCCTTGACTCGTCTGCCCCAGATGAAACTCTTAAAGCTTTCCACGCCGCGTGGAGGAAAGTCAGGCGCTTCAAACTGCATAAATACGTCCTCCGCAAGCTGTAACGAAGCACGGATATCCTCCTTTGTAGTAAGTCTTTTTATCTCAAATCTTCCCTCAGTAATTATTTCGGAAACAGCTTTTTTTCTGCTGAAAAACATACAATCAGTCCTTTCAGAAAATAAAAACAGCGGTCTGAAACAATTGCTTCAGACCGCTTTATGCCAAAATATTACAGATTATCCGCAAATTTCAGAGCATAGCGACCTAAAGCCATTGCACATAAGGTACATGACTGCCATCACCATATTCACTCTGTATGCGAATGTTCTGTTCATATCGGTGTATCCTTTCGTTGATTTTTGTACAGTATAATACTTATTTCAAGATTTGTCAAGGGGTAAATGAAAAATTTATAAAATTATTTCCGAGTCAAAATATTGCTCCTGAAAATGAAGCTGTTTTGCAATTTCTTCTTCGGTAAACGTCATTCCGTCAGGTGCACACACCCACTTTTCCTCCACATCATCAAGCCTGTGTACAATTGCAATAACCCGCCCCGTGAAGATTTCTACGGGCTCGTCAACACCGAGAATGTAAACGTCCTGCTCCTCGCCGTCGGGAGCGATAATGCCCTCTATATAGCCGTAGTTAACAGGGTAATACATATCCGGGTGTTTCGGGTGATACGAGCCAAGCGGACGGTCAACGGTTACCGTTACGGTTTTACCAATCATTTTACAAGTCTCCTCTGATTTTCTTGGGACTCAAATTATACAATAGAAACTATTGGTTGTCAAGGCGGAATAATTGCTCAATTCAATTGACTTTTTGCAGGAAATGTTGTATAATAATTTATTGTGAATAATTGTACCTTCTCGGCGTAAAATAACCTTGTAATAAAATGAAATGCGAGGGAATTCTATGTCGGAAAAAGAGAAGAACTGTAACAACGAGGATACCGAAAACACCTCACAAACCGAGGAACAGCTTGATCGTACTGACCTTATCGAGAAAAACGGAGAGGTCGTGTCACAGAACGCAAAGCACCTTATCCATTGCCTGACGGTTATTGGTCAGGTGGAGGGACACTATATCCTGCCGCCACAGAATAAAACCACCAAGTACGAGCACATTATGCCTGCCCTTGTGGCGATTGAGCAGGACCGCTCAATTGAGGGACTTGTGATAATTCTGAATACCGTGGGCGGTGACGTTGAAGCGGGACTTGCAATTGCCGAGCTTATCGCAGGAATGAAAACCCCAACGGTTTCAATCGTCGTGGGCGGCGGTCACTCAATTGGTGTGCCACTTGCAGTTTCAGCAAAAAAATCCTTCATTGTGCCAAGTGCAACAATGACAATTCACCCTGTCCGAATGAGCGGAACAGTTTTAGGTGTGCCGCAGACATTGTCCTACTTTGATAAAATGCAGGATAGAATCATCAATTTCGTTTCAGGCAACAGCAATATCAAGCCGGAGCGTTTCCGTGAGCTGATGATGAATACTGGCGAGCTGACTATGGATATGGGTACGGTTGTGGACGGCGAAGCAGCTGTCAAGGAGGGACTTATCGACTCCCTCGGCGGACTTTCCGACGCAATCGAAGCGCTCTATGAGTTGATTGAAACAGGGGAGAAGCGTTACCCCGATGAGGTGAATGAATAATGGTACTTCACACAATTATCGGCGAATATGATGTATTGTACGCACAGGAGCGTGAGCTTGCATTTGTGAAAAATCCCAAGCAGGAGATTATGTCAACCAATCCTGCCGATTTTCTGCACAGCACTCAACCCGTGCAAATTTCAAACATAAATGAGGTAAAACTATGACTATTCTTGAAGCAATTTTACAGGGCATCGTTCAGGGTCTGACCGAGTTTCTTCCCGTGTCAAGCTCGGGACACCTTTCACTTTTTCAGCACTTTTTCGGTCTTGACGGCGAAAATGCCGTCACTATGACCATCATTCTCCACCTTGGTACGCTTGTTGCCGTGTTTGTGGCATTCTGGGACAAAATAAAAAAGCTTATCCTTGAAGCCTTCCGTATGCTTGGTGACTTGTTCACAGGCAAATTCAAGTGGAAAACAATGAACTCCGAACGCAGAATGATAATGATGATTATCGTGTCAATCCTGCCCCTTTTCGGCTTCTACATATTCAAGGATTTTTTCGACAACCTTGCTTCCGACAGCGATATTCTCGTCGAGGGCTTTGCATTTCTTTACACTTCAGCATTGCTTTTCTGCAGTACCCGTGCAAAAAAGGACAACAGTTATACCGCAGGGGAAACAACCGTGAAAAACGCACTGATAATCGGTGTATTTCAGGGTGTAGCACTTACCCCCGGTATTTCCCGTTCAGGCTCAACAATCTGCTCTGCTCTGTTCACGGGAATGAAGCGTGAGGACGCCGTTGAGTACAGCTTTATCCTCGGTATCCCCGTAATTCTCGCAGGTGCATTCGTAAAGCTGTTTGACCTGACTGACTCAGCGGCTGAAGAACTTAAAGCAAACCTCGTGCCCCTTGCAATCAGCTTTATAATTTCAGCAATTGCTGGCTACCTTGCAATTCGACTTATCAAGGCAATGGTAGTGAACGATAAGTTCCGCATCTTTGCATGGTACACCCTCGTTCTCGGTATTGCAGTAATCAGCATCGGACTTTACGAAAATATCAGCGGTACACGCATTATGATAGGATAAAATTTGGGAGGAAAAAATCTTGGCTACGAAAAAAACAACCACTCAGTCGAAGTCAAAACAGCAGGCTGAAGAAGCTAATGCAGGGGATAAGGTGCTGTGGTCAACGGTGCTTTTTGCGTTGGGTGTTCTTACTCTTGCATTCACTGTTATCAAGGGCGAGTCTGCGTGGAATAGCATACATAATATTTTTCTGGGAATGTTTGGCTTTTCCGTGTTCCTTGTTCCTGCAATCCTGATTTATGTATCAATAATGATTGCAATGGATAAATCTCAGCGTGCCGTTCAGGGCAAGGTTATCCAGTGCTTTGTGATAATTCTTCTTTCATCAGCATTTATCCAGATTGTCACAAGCGGACAGCTTACGGGAACAAACCTCTTTGAAGAAATTATCCCTGCACTTTTTGCCGAGGGTAAACAGCTTCGCGGCGGCGGTGTAATGAGTATTTTTATCGCAGGACCACTTCTTGCACTTTTCAAAAGAACAGGTGCAACAATCATTATCGTGCTTCTTATATTTGTTGTGATAATGATTTTTTCCAACAAGACAATTGTTGACCTTGTAAATATGTTCAAAAACGCAGTTTCTGCTGCAAACGAGGCAAGGGGAGAGTATACTCCTACAGAAGCATCTGATTTTATTGCACCCCCAGGGGCAAAGAAAACCAAGGCTGATAAGCTTGCCGAAAAGAAAGCCGCAAAGGCAGTTCCGAATTCGGACGTGCCGCCTGCCGTTGTAAAGGAAAAATCGAAGAATTTCAATGTGGACATTCCTATTCCTAACAATAAAAAGGCAGAGGAACAGCTCGCTGAACAACCTAAAACTGAGCAGGAAATCTTTATGGAAAGTATGCCTGCGCACCCTGTTTCCGCACCGTCCAAGGAGCAGTCCGTAAGCAGTGTTGAAGCAACAGAAACTATCGCTAAGGCTACAAACGAGCTTGATGATATCATCAAGAAAGCTGCTACAGCACCCGAAAAGAAAAAGGGACTCTTTGCACCAAAGGTTGAAAAGCCTGAAACCGAAAAAGCAAAGAAGCAGTCCACACTTGCGTCAAATAAAATTCAGACAGAGGAAGAACTCGATATGCCCGACGCACCTACAGCGGCTGATATTCAGAACGAAATTGCCGAGCAGGAGCCTGTCGCTGTAACATATCAGTTCCCGCCGATTTCCTTGCTGAAAAACGTTGACAACAGCCTTAATTCCGCAGAAGCCGAGGCTGAAATGAAGTCCAACGCTGATACTCTCGTTGAAACACTGAAAAGCTTCGGCGTTTCCACAAGAATTGTTGATATCCACCGTGGCCCGACAGTTACACGTTACGAGTTACAGCCAAGTGCAGGCGTGAAAATCTCCAAGATTACAGGCCTTGCCGACGATATCGCACTTAATCTTGCAGCAGCAGGTGTACGTATCGAAGCACCAATCCCCGGCAAGGCGGCTGTAGGTGTCGAAGTGCCTAACAGAGTCAAGGACATCGTAACAATCCGTGAAATGATTGAAAGCCCCGAATTTACCGAAAACAAGAGCAAACTCAGCTTTGTTGTGGGTAAGAATATCGACGGCGAAATTATGATAGGTGATATCGGAAAAATGCCGCATATGATTATCGCAGGTACAACAGGCTCAGGTAAGTCTGTCTGCACCAACAGTATCATTATGAGTATCCTCTACAACGCAACTCCCGACGAGGTACGACTCGTGCTTATTGACCCGAAAATGGTTGAATTCAAGGTTTACGACGGTATTCCGCACCTTCTCATTCCAGTTGTAACAGACCCACGAAAGGCAGCAGGTGCGTTGTCCTTGGCAGTTCAGGAAATGCTCAAGCGTTATAAGCTCTTTGCTGATTATAACGTCCGT
>JAFTWI010000125.1 GCA_017465345.1 Oscillospiraceae bacterium
GCGGCGGACCGCAGGAAACCGTTTCCTTCTTCGATGATTTCGTTGCCATGATGAATAAGGAGGACAAGTGATATGCCATTAAGAAAAGATATAAAGAAAGTCCTCGTTATCGGTTCAGGACCAATCATCATCGGTCAGGCTGCAGAGTTTGACTATGCAGGCACACAGGCTTGCCGTACACTGAAGCAGGAGGGCCTTGAGGTTGTTCTTATCAACTCCAACCCTGCTACAATTATGACAGACAAGGCTATGGCGGACAAGGTTTACATTGAACCGCTTACCCTTGACGTTGTAAAGAAGATTATCAAAATTGAAAAGCCTGACAGCGTTCTTTCCACCCTCGGCGGACAGACAGGTCTTACACTTTCAATGCAGCTTGCAGAGTGCGGATTCCTCGCTGAACAGGGCGTAAAGCTTCTCGGTGCAAACCCTGAAACTATCCACAAGGCTGAGGACAGACAGGCATTCAAGGATACAATGGAAAAAATCGGCGAGCCTTGTATTCCTTCAAAGGTTGTTGAAACAGTTGAGGACGCAGTTGACTTTGCCGAAGTTATCGACTACCCTGTAATCGTGCGTCCTGCATTTACCCTCGGCGGTACAGGCGGCGGTATTGCATACAATGAGGACGAGCTCCGTGATATTGCAACAAACGGTCTGCGTCTTTCTCCGATTACACAGATTCTCGTTGAAAAGTGTATCAGCGGCTGGAAGGAAATCGAATTTGAGGTTATCCGTGACAGCAAGGGCAACGTTATCACAGTCTGCTCAATGGAAAACTTCGACCCTGTAGGCGTTCACACAGGTGACTCAATCGTTATTGCTCCAGCTGTATCCCTTACAGACAGAGAGTATCAGATGCTCCGTACAGCGGCGCTGAACATCGTTTCCGAGCTTAAGGTTGAGGGCGGCTGTAACTGTCAGTTTGCACTCCACCCAACAAGCTTTGAGTACGCTGTAATCGAGGTTAACCCACGAGTTTCACGTTCTTCCGCACTTGCTTCCAAGGCAACAGGTTACCCGATTGCAAAGGTTGCTTCAAAGATTGCTATCGGCTACAGCCTTGATGAAATTGTAAATCAGGTTACTGGCAACACCTACGCTTGCTTCGAGCCTGCTGTTGACTACTGCGTTGTAAAGTTCCCTAAGTGGGCTTTTGACAAGTTCGTTTACGCAAAGCGTACACTCGGCACACAGATGATGGCAACAGGTGAGGTTATGTCCATCGGTACTTCCTTTGAACAGGCTATGATGAAGGCTGTACGTTCAATCGAGCTTGGACTTGACACAATGAACCTGAAAAAGCTTGAACGTCTTGACGATGCTGAAATCAGAAGCCGTCTCTACAATGTTGACGACGAGCGTGCATTCGTTGTATTTGAAGCACTGAAGCGTAACATTTCTATTGATACAATCCACGAAATCACAAAGATTGACCGTTGGTTCATCTCTAAGCTGAACAACCTCGTTGAGCTTGAAAGATACCTTGCTGACGGTGAGCTTACAGAAGAAAAGTACGATATTGCCAAGAAGTACGGCTACCTCGACAGCACAATCGAGCGCATCAGCGGTCAGAAGTGCCCTAAGAGAACAAGAGCCGTGTTCAAGATGGTTGATACCTGCGCAGGTGAGTTCAAGGCTGAAACACCTTACTTCTACTCCACATTCGACGAGGAAAACGAAGCAAAGCAGTTCATCGAGAACAACGACACTGGCAAGAAGAAAATCATAGTATTCGGTTCAGGTCCAATCCGTATCGGTCAGGGTATCGAGTTCGACTACTGCTCCGTACATTGTGTATGGGCATTGAAGGAAATGGGTTACGAGGCTGTTATCTGCAACAACAACCCTGAAACTGTTTCCACCGACTTCGACACAGGTGACAGACTCTACTTCGACCCGCTCACACGTGAGGACGTTGAGGCTATCATCGAAACCGAAAAGCCATACGGCGTTGTTGTACAGTTCGGCGGTCAGACCGCTATCAAGCTTACAAAGCACCTCTCCGATATGGGTGTAAATATCCTCGGTACTTCCGCTGACAGCATTGACGCAGCAGAGGACAGCGAACGTTTCGACGAGCTCCTCAACAAGTGCGGCATTCCACGTCCTGAGGGCTTCACTGTAATGAACACAGAGGAAGCGCTCAAGGCTGCTGAACAGCTTGGCTACCCTGTTCTTATGCGTCCTTCCTACGTTCTCGGCGGTCAGAATATGATTATCGCTCACTCCAATCAGGATATCATTGAGTATATGGAAATCATTATGCGCGGCGGACTTGAAAATCCTGTTCTCATCGACAAGTACATGATGGGTAAGGAAGTCGAGGTTGACGCAATCTGTGACGGTACAGACTACGTTATCCCAGGTATTATGGAACACATCGAGCGTGCAGGTATCCACTCCGGCGACTCAATTTCCGTATATCCTGCTCTTACTCTCACAAAGAAAATCCGTGAAACAATTATCGAGTATACACGCAGACTTGCTATGGAGCTGAAGGTTATCGGTCTTGTAAATATTCAGTACGTTGTTTACAACGATGAGGTTTACGTTATCGAGGTTAACCCACGTTCTTCAAGAACTGTTCCTTATATTTCCAAGGTAACAGGCGTGCCGATGGTTGACGTTGCAACAAAGATTATGCTTGGCGAAAGCCTTAAGGATCAGGGCTACACAAGCGGACTCTACAAAGAAGCTGACTTTATCGCTGTAAAGGTTCCTGTGTTCAGCTTTGAAAAGCTTCACGATGTTGATACAGCACTTGGCCCTGAAATGAAGTCTACCGGTGAGTGCCTCGGTATCGCAAGAAGCTTCGAGGACGCACTCTACAAGGGTCTTGTTGGTGCAGGCTACAGCCTTGAAAAGAAGCAGGGCGGCGGCGTACTTATTACAGTCCGTGACACCGACAAGCAGGAAATCATCTACGTTGCAGAAAAGTTTGAGCACCTTGGCTTCGACGTTTACGCAACAAGCGGAACAGCTTCAATGCTGAACAGAAATATGGTTGCCGCAAGCGTTACAAGACGTGCATCTGAGGAAGCGCCTAACGTTATGACTCTCCTTGACAGCGGCAAGATTGACTATGTAATTTCCACCTCCGCAAAGGGACGTATCCCTGCATTTGACAGCGTAAAAATCCGCCGTAAGACCGTTGAACGTTCTATCTGCTGTCTGACAGCAATCGATACAGCAAACGCTGTTGCCGATATCCTTATGATGGGCAAGAACATCGACGATATGGAAATGATTGATATTACGGAAATATGATTGAATTGGAGGACTCCCAATGAAATACACACAGGGTAAATATCTTATCCTCTCAAAGAAAACACTTGCAAAGGAAATCTATGACCTGACAATTCTCTGCCCAGACGTTGCAGAAGCGGCTGTTGCTGGTCAGTTTGTCAATGTCAAGGTTGACGGCTTTATGCTCCGCCGTCCGATTTCCATCTGTTCAATTGACAAGAATAAGGGTACTCTCCGCATTATCTTCGAGGTAAGAGGTGAGGGTACAAAGGTTATGTCCCAGCTTGCAGAGGGCGCAATGATTGATATCGTTGCTCCTCTCGGCGGACGCGGCTTCGAAATGGACGGCCACGAAACTGCTGTTATCATCGGCGGCGGTATCGGTAACCCTCCAATGCTTGCGGTTGCTGAAAACTTCGGCAAGAACGCTACTGTAATCAGCGGCTACAGAAACGCTTCTGCTGTAATCTTGCAGGAAGATTTTGCCGCAACAGGCGCAGAAACAATCCTCTGCACAGATGACGGTTCAGCTGGCAGAAAGGGCTTTGTAACAGACGCTCTCAAGGAAGTTCTTGCTTCTAAAAAGCCTGACGTAATCCATGCTTGCGGACCAAACGTGATGCTCCGCAGAATTATTGAAATCGCAAAGGAAAACGGCGTAAAGTGTCAGGTTTCCCTTGAGGAAAGAATGGGCTGCGGCGTTGGTGCGTGTCTCGTTTGCGCTTGCAGAACAATCCGTGACGGTAACGAGTATTACGCTCACGTCTGCAAGGACGGTCCTGTTTTCAATGCTGAGGAGGTGCTTTTCGATGAGTAATTCAAACAAGCTTGCCGTGAATTTCTGCGGCGTTGATTTCAAAAATCCGCTCATTCCTGCTTCGGGCGCATTCGGATACGGCAGAGAATTTGAGCAATTCTACCCACTATCAACTCTCGGCGGTATTTCCGTAAAGGGTACA
>JAFTWI010000126.1 GCA_017465345.1 Oscillospiraceae bacterium
AAGTTTTTTCTCGCTGTACATACTTGCCTGATTATCCATCGAAATAACACCACTTTCGTATAATAATTAACTGTAAACTATTATAACATAAATTCTTAAAATAGTCAAACATTATTAATAAGAATTGCGATAAAATTTTAAGAACATTTTTTGACGTTATGCACAACAAATCAATGAAATGTCAAAAAATGTTTTGTAAAATTTTGGCGTTACAGCAATTCATGCAGTTCATCTGCAAGTGCCGCCGCTTCACGGAAGAACTCCGTATTCAGGCTTGTACCCGTACCTCTCACATACACAACAAGCACATAATCCGAGTCGGTACCATAAACTATACCTGCGTCACCGAGGGTATAGAAATCCTCCTGCGGCAGATAACCGTACTTTTCTGCAACAGTCTTGTCAGGGAGCGCCGCCGAGAACATCTCACGATACTCTGCGTTTTCCATGCATTCTTCCATAAGTGAACCGTTGATGTGCTGCTCTATAAAATAGTATATGTCCTTGAAATAAGCCGCAGTCTGACGTGCAGTCATTCTGAACCAGTAATTTTCGTCAGTCATGCGCTGCGGCAGACCAAGTGATTTTGCATATTCGTTGAAGTCCAAGTAGCCTACATAATGGTACAGCATTTTGTAAGCTGTATTGTCACTTTCCGCAACAGCCGCACGGATAAGCTCCTCAGCGGTAAACATTGTACCTACAGGCTCATCATTCACACGCTCATACTGACTGTTCAGCAAATTCTCGGTCATTTCATATTCTGCGTAAAGGTCAATACCTGCCCCGAGAATTGCCCTTGCATAAATTGCCTTGATTATACTTCCCGAGGAAAATCTCTCGTCAGCATTGTATTCCACGCTGCCTCCGTTTTCTGGATTGTAGTAAAGGAAACCTGCATCTGCACCGTGAGCACGCATAAGGCTGTAAAGCTCATTAACAATTTCAGTTCCCCTGCCGTCGGGAATTTCAAGGTTGTAAGTGGTGATATCCAGCGCACTTGAAGGGTAATTTGTTTCAAATGCGGCTATCGGATTGTCAATCGGTCCGTCAACTTTCGGTGGCTCTGTTACAACTGTAGTTGTTTCTACAGGTGCTTCGGTAGCGGGCGCTGTTGTTTCAACAGGCTTTGCGCCCTTGCTGACAATGACTTCAACGGTTGTTCTGCCTTTAAGGTATTCCTTTCCCTCTGCTATGCTTTGAGAAAGAATTGCTCCCTCAGCGAATTTGTCGGAGTAGTCCTGTCCGATAACAGAAATGTCAAAAAATCTTTCGTAGCAAGCCTGAACTTCTCTGTAGCTATATCCTACAATGGCAGGCATTGTTTCAATATCGGGCTGTGGAGGCGGTTCGGCGGGTCTGAAAAATATAAACAATGCAACACCGACCATTATTGACAGCGAAACAATTATGATAACTACGCTTATTATTTTTTCTTTTTCATAAGCTGTTTTCATTTACAACACCACTCCTTACTCAATTGCTTTAAGGGAAGTTGCCATATCAATTTTCTTCAGTCTGAAATAAAGAGTCACATTAACAAGAACCGCAAACAGCACGGTCAACGCCGCTGCTGCAAGGAAACAATAAAGCGGAATTTCGGGTGCAAACATTACCGAATCAACCTCAGCAGTGTGCACAACGAACTTCTCAAGGAAGATACCAAGAATCAGACCGACACCCGTTCCCATAAGGGTCAGCAGCACGTTTTCACGGTATACATAAGCTGCAACCTCACCATCATAGAAACCAAGAACTTTAATAGTTGCAAGCTCCCTTACACGTTCATTGATATTGATGTTGGAAAGGTTGAAAAGAACAACAAAAGCAAGTGCACCTGCCGCAACAATTACCACGACAATAATCATTGACAGACTGCTTACAAGGTCGCGGAACTTGTCACCGCCGTTTGATGAGAACTGAACCGTCAGTACGGTTTCGTTACCCACAAGTTTCGTGGAAAGCTCGTCCTCTTTGGTTACATCAGACATATTCTGCAATATAATATTGCTTCTGAACCCATCATCAAAGCCTGCCCTGTCGTAGTCAGCACGGCTCATAAACACGTAGTTGAAGGTGTAATTTTCGCACACCGCAGCAACTTTCAGCGGACACCCATCATTAAAATGAATTTCATCTCCAACCTGCACGCCAAGCATTCGGGAAATCTTCTCGCCGATAATCACTCCGCTTTCATCAAGAACATAAACTTCTCCTGTTTCACGGTTGTGCAGGTCGATAAATTTGCCCAGTTCAGCGTAATCCTCAGGCACAAGGATATAAGTTTCCACGTCCTCACCACTTGCATTTGCAACATCGTGAGTTTCCTGCAAAGCGAAAAGCTGTTCCGAAATTACACCTGTATCAAGAGAATCCTGTGCAACAGAAGCATAGGCTTCATCAGCAGCATTTGTATCAAGAATAACCATTGAGTCATACTTGAACACCTCGCCGTACTGCTTGTCTACAATTGATGTTACAGAATACTGAAGTCCGTAGCCTGTCAGCAGAAGCGCTGTACAGCCTGCGATACCGATAACCGTCATAAGCAGACGTGCTTTATATCTGAAAAGGTTTCTGAAAGTAACCTTTGTTGTAAATTTAAGTCGTTTCCAGATGAATGTAATGCGCTCAAGAAGTATGCGTTTTCCGTCCTTCGGAGGCTTCGGGCGCATAAGCTGTGCAGGCACGGAAACCAGTTCCTGTCTGCTTGCGAAAAGCGCAGATAAACCTGTGCAGAGGCATGCTGCAACAGCACAGCCGATTGCGTAATCCCATCGAAATGGTGCAATAACATAAGGCTGACTGTACATTGCATGGTAACATTCATAAATAATCGCAGGAATAGTATTGAACCCTATCAGCAAGCCACCGAACACACCTGGAATACTTGCTGCAAGTGCATAAATAATGTACTGTCCGATAATAGAAAAGCGGCTGTAGCCGAGAGCTTTAAGCGTGCCGATCTGCGTACGCTGTTCCTCAACCATTCTGGTCATTGTCGTGCAGCACACAAGTGCTGCAACAAGAATAAAGAAAATCGGGAAAACAGCCGCAATTGCATCAACTCTTTCGTAGTCCTCCGCATAGTTTGCGTATGCAGGGTACATATCACGTTCAAAAACGTACATCTCTGCACCGTCAATTTCTTCCGCAAGTTCAGCTTCGGCATCAGCAATTTCTTTTTCCGCATCGGCAATTTCCGCCTTTGCGTCAGCTACTTCCTTTTCGCCGTCGGCAATTTCCTGTTTTGCATCAGCAATTTCCTTTTCACCGTCAGAAAGCTCTGTTTTGCCATCAGCAAGCTCCTTCTCTCCGTCGGAAATTTTCTGCTTTGCATCAGCAATTTCTACTTCGGCATCAGCTATTTTCTGTTTTGCTTCTTCAAGCTTTGCTTCGCCATCAGCAAGTTCCTTCTTACCCTTTTCAAGTTCAGCCTCACCGTCAGCAAGCTCCTTCCTGCCCTTTTCCAGCTCAGCTTCACCGTCAGCAAGCTCTTTTCTTGCTTTTTCAAGTTCTTCATAAGCAGGCTTCAAAGCTTCATCAGCCTTGACAATTTCTGTTTCAATCTGAGCAATGTACATCTCAATTCCCTGCTTTGATGCAGCTTTGGTTCCGTCATCATACTCCACAGGCATCATCATATAACCCTGCAAAAGCTGATTGAGAGTATCATCAACTGTAAACACACCACCCTCATTAAGCGCTTTGATTGTACTGCTTACAGCATTCTGGTCAGCAGCCTTTACCCCGTAATCAGCAAGAACTTTTTCAAGCTGTGACACAACGCCTTTAAGATTATCTCTTGCGGCAACACCATCATTATACTCTTTTTCTCCGTCTTCAAGCTTTTTCTTACCGTCAGCAATTTCTTTTTCAGCGTCAGCAAGTTCTTTCTTGCCCTCAGCAAGCTCCTTTTCAGCATCAGCAAGTTCAGCCTTACCATCAGCAATTTCCTTTTCAGCATCGGCAAGTTCAGCCTTGCCATCTTCTATTTCCTTTTCACCATCGGCAAGCTGCACTTTCGCATCTTCAATTTCAAGCTCTGCATCTGCAATTTCCTGC
>JAFTWI010000127.1 GCA_017465345.1 Oscillospiraceae bacterium
GCAAGCTTCTTTCAAGACAGGAAATTATCGAGAAATCCCTTGCGGATTACGGCGCAATCATCGTAACCGAAACAATTGACCGTGCAATTGAGCTTGCAAACGGACTTGCACCTGAACACATTGAAATGCAGGTTGACAATCCGCTCCAGTATATCGGACAGATTGACAACGCAGGTTCTGTATTCCTCGGTAAATATGCTCCTGAGCCACTTGGAGACTACTATGCAGGTCCAAACCACGTTCTCCCAACAAGCGGAACAGCAAGATTTTTCTCTCCGCTTTCCGTTAACAGCTTTACAAAGCGTTCCAGCTTTATCTATTATACAGAACAGGCTCTCCTTGACGCAAAGGACGATATTGTTTGTATCGCTGAACGTGAAGGACTTACAGCTCACGCAAATGCAATCAAGGTAAGATTTGAATAATTCCGACAGGAAGGACTTATATAATGTACGAACTTAATTCAAAATTAAAAAAGCTTGAACCGTATGACCCGATTGAGGGCGACTATAAAATCAGACTTGATGCTAATGAGTCATATTTCAATCTCAATGAGCAGCTTGGTGATAAAATTTCCGAGGAAATAAGAAAAATTCCTCTTAACCGTTATCCTGACCCGATGGCAATGGGTGCTGTAAAGGCTTTTTCCGATTTATACAACGTACCTGAAAAGTATGTTACAGCAGGTAACGGTTCAGACGAACTTATCAGTATTATTTCCAGCTGTTTCCTTGAAACAGGAGATAAAATTCTGACCCTTTCACCTGATTTTTCAATGTATGCTTTCTACAGCAGTATGTATGAATTAAAAGTAGAAACACTTCCAAAAGAACCATCGCTTCAGATTAATATCCCAAAAGTTATTGATTACTGTAATAATCAGAATATCAAAGCTGTAATCTTCTCCAATCCATGCAACCCTACTTCTCTTGGTGTTACAAGAGAAGATGTAATCAAGCTTATCAAAAATGTATACTGCCTCGTCATTATCGACGAAGCATATATGGATTTCTGGGATCAGAGTATCCTTGATGAGGTTGAGAATTACGATAACCTGATTATCCTTAAAACCTGTTCCAAAGCAATTGGTCTTGCAGGCATAAGAATGGGCTTTGCAGTAGCAGGTGAAACAATTACAACTGCACTCAGAAGTGTCAAGTCACCATACAATACAGACTCAATTTCTCAGGCAATCTGCAAAACTGTTCTCAATGAAAAGGAACTTCTCAAGAAATGTTGTGAAGAATTGGTGGAAAGTAGAAAAGCTTTACACGATGAGGTTTCTGCACTAGCAAGAAAATATGTGAAACTTGAAAAGGTTTATGATTCAGTAACTAATTTCGTATTTATCAAAACCGCTTACGGAAAGGAAATCTACGAAAAACTTCTTGCAAAATCCATAGCAATCCGTTATATGGGCAATTATATTCGAATTACCGCAGGTACAAAAGAAGAAAACGAAGCTGTTGTCAAGGCGCTTGACGAGATTCTTGACAATATGACGAAAGGGGAATAATCGTGAGAACTGCTGAAATAACCAGAAAAACCAAGGAAACAGATATCGAAGTCAAGCTTAACCTTGACGGAAGCGGAAAAGTCGATATTTCAACAGGAATAGGTTTTTTCGATCATATGCTTACAGCTTTTACTGTACACGGCAAAATGGATTTGACTCTTAAAGTTCAAGGTGACCTTTATGTTGATGGACACCACACTGTTGAAGATACAGGAATTGTCCTCGGTACAGCTTTCAAGCAAGCAATCGGCGATATGAAAGGTATTGCACGCTATGGTACAGCGTTTATTCCAATGGACGAGGCACTTGGCTTCTGTTGTCTTGATATAAGTAACAGACCATTTCTGGTGTTTGATGCAGACTTCAGTGATGACAGAATAGGCGAGTTTGATACTTGCCTTGCAGAGGAATTTTTCCGTGCTTTTGCTTTTAATGCGGGAATAACTCTCCACCTTAAATCTGAGTACGGTAAAAACGACCACCACATTGCCGAAGCACTTTTCAAAGCTTGTGCACACGCAATCAAGGCGGCAAAGTCCGTAGTAGGAAACGAAATCCTGTCAACAAAGGGAGTATTGTAATGATAGCCATTATTGATTACGGCGCAGGAAATATTTTCAGCGTAAAAAATGCCTTTGATTATCTTGGGTACGAATGTAAGCTTACAAATTCAGAAGATGAAATAAAAAAAGCTGACAGAATAATTCTCCCAGGTGTAGGCGCTTTTCCTGCCGCTATGAATATGCTTAATAACAGCGGACTTGTTCCGCTTATTCATGAACAGACAAAAATCAAACCTTTTCTGGGTATCTGTCTCGGTATGCAGCTTATCTTTGAAAAGGGATACGAGTTTGAGGAGTGTGACGGACTTGGACTCATCCCTGGAGCTGTCAAGAAAATTGAAAGAACAGATATGCCAATTCCTCACATGGGTTGGAATGAGTTGAAAATTCAGAATGAATGTCCGCTTTTCAAGGGGCTTCCCGAAAATCCTTATGTTTATTTTGTTCACTCATTCGCTGCTGAATGTAATGATGATAATGTTGCGGCTTACTGTGATTACGGCGGAAAAGTTACTGCAATGGTGCAGGATAACAAGTATGTTTTCGGTGCACAGTTCCACCCTGAAAAGAGCGGTGAAGTGGGTTTGCAGATACTCAGAAACTTCGCAGAACTTAATTAAGGATAAGGTGATATAAATGTTAGCTAAAAGAATAATCCCTTGCCTTGATGTAAGAGACGGCAAGGTTGTTAAGGGTGTCAACTTTACAGGAATAAAAGAGGTTGGCGACCCTGTAGAATGTGCAATTGAATACAATAAGCAGGGTGCCGATGAATTGGTGTTCTATGATATCACAGCTTCCCACGAGGGCAGAGGTGTAATGCTTGACGTTGTAAAAAGAACAGCAGAAAATGTGTTTGTACCTCTTTGTGTAGGCGGTGGAATTTCAACAATCGAAGATTTCCGTGATACTCTCCGTGCAGGTGCAGACAAGGTTTCCATTAATTCTCAGGCTGTTAAGAATCCGTCACTTATTTCAGAAGCAGCTGAAATTTTCGGAAGCCAGTGCGTTGTGGTTGGTATTGATGCAAAACGTGACGGAAAAGGCGGTTATGCCGTTTATATCAACGGCGGACGAATTGATATGGGTCTGCAGCTTGGTGATTGGGTAAAGGAAATTGAACAGCGTGGTGCAGGTGAAATCTGCCTTAATTCAATTGATGCAGATGGAACAAAGGCTGGTTTTGATATTGAAATGCTTAATTATGTCTGTGACCGTGTTTCAATCCCTGTTATTGCAAGCGGTGGATGTGGCAAGCTTTCTCACTTTACAGATGTGCTTCAGCAGACAAATTCCTCAGCAGCACTTGCAGCGTCACTGTTCCACTTCAAGGAACTTACTGTAGGCGAGGTAAAACAGGAGCTTAACAAGCACAATATCCCCGTAAGAATGTATTGATGAAAGGAATTTGACATAATGGGTATGATTGAAGAAACCAATGAGCTTATGCTTGATTGGAAAAAAATAAACAGCATATCAGCTGAAAACCACGTTATTCCTGTAGCTGTACAGAATATTCTTACAAAAGAAGTCATTCTTGTCGCTTATACAAATGAAGAAGCTTTGAAAGAGTCAATCCGCCTTAAAAAAGCAATTTTCTGGAGCACCTCAAGAAATAAGCTTTGGTTCAAGGGTGCTGAATCTGGGAATACCTTTACACTTAACCATATCTATGTAAACTGCGAGCAGAATTCCCTTGTGTATCAGGTTACTCCTGATAAGGGGAATATTTGCCATACAAGCCATAATGGTGTTGCGAACAACTGTTATTATCAGATCGGAAGAGC
>JAFTWI010000128.1 GCA_017465345.1 Oscillospiraceae bacterium
TATTTTCAAAGAAGCAGAGCCTACTCCCGACAGTAAGGTTATGAAGCTGCTTGATAACCTTGAACAGAACTACCGTGACACTATGGAGCAAAAAGGCGTACAGATTGTATTCTGCGATATTGCAATTAACGAGGATTCGGAGCATTTCTCGGTATATGAAGCAATCAAGGCTGAACTTGTGAAGCGTGGCATTCCGAAAGAGGAAATCTGCTTTGCTGGTGACGCACAGACAGATAAGGCGAGAGCCGAAATGTTTGATCAGCTCAGAAAAGGCGAAAAGCGTTTTATCATCGCTTCGACCTCAAAGCTGGGAACAGGTGCTAATGTTCAGGACAAAATTTGTGCTATTCACCATTTGGATATTCCGTGGAAGCCTGCCGACCTTACACAGCAGGACGGACGAGGTATAAGGCAGGGCAATAGCTTTGACGAGGTTGGTATTTATCACTATCTGACAGAGGAAACCTTTGACGCATATATGATGGGTATTATCACCAACAAGGCAAAGTTCATCAATCAGATTATGACATCAAAAGACCCTGTGCGTGTTTCCGAGGACGTGGACGAAATGGTGCTTACATATTCTCAAATGCAGGCTATTGCTTCGGGAAATCCTATGATAAAGGAAAAAATTCAGCTTGATAATGATGTTGCAAATCTGAAAAACCTTGAAGCGGAGCATAAGAAAATGGTGTTTTCAATGCAGGAGCTTGCGGAACGTAAGCTGCCGCAGACCATTGACAATTATGCTGATTTGCTTCAGAAGGCAAGCGGAGATTTAAAGGCATTTCAAGAACAGCACCCCGACAATGCAGAGTTTAAAATGGAAGTCGGCGGAAAGATTTTTGATGAAAGAGCCGATGTGGGCGAGCAGATTGAAAAAGCAATCATTAAATGCTCAACTACTGGAGAGAGCGTAAAGCTGGGTAAGTATTTCGGCTTTGATGTTTCCATTGAGAAAAATCCCGCAAACGGCAATTACTTCAACAGCGGTACTCCTTGTGTTGCGGTATTGCAGGGCAATCTGAAATACACCTCAGAGGTTTCCCTCGGAAACAACGTGGGTAATGTCCGCCGTATTGAAAACCTTGCAGGTATTCAGATAAATCAGAAAATTCAGCAGCTTTCCGCTAATCTTGATAAGGCTAAAAGCGACCTTGAAGAAGCAAAGGCGAATGTTGCAAAGCCTTTCGGACGTGCAGAGGAACTGGCAGAAAAACTAAAGCGGCTTGAATATGTAAATGCACAGCTCAGTACAGATAAAAATGATGATGAGCCTATGCCTGTATCGGATATTCCAACGGAGAATGAGCCTGTGCAAGCCGCAAGTGTTGTGGTTGCCATGCCTGTGTCCGCATATACGGCGGATAGAGTAAATCCAAAGCCGCAGACTCCGCCTGATTTACAGCAGCCGAAGGGTGACAGTGGGTTTATAAAGCGAAAGGCAAGGTAAAGAAAAAAGGCAATCTGTCTAATTGTAAACAAATTGCCTTTGGAATTATTTAATGAGTAAAAGTAGTCGAAGTATATCATTCATAACACCGGATTGTATATAAATTTTGTTACCAATGACTTCGCAAGAAGCTGAACCAAAGCTGAGTGTCTGGGTGCCACAATACAGGGGCACATTAGAAGTAATTGTTGCCGAGTAACAGTGCTCAATATGATATGTAATGCTAGATTCGTCAATTGTAAATCTGTTAGGGAACGCTGCATTTATATTGCGGACAAATATATCAGTTATTGTTTCCATAAAATCACTCCTTTTCATTTATCTCTCAATCTGCCGAATACTTCGTCAGCGGTATATGTTTTGCCTGCTTGGAACTCGGCTTCGGCTTCATCGAGTTTCTTGTAAAGTTCTTCCTTGCTTCTGACCATAACACGTTCGGGAGCAGGGAGCTTTACTTCAAAAGGCAGACCGCCTGTGAGATTGACCTGACAGAGAAACATATTTACGGCTTCGGAAATGGAAATTCCGAGCATACCGAGAGTTTCTTCGGCATTTTCCTTAACGGTTTCATTTACACGGATATGCAGGGTTTCGGTTTTAGCCATAAAAGCACCATTCCTTTCGTTATTTCTATGATTACATTGTATCACGTTTTTTATACAAAGTCAACACGATTTTTATTATATTAACAGTTAGGAGGCATAATATATGGCATACACAAGAAAAGAATACACCCCCGAAGAAAGAGCCGCCTATAACGCACAGAAACAGGCGGAAATGGACGAAATGATAGAGCGTATCGACGAGGGTGTTAAAGCGGTATTTCAGTCCGAAAAGTACAAGGAATACCTGAAATTCGCTTCAAAGTTCACCGACTATTCCGCACGAAATACGCTCCTTATAAACTTACAGCGTCCCGACGCTACTCTTGTAGCGGCATACGGGAAGTGGAAACAGCTTGGCAGACAGGTTGAACGAGGTCAGACGGGCATTGAAATTCTTGCACCTGTTGCATACAAGACAAACCAGGTGCTTGAAACGGAACGTCCCGCCGTTGACGAGTTCGGCAATCAGTTATATAACCCTGACGGAACAGAGAAAATGGAAACGGTTGAAAAGCCTATGACAGGACTTGCGTTTAAGAAAGTCTATGTTTTCGATGTTTCGCAGACAAGCGGAAAGGAACTTCCCGCCCCTGTTACTGAACTGACAGGGGATATAGACAGTGCAAGAAAAGAAGCTGTTTTTGCGGCTCTCAAAAAGGTTACTGGCATTGACATTGAGTTTAAGGACATCAAAGGCGGTGCAAAGGGATATTACAGCGCCACTAACAATGAAATTGTAATCAAAAGCGGTATGAGCGACGCACAGACCTTGAAAACCGCCTTTCACGAAGCCGCACATAATCTTTTACACGACCCTGCAAAGGATATTGTAACAAACAAATCTCCCCGAAATGAAAAAGAGGTTCAGGCTGAATCCGTTGCCTTTATGGTAGCGGAAAGGTTCGGCATTGACACCTCGGAATATTCTTTCCCGTACATAGCTTCTTGGAGTGACGGAAAACAGCTTGAACAGCTTAAAAGTGCGTTACAGGAAATACAGGAAGCGGCGAAGAAGATTTCTTCCGAAATCGAATCGGAACTGCTGAAATTGCAGAAACGCAATCTCACAATGGACGAAAAGCTGGCTGATACAGAGCTGAACAATATTCAGAAAGCGGAGTTTCTTATTGAAGATTGTGCCGACAGAGGTGTGAATTTCTCAAAGGAAGATACCGACAAAATTCTTGATTTTGCAGGCAATCACGAAAATATATCCGATACGGTACAGCTTGTAACGGATATGGAAGAAATTCAAAGACAGCGTGACAGTTATGGCTATGATTTTACATATATGACGCCGATTGACACAAAGGAAGCTGCTCTTGAAGCCTATGACAGAGGTGAAGCGGTATATCCTCTTTATCCCGATAATACGGAGGGAATGGCAGAGTCACGCTCCGAAATTAAAAAATTTGAGGGATATTTCGGTATTGAAAAAGAGCCGAGCCGTGATGTTTCCCGTGAGCAGAACAGCGAGCTTATACCTGTTTCAAAGGAAATTGCCCTTGAAATGTGGGATAAGGATTTGGATGTATATGTTGACGGTGTTCGTGCTGAAAGCCGAGAAGATATTGAAAACGCTCCCGAAACAGCAAAGCTGTATTTGTCTGAATTTCAGTACACGGCACAGCTTGAATTTGAAAAATCCCAGCGTGGCAATGTTGACAGAACAGCCGAACCCGCAAACAAAAATCCGAATGTTATCGGTAATACACCATACAAGGAGCTTGGTGAAAAGGGTCAGCTTGAATATTTCAAAGACCTTAAAACCCGTCACGCTCTGAATATTGCAAAACAGCTTGACGAGGATGGTATAAAATTCAGCGGACTTAAAAAGGGGAATGTTACTACAATAACCATAAACAAGGCTGATAAGGAAAAGTACGAAGCAGCTGTTGCAAAGGTCAAAGCAAGCTATTCCAAGAGTAAGGAGCAGGCTGCTGAACCGAAAGAGCAGAAGGTTAATGATAAAAAGCCAAAGAATGAGCCTGTCAGCAAAAATCCCAACGTCATCGGTAATACCCCGTATGATGAGTTAGGCGAAAAGGGTCAGCTTGAATATATTACAAAACTCAAAACCCGTCACGCTCTGAACATTGCAAAACAGCTTGACGAGGACGGTGTGAAATTTAGTGGTCTTAAAAAAGGCACTGTTACCACAATTACCATTAACAAGGCTGATAAGGCGAAATATGAAGCGGCTGTTGCAAAGGTCAAGGCAAGCTATTCAAAGAGTAAGGAACAGACCGCCGAGCCGCTTGCGGACAAAGCTCCTGTTCCAAAGCCTGTACCCCAAAAGCCTGTGAACATAGCGACTGATATTGACAAGGCAATTTCAGATAGCAATTATGAGTTGTACCGATATAACTTGAAACAGGCGGCTGCAACGGTTATTGAGGAACACGGTGCGGAAAAGGTAAGCAGAACCCTTGCGGAATATATTTCTCGTAACGATTATGACGGACGGATTTCTGCAAATAATAAGGAATGGGCAAAGAGCTTCGATATTCCCGAAAACAGGTATCCTCCCGTATTCCATACGCACCCTGCTGTACTGGACGGTTTCATCACGGAAGCACAAGCACAGATAAAGGTACTTGAAAAGTCCGTCAGTCAGCCTGAGTTGCCTGACGTTTGCAAAGATAAATTCCTGTTGCCTGTTGAACGTGTAGAGCTTCGTGACGATCATCGTGGTATTCCTGAAACGAAATACTACGATTCGTCAGTGAACGAATACTTTGTTGACGGTATAGGCTGGCTTGACAACGTCGCCTATGACCGTGAGCAGAAATTTTCAGAACTAAGTCCAAAGGACTTTTATGCAAAGGTTACTCAAATGAACGTTTCCTATGTGGATACAGATGGCAGAACAGGGCAGATGGACGTTTCCAAAAAGGACTATGACATTTTGACCGAAAAGACCTATTCAAATGAAAACAGCGAAGCATACAAGGCGGCAAAGGACAAGCTGGAGCAGAGAAAACAGGAAGCAGGGATAAAGCCGAAGCCTGTTGAGTATTACGCTGTCCGTCAGACCGCTGACCGTAAATTTGCGGTAGCGACAATAAGTGCAGACGGACTTGTAACAGTTGCAAAGTCAGGTATTGCTACTATTGAGGACGCTAAAAAGGCTCTGCTTGATATTTATAAAAGCAAGCAGAGTACTGTTAAATGTGAGTTTGTTCACCCTCAGACCCTTGATGAGAAATCAGCAGAGATTTACAGAAGTCAGACAAAGGAGCTTCCTGCTGTAACATATCGCATTACTGCTAATCCTGATAAGAAATCGCCCGATACTCACATCTTACAGGAGTATGTTAAAAACAGCGATGATACCTATGCAATAGGAAAGGTTATGGCAAAGGGAGATTATGAGAAATGCAACAGCAGACTTGCAAATATCATCAATCCTCGAAATATTGAAGCACCCGTCAAGACCTTTGAAATCTATCAGATACGACGAGTTGATGAAACCCGTGACGTAAGGTTTGAGCCTTATGAAAGGTTGACAAAGGCAGGTTTGAAGCCTGATTTCAAGACTTATAACAAGATGTATGAAGCTGACGTTTCAATGTTAAGCGGCAAAAGCACAGGCGAAAAGCTGGAGTCAGCGTTCTATGTTATTAATCAGGAACGTCCCGAAGATTTCAAAGGACACTCGTTAAGCGTTTCCGATGTGGTGGTGCTTGATGATACTGCGTATTACGTTGACAGCGTAGGATTTAAGCCGTTGAAAGACTTTATACCGCTTGAAATTCAGCAGAGCCGTTTCCTTGATACGCTCCCGCAGACCTTGCAGGGTATATCAGATAATGTGGCGAAGCTTAAAGCTGTTTCAGATAAGGCTCTGAAGCTGAATATACCGCCCGAAATTATCCGAGAAGCTTGTGATATGGTAAACGGCGGCGAAAGTCTTGATAATATGGCAAATGCTTATGAAGAAAAATTCACAGAGAAAACCGCTCCTGCGGAAGAAGCTCCCGAAATAGAGAAGCCGAAGCCGCAGAAGAAGCCGAAATTATGATTGGAGGATTGAAAATATGATTATGATGAACAGCGTACTTACAGTCGAGGAAAGATGTATGTTACAGTCCCTCGGCTGCAAGGATAAGGCTCAGGCTCTCTCCGTGCTTGGAGAAATGAAGATGATACTCCCTATTCGTTCAGACCTGTTCGCACAGGTTGTACGGCTCTCTGATAAGCTGGAGAAAGAGAAGATTGA
>JAFTWI010000129.1 GCA_017465345.1 Oscillospiraceae bacterium
CAGTAAGGACCATAATCCGATAAGAACCTGCTTTATAAGCATTGTAAGCACGTTTTCAAGATACTTTACTCTGAACGGGTCAAATAAAGCCTTTACATCAAGCTTATCCTGATAAATTGACTTGTGGTACCAGTAGTACATACCCATTGTCAGAATGTTTATAACAAAAAGATTGATAACAAACTCTACCAGTGAGGCAAAGGATGTTACGCCGAGAAGAGCCATTCCCCATATTGCGCTGAAAGCTTCTTCCGTGTTTTCAACGGTTTCGGGGTCAAGATTTTTTAAATCAGACAGGTCAATATTTGAAGTAAATCTTGAAACGATGCTGCTTAATACCATACTGATAAGAACAACAGCAACATTGTTCCACTTGTTAACGTCGTAATGCGACTTTGCATTTGCTTTAATTCTGCTTATGTCAAATCCCATAGTGATCTCCTTTCACAATCAGCCCATCAGCTTGACCATAACGGCCTTCTGAGCGTGGAGACGGTTTTCAGCTTCTTCAAAAATTTCCTTAGCGTGTGCTTCAAATACCTTTTCTGTGATTTCTTCCTCACGGTGAGCAGGGAGACAGTGCTGAACCATAGCGTCAGGCTTTGCAACAGCCATAATTTCATCATTTACCTGGTAGCCCTTGAATGCGATCTTACGCTTTTCAGCTTCACCCTCCTGACCCATGGAAGCCCATACGTCAGTAAAGATAACGTCGCAGTTTTCAGCAGCCTTGAGAGGTGAGTCTGTAAGCTCAAACATATCGCCGTAGCCTGCTGCAAAATCAAGCACCTGCTTATCAGGGTGATATCCTTCAGGACAAGCAACAGCAACCTTCATACCAACCTTAAGACAGCCTACGATAAGGGAGTTAGCCATATTGTTGCCGTCACCGATAAAGCACATCTTCAGACCATTGAACTGACCCTTGAATTCACGGATAGTCATAAGGTCAGCGAGAATCTGACAAGGGTGACAGAAGTCTGTAAGGCCATTGATTATCGGAATTGAGCCGTACTTTGCAAGGTCCTCAACTTCCTTCTGCTCGAAGGTACGAATCATGATACCGTCAAGGTAACGGGAAAGAACTCTTGCTGTATCCTGAACAGGCTCACCGCGGCCAATCTGCAAATCGTTGGAAGAAAGGAACATTGGGTTGCCGCCCAGCTGGTACATACCTGTTTCAAAGGAAACACGTGTACGTGTGGAAGCCTTCTGGAAAATCATACCGAGGGATTTGCCCTTAAGGTGCGGATGGGGAATGTTGTGCTTGAGTTCGTACTTGAGCTGGTCAGCAAGGTTAAGGATATCAATAATTTCCTCACGGGAAAGGTAGAGCATTTTAAGTAAGTGTTTCATTGTTCAATCTCCTGTTCTGTAGTAATTATTTTCCGTTCTTCTCCATGAATTCTTCAACAGCCTTGTTAAGACGTGAAGCAGCCTTGAACGGAATATTATGTGCAGCACCGTCCCACATATCGTAGGCACAGTGCGGATTCTGCATGGAAAGTGTACGTACGCTCTTTCTGACTTCGAGAGTTTCCTTGATACCGCAGAGAGCAAGCATAGGAACATCAACGTCACGGTAGTCAGCAAAGTCCTCAAATCTGATGCCATTGTCGATGGAATTGAGAATTGTTGTCATAGTAACATTCTGAGCAAACTGGGCATTTTCTTCTCTTTCATCCTTATCAAGACCCATAGCAAGAGCGTTAATGCCGACAAAAAGCTTATTCTTGGAAAGCTTCTCGTTGTCGGAAGCCTGCTTCATAGCCTTTTCAACCTCAGTCGGGTCCTTGAGTAGCCATGGGCTTATCATTACAACACCGTTGAAAAGCTGGGAAGCCTTGCACATCATAACGAAAGCAAGCTGTGCGCCAAGGGAGAAGCCCATCAGCGTAACCTTTTTGCCAAGTGAAGGAATAAATTCAACAAGCTGTTTCAGCGCTTCAACAGTTGTAAAGGTCTTTACCTCGTTTCGTCCGTAGCCGGGAAGGTGAGGAACTATTACGCAGTAATTTCTGGAAAGATATTCGCACTGTTTTGAAAAGCAGTGAACGTGATTTGCACCGTGAAGACACACGATAATCGGGTTCTGCTCGTCGCCGTATTTTTCATAGTACATCATTCCAGTATCCTCCTCAGTATTTCAAATCCTTCGTCAATTTCCTCATATGTAATATTAAGCGGCGGCAGGAAACGAAGCTTTGTTTTCGCCGTCAGAATAAGCAGACCGTTTTCACAGCACGCACGGCAGATATCCGCCGCATTCTTTGTCTTGAGACGTGCACCAATCATAAGACCGAGCCCGTCAACTCCCTCAATTTCGGGGATTTCCATAAGCTTCTTCTTGAAGTAGTCAGCCTTTGCGTTGACCTCGTCAAGGAACTCCTTCTTTGAAGCCTTGTTCACAACTGCAAGACCGCCTGCGCAAGCCAGCGGGTTGCCGCCGAAGGTTGAGCCGTGTGTACCGGGAACAAGAACTCCGCTGCACTTTTCGTCAGCAAGACAAATTCCCACAGGCACGCCGCCTGCAACGCCCTTCGCCATCGTTGTGATGTTAGGCTTTACGCCGTACTGAACGGAAGTAAGAAAAGTACCTGTACGTCCTGCACCTGTCTGTACCTCGTCGGCAATTGTGAGGATATCCTTTTCATTGCAAAGCTTGAAGATTTCGTCCACAAACTCCTTGTCGAGAGGAACAACTCCGCCCTCGCCCTGAACAAATTCAAACATTACAGCGCAGACTGTATCGTCAATCTTTGCGCGGAGGTCGTCGATATTGTTAGCCTCAACGTTGATGAAGCCTTCAATAAACGGGAAGAAATAGTTGTGGAATACGTCCTGTCCCGTAGCGGAAAGGGTAGCCATTGTTCTTCCGTGGAAGCTGTTCACGAGAGTAATGATGTTCCAGCGTTTTGCGTCCTTGCCGTATTTGTCGAAAGAATATTTTCTTGCAAGCTTGATTGCGCACTCGTTAGCTTCAGCACCCGAGTTACCGAAGAACATCTTGTCGTAGCCTGTAGCCTTAGAAAGAGCGTCGGCAAAATCAGCCTGCACCTTTGTGTAGTAGTAGTTTGAGGTGTGCTGGATAGCTCTTGCCTGAGCACAAACCGCCTCAGCCCATTCCTCATCGCAGTAACCGAGAGAATTTGTACCGATACCGCTTCCGAAATCTATGTATTTATTTCCGTTTTCGTCAGTGGCAGTACGTCCCTCACCCTTTTCCAGTACCAGAGGGTAACGTCCGTAAGTACCCATAACGTGTTCATTGAATTTTTCTATTGTACTCATTGCAAGCACCTCTCTTTTGTGTGTATCTTTTTAATATTACAAAATATTATGAATATTTCAAGTATCTGCCATTTATTTTTATCAGATGAACTGTGTGCCGATACCCTCGTTGGTGAGAAGCTCAATAAGGATAGAGTGAGGAACACGTCCGTCGATGATACAGGTCTTGTGTACGCCGC
>JAFTWI010000130.1 GCA_017465345.1 Oscillospiraceae bacterium
GTGTTGCCTTCACCTTCGTTAGTGTTTTCATCACCGTTTACTTCAGTGTTGTCTTCACCTTCGTTAGTGTTTTCGTCACCGTTTTCTTCAGTGTTGCCTTCACCTTCGTTGGTGTAATCACCAAAAAGCCACTTTAAAAAATCTTCCCAACTGAATTTGTAAGACCAGTCACTCCAGTCAATCCAATTGCCATACTTATCATACGCACCAATCTTGTCGTCCTTGTCTTCCTTATTATTCTTGTTGTCATTATCCTTGTTGTTACCCTTGCCATTGTCATTATCATCGTTGCCATCTTTATTGTTATTCTTGTCCTTGTTTTTGTCCTTGTTGTTACCCTTACCATTGTCGTTATCTATTTCGCTGTCTTCTTCCTTGTCATGCTTGTTATCCTTGTCATTCTTACCTTTCTTGTCTTCCTTGCCGTCCTTATCATTTTTATCGTTTCTGTCATCTACCCAATGTGAACCATGCTGCTTGCTATCATGTCCATTATGATATGCAGAAACAGCCCCCTGAACGTTTGATGTCAGAATTACAAGTGCAAAGGAAAATGCAGCGATTGACTGAGCAATTCTACGGGTGTTTCTGTTTGTGTTTTTCATTTGAGTTTCCTCCTAAATTATGAATAAATTTTGTTCTTTCGATGTATAGAGTATAACACACAATAACATCAGTGTCAATGGTTTTATTAACGATTTATTAAATTTCTGTTATAAAATACAAACAATAACAAGAAAGTGCAATAATTTGCACAAAAATATACAAAAATTGCAGTAAAAGTTTAAAAATGTGAGATTAGTCAATCTAAAAAAATGAACATTCAAAAACATGTATAAAAATAGCTGTGTAAAAACACAGCTATTTTTAATATAGTATAGTTACATAAAAATATCCTCACAAGGACAAGTTGGCGGCTTTGGAGGTATTTCAATGCATGGCATAGGCGGACAAGGCATCGGACATACAGGCGGGCATGGCAAGCAACAATTGTGCTGGTCACAATCAGGCTCGTAAACCATAAAAATAAAAGTCACTCCACTTGTATTTCCGCAGCAACAGCAAACACGTCTCGTCTGCGCTCTCGGTGAAGAAAGCATATCTCCGATAACAGTTACCGAGTATTCCTTGCTGCCCTCATCACATGGCAGATCAAAAACCTGTGAACCTCCTGCGGGAACCTTTCCGAAAGTTTCAAAGCAGCCGTCCCTGCTCCTTATTTCAACATCAAAAAACTTCTTTGGAAATGTACAAGGTGCAAAATTATCATCAATTGATACCGCAAGTCTGCACTTTCCATCTTCACATTTATTGAAACAGTTGCACATAATATCATTCTTTCCGTATGGTGAAAATTATAGGTTCCATACGCTACACTATATGCAGAATTTCAATTTTTGTTAATCGGGAAGAATTCCTCTTTCATTTGCCTCATCAAGAAGCGCATAAATATAGTCCGAAAGCGCTTCTGACCCCTCTTTGACCAGTTCATTCCGCTTCTGCACCTGCGAAAGATGTATACCGTGCTCCTTCCATGAAAGTCCGTCACGACTTAAATTCAAAAGCAGCGGCTGAATTCTGTCCATTACAGCAGCAAATCTTGCCTCAGGCGTTTTGCGCTCCTCGAATTCCTCCCAAAGTCCACGAAATTCCGCTTCCTGTTCCTTTGGCAGTAACCCGAAAATCCTGTCTGCCGCACGATTTTCACGGTCAGCCTTTGTTTTTGCACCCTCTCCGTCATAACAGTAGGTGTCCCCTGCATCAATTTCCACAATATCGTGCACCAACACCATCTTCATCGTCTTGAACACATCAATCGGTTCATTGGAATACTCTGCAAGAATTGCCGTAAACAGTGCCAACGAAAAGCTATGCTCCGCATCATTTTCCTTCCTCGGATAAGGAACCGTCACATTGCTTCCGTCAGGCATCGGCGGCAGGTCATCAACTCTCGTGTAAGTCTGTCGATATATGTTTTTCAGCCTGTCAACCTCCATAAGAAACGCAATCTGTGCATTAAATCTGTTTAAATCCATCTGTATTCTCCCCTGTTAAGACTATAATTTATTTTTCCACAACCAGAATAGGATACCCATTATCATACGGCTTCACAATATTAGGGTGGCTGTCAGCGTGAGCAAAAATTTTTTCTGCAAGACCATTCTTGTCAAGTTCATCACACAAATCCTTAAGCGATTTGCTGTACATTGTCGGGCAGATAGACGCCATTGAAATAACCCTCCTGCCACCCAGCTCCATTACTCTGTACGGCCATATACGACAGTCAAAAGGTTTATCGTCACCAAGCCTGCACCCTGTCTTATGGTCAAGCATCGGGCAATAGTAAAGCTCGTCCTCAGCTTCGTCCATTCGGAAAATCCATCCCTCACCTTTCTGTACAAATGCAGTTTCAGGGAAGCGCTCCTCCACAAGCTTTTTCAGCGGCTCATCAAGCACGGGAGTTTCCCAGATATCATACTTGTCAAAAATACAGCAGATTTTACAGCTTGCACAATCGCTGCCCGTTAAAATGTTTTTCAGCATAAAAATATCCTTTCTGCGTATAAAATAATTTGTACTGCAAAAAATACCGAAAAAGAAAGAAGGTTTTCTATGAGTATTTCCAAACAGCAATACGATATAATGGTAAAAAAAATATCGCCGAATTCAAAAAGCCGTACAGATATTCTAAAGGCTTTTTTAATCGGCGGACTAATCTGCTCCATCGGTCAGGGACTTCTGGATATATTCACTTATTACGGCTTTGACAAAAAATCCGCTTCCGCATGGACTTCCATAACTCTTGTATTTATCAGCGCCCTGCTGACAGGACTCGGTCTGTACGAGAAAATCGCAAAGCACGGCGGCGCAGGAACTCTCGTGCCCATAACAGGCTTTGCAAATGCCGTAGCCTCCCCTGCACTTGAATTCAAGGCAGAGGGCTTTATTCTCGGTGTCGGCGCAAAGGTTTTCGCCATCGCAGGTCCCGTAATTCTCTACGGCACCGCTGCTTCCGTTGTTTACGGGATTATATATTATTTCTTTTTGAGGTGAGTTTATTCGTCTGCAAAATAAGTAACACCCACAACCGTAACATTGTCACGGCTTCCGTTGTCGAGAGCGAGAGTAACCATATCCGCCAATCGCTTCGGAAGCTTTTTGGGCTGTGCAAGAATGCTTTCGAAATCACCGTTTGTAAGCTTGTCAGAAAGACCATCGCTGCATATAATCACAATATCGCCGTGAGAAAGACCACCCTCAATTTCAGCAACCTGAGGCTTCGGGTCATCGGAAAGGCTGCCAAGAACGGGGAAAATAACATTTTTATGCAAATGGTTAATCTTCTGCTCACTGGTAATATGCCCCTGCTCATAAAGCATCTGCACCAAAGACTGGTCACGGGAAAGCTGCTTGATTTTGCCGCCCCTGTACAGATACAAACGTGAGTCACCCACATTAATAAACAATGCACGTCCGCTTTCCTCCACCACAAGCGCACAAAGCGTAGTCTGCATATTCTCAGACTTATGTAGAACACCATGACGTTGGAGAGAGCGATGTATAGTCATAATTTTCTTTTCGTAATCCGTTTTCGGAGAAGGCTTCATATCAGCAAGAAGCTGGAGCGCAAGGCGTGAAGCAACCTCACCCGAAGCTTCTCCGCCGACACCGTCGGCAACCGCCGCAACCATAGGTGCTCTCACGTTGCTTTCAAGTTCAGCCGAGGACATAACAAGACGGTTTATCAAAAAAGAATCTTCGTTGTGGTCACGGACTCTGCCCGTGTCGGTTATTCCGCAGCAATAGAACACCCAAGTCACTCCCTTCCTGTCTGAATTAATGGAACGCTTCCAATATTTCAGTTATGATTGTACATTATATACCAAAACGAAGTTTTTTTCAAGGGTAAATACATACAATTTAGTTAATTATTTATTAATAAGGTTTTTCTGTATTACCTGTGCCAAGAAATAAACAATGTCGGATTATGTCGAACTTTTTTCATTGACTTATGACAAAAAATGGTATATTATATTATTGTAATGCCCATAATATTCCAAAAAGATAAGGATTGATGAAAATGATTTGCCCAAACTGCGGAAAGGAATACAACGAAAAGATGACCTGCTGCATAAGCTGCGGTGCCGACCTTGTTCCGTTTGAGAAAGCTACAGAGCAGACCTCCATAGAAATTTTATCTCACGAAAACGAGATTGAACCTATAATACCCGAAATGCTGCACGAACCCGAACCGGTTTCGCAAAACACAGGCTTTGTAAGAAAACTCGAAAGCAAAGCAGAAGAAATAACTATCCCTGTCAAGCATTACAGCGGCTCAGCACTTTCGGGTGCTGCAAAATTCACAGGGTCACTGATTACCTCTGTTCTTATGCTTGCATTAATTATTGCTGCAGTTGCGGCAGCAGCCTTCAGATTTGTCACTGACAAGGATAACATCAGCGAATTTGCCTACACCCTTGATATAATGGCGCTCCCAGCTTCAAATGAGCTTATTGCTCAAAACAGTAGCTTCAGCTCCGATGCAACCGTTCAGGACGCAATCTACACTCTTTCTCTCGGAACAGGACTCACCCGTGACGATATCCGCACTATTTATGAAGAGTCCACCATGAAGAAATTTCTTGCCGCACGTCTCACCGAATATGCGGATTTTATACGCAATGGAAATGTGCCCGAAAAGCTGACTTCGGAACAGCTTAAAACCGTATTCAGCGAAAACATTTCACTTATCGACAACACCATGGGACACAGCCTCAACCAGCATGACATAAATCTTGCCTACAGCGAAATTGAGCGCACTGAACCGCTGCTTGAAATAATCTCCCCTGAAAATATGGAATATACCATCGGTGACAACACTCTTGCAGCTATGCGTCTTTTCGGTTCTGTCCCTGCAATCGTAGTAGCGTCGTCCCTTGCGGCTTCAATGCTCATAGTGCTTCGTGCCATCAACAAGAAAAGCACCCGTGTGCTGACCTGGGGCGGAGGGACAATCCTTACAGGCGGAGCAGCTGTTCTTGCCGTAACATTTCTTTTTTCGTTGCAGCTTCCCTACGCAGACAGCGACAGGTTTGCCAAAACAATCCTGAAATGTACCTGCGATGTAATTTCCCCCGACCTGTACAAAATCGGAGGACTGCTTGCAGCAGCAGGAGTTGTAATGCTTATTTGGGCAGAAAGCCTGCGAAGAAACACAAAACAATAATTTCAAGCACCTCACTAAAGAGGTGCTTTTATTTTTTCAACACATGCACAAATCGACAGATTGTGCAGGTGTTTTGCCGTAAAATAGGTTGTAAACAGATTTAAAAATAAAGGAGTATAAAAATGAACGTTATCATCGACACTGAAGATAAAACCGTTATCGCTCGGATAAGCGGCGAGGTTGACCACCACAACGCCAAAAGTATCCGTGACGATATTGACCTTGCTATTGACCGCCATCAGCCTGACAGACTGGTGCTGGACTTTGACGGAGTGACCTTTATGGACAGCTCGGGAATAGGCCTTGTTATCGGACGCTACAACACCATTAAGCCGTACGGCGGAACAATTATTATTGAAAACACAGGAAGTCAGATTAAAAAGGTTATGCGCCTTGCAGGTCTGGACAGGCTTGCAGTCATAAAATAAAAACAGGAGCTGAAAAACGTGAAAATCATAAACGAAATAAAAATCTCTTTTCCCAGCAATAGTCAGAACGAAAGCCTTGCACGTTCTATCGTTTCCTCATTTGCGGCACAGCTTGACCCGTCCGTATCTGAAATCGGCGAGATAAAAACCGCTGTTTCCGAAGCTGTTACAAACTGCATTGTTCACGCTTACAGAGGCTCACACGGTAAAATAGAGCTTCTTGCACGCCATCTTGACGGCAACGTGCTGTACATAAAAATCCGTGACAACGGCTGTGGAATTTCCGATATAAAGCAAGCTATGGAACCGCTTTATACCTCTGCACCCGAGGAAGAACGTGCAGGACTCGGCTTTGCGGTTATGGAAAGCTTTATGGACAAAATCACTGTACGAAGCGCAGAAGGAAAAGGCACAACGGTTACTATGAAAAGGAAAATCCTTTCCAAGCAGTCCTCTACATAAAAACGAAAGGATAAAGTCTGAAAAATTTTTTCAGACCCGAGTTTTGTTTTTCGGACTAAAAACTCCACGCAGTGAGTTTCGAAATTTTCTAACGAAAATCACAAAACATCGAGAGAGGAGGACACACGCTTCTTACAAAGCGTGGTCATAATAATTGTGAATGCTTTAAAAAACGATAGCTTTGTTGAAGAAAATCTTGGACTTGTCCACCTTTGCGCAAACCGTTTCCGTGGCAAGGGAATTGAATACGACGACCTTTACGGTGCAGGCTGTGTGGGACTCGTTAAAGCAGCCTCAGCCTTTGACCGCAACCGTGGAGTGAAATTTTCCACCTACGCTGTCCCCGTAATTCTCGGTGAAATCAAGCGTCTTTTCCGTGACGGCGGAACAATCAAGGTCAGCCGTTCAGTTCGTGAACTAGGACTGAAAATAAGCCGTGCAAAGGAACATTTCACTCTCATGCAGGGTCGCGACCCTACGGTTTCCGAGCTTGCAGACCTGACCTGCTCCACCCCCGAAGAAGTTGCCGAAGCATTAGCGGTAAATCTGCCGCTGATATCGCTGACAGACAGCTCCGAGGAAGGCGGAGATGGGCAGATTGATGTTGTTACGCCTGCTCCCGACCTTGAACTTGTAGACATACTCTCTCTCCGTCAGGCACTTTCCGCCCTTGACGAAACGGACAGACAAATTATTTACTGCCGCTACTTCAAGGATATGACCCAGACTAAAACCGCCACAAAGCTGGGTATGACTCAGGTGCAGATTTCACGCCGTGAAAAGAAGCTGCTGTCAATCCTGCGAGGAAACCTTCTCTCATAGAAAAAGGGTATCAAGTTTTAGGGCAATGACCGTATAGAAGTAATTAAGGGTACCGAGCAATAAACTCGATACCCTTGATTTGTTTATTACGGATTGGCAAAGGGGACACCCCTTCTTGATACCCTTGATTTTATTTAGTTGGCTTCTGAGGCTGACCATTGCTTGGAATTGACTTGACAGCCTGTCTTGTCTTTCTGATGTCAGCAAGGTTAGCCTGCAGACATTCCTCAGCCTGCACAAGAACATCGTCAATGTACTTGTTTGCAGCGTTCTTGATTTCCTTGGACTTAGCCTGCGCCTGATTAATCATCTCAACTGCTCTTGCCTTGGCAGCCTTTGTAATCTCATCATTGGACACGATAACCTTTGCTCTGTCCTCGGCACGGCGAACAATACTGTCTGCTTCCTTGTTAGCATCATTGATGATAGTCTGTCTGTCACGTACAATCAGCTTAGCCTGCTTGATTTCCTGCGGAAGATTAAGGCGGATTTCATTTATGTAATCACGCATCTGGTCGCAGTCGATAATGGATTTCTTAACCGAAAACGGCACCGTAGAAGCGTTGTCGAGCATATCGTCCATCATATCAAGAATATCGTCAATAATTGTAACCATATTTTCAAATCCTTTCCTAAATCAGTTTATTTTATTTCCTCAGGTTCTTTCCAGAGCCTTGCTTTAATGTCCTCAAGGATACATTCGGGCACGAAATGAGTAATATCTCCGCCGAATGACGCAATCTGCTTTACAACGCTTGATGACAAATACATATTCTCAGCGCTTGTTGTAAGGAACACAGTTTCTGCTCCGTCATAAAGAATTTTATTAGCCAGCGCCATCTGAAATTCATACTCAAAGTCGGATACCGCACGCAGACCCTTGATGATAGCACACGCACCAACCTTCTTAACGTAATCAGCCAGCAGACCATCGTTAATATCAATAACCACATTGTCCAAATCAGCGGTAACCTTTTCAATAAGCTTCACACGTTCAACAGCCGTAAAGCTTGGATTTTTCATAGCATTTACCGAAACCAGCACTATAACCTTATCAAACAGCTTGGATGCTCTCTGAATAATATCCCTATGCCCCAATGTTACAGGGTCAAAGCTTCCGGGACAGACTGCTATTCTCTTACTCATTCTTCATCTTCTCCGCTTTTGTTTCTGTACACCGTAACCTCAATTTTACCGTACTTATAAACCTTGTGCTTTTTCAAATCGCCGTATTCCTCAGGAAGCACAATACCCTTTTCATGCTCGCATACAACAATGCCTCTATCAGACATTTTACCTGCCAGCAATGGCATTGAAGCCTCGATAATACCCTTATTGTACGGAGGGTCAAGAAACGCAATGTCGAATTTATCCACACTCATTTTCAGGAAGTTTGCGCTTTCGATGTTGGAAATTCTGGACTGCTTCTGAAAGCCTGTTGCAGCAACATTTTCCTTCACAACCTCGATAGATGTGCGGCTGTTGTCAACAAAAACGCAGGATTTAGCACCTCTTGACAGTGCCTCAATACCCATCTGACCCGAGCCTGCAAACAAATCAAGAATTGCCGAACCTTCTATATCAAACTGTATAATGGAAAAAATCGCTTCCTTAACCTTATCGGTAGTAGGGCGCACGTCGTTGCCCTCAAGTGTTCTGAGTTTTCTTCCTCTTGCGGTACCTGTTATAACTCGCATGTAGGTTCTCCTTAATAAAAAATACTCTGTAAATAAATATTATACATTATTTTATCCCTTTTGTAAACACCTATAACAAATTTATTCTGTTAATTTTTGATGATTTGCCGAAATTTACAGCACTCCGACAAAAGTGCCGCCCCTGACAAAAGTCAGAAGCGGCATTGTATTACTGATTTAATCTGAAATGTACGGGGATACCGTTCATATATTCAATCTTAGGCTCTCCCTGAATAAGCGGCAGGAAGTAGTTTAGCGCGTCAACAGTAACGTTGTTGCCCTTGGAGTTAATCCACTCAGCAGGGAAAAACTTCTCCTTGTTGGCAATTCCGCTGATATCTGCAGAAACAACCTCCACACGGTAAGGGTTGTTGCTGATACGCTTGAACACCATCATTACACCGCTTTCGCCTCTGAGAGCTGCTCTTACAGCTTCTTCACCGATAGTTTTTGCTTCGGTAATATCTGTGAGAGAAGCAATATGCGAACTGCAGCGCTGCATAACGTTAAGCTCAATTGAACGAACCTTGCAGCCGATATTTGCACCGACAATTTTCTCAAGGTACTTGCCGACACCTGAGAGGTACTTATGACCGAATGCGTCAGTAAGCTCAGATGAGAAGCCGCTTGCGAGGTATTTCTCATCATCGAACTTGATACCCTCGGAAACAGCAATTATAACAGCCTTGTATTTCTGCTGAGCAGTACGGATATCATCGAGAAACTTTTCAATGGAAAATTCAGACTCAGGCAAATAAATAAGATGCGGTGCAGGCTCACCGTTTGCACGGAGCACGCAGGAAGAAGCTGTAAGCCAGCCTGCGTCACGTCCCATAATCTCAACGATTGTTACTGAAGGGATTGAGTAAACACGGCTGTCACGGATAATTTCCTGCATTGAGGTTGCAACATATTTTGCAGCTGAACCGAATCCGGGAGTGTGGTCTGTAGCCATAACATCATTGTCAATTGTTTTAGGTACACCAACAACCTTGATGTCAATATTGTTAGCCTTGAACCACTTGTCAAGCTTCATAACCGTATCCATAGAGTCATTACCGCCGATGTAGAAGAAAGCCTTGATGTTGTGTTTTGCAAAAGTTTCGGCAGCCTTTCGGTAGTCGGAGTCGTCTTCGTCGGAGTTCTTCAATTTGAAGCGGCAGGAACCAAGAACTGTGGACGGAGTTTTCATAAGCAGGTCAATATCATAATCGGAAGTAAGAATTTTCTGAAGGTCAACAAATTCGTCACGGAGCACGCCCTCGATACCGTTTATGGAACCGTAAATCGTACCGATTTCGTCACATTCAAGTGCAGCTGTAAAAACACCTGCGAGAGAAGAATTGATTGCAGCGGTAGGACCGCCTGACTGTGCAACTGCAATATTAAACATAATCACAAACCAACCTTTTTAAAATTTCCAAAAAAGTAACTGTTAATATTATACCACGTTTCAGCCATATATTTCTATGTCAATTCACAACATATTTACACCGCTTTTCGGAGACGGCTTGAACTTATTTGTGCAGTAAAGGTTTACATTTTCAACATTGATTTGTGCCAACAAAAAACTGCTCCCGAAAACGGAAGCAGTTCTGATTTTACTTATTCTCATTTCTGAGGTCAACAATTCTCTTTGCCTTGCCCTGGAAACGTTCAAGAGACTTATACTCAACAAGCGAAACCTTTGTATCAATACCGAGTACGGTTTTGAGGTTGTGGTGAATGTTATTGCGGAGATTTTCAAGGTCACCGAACTTTTCAAGCAGAGCGTTGTTGGAAAGCTCAACCTTGACTTCAAGTCGGTCAGAGAAGTTCTGTCTTGTGATAACAAGCTGATAGTGAGGAGCAACTTCCTCGAAGCCCATAAGCACAGACTCAATCTGTGACGGGAACACGTTTACGCCGCGGATTTTGAGCATATCATCGCTTCTGCCCTTGATTTTATCCATTCTCGCAAATGTTCTTCCGCACTTACAAGTCTCATAGTTGATTTTAGTGATATCCTTTGTTCTGTAACGGAGCATCGGGATACCTTCCTTAGTGAGAGTTGTAATAACAAGCTCACCTGTTGAACCCTTAGGAAGCACCTCGCCCGTTTCGGAGTTGATAATTTCAGCAAGGAAGTGGTCCTCGTTGATGTGCATGCCGTCACGTTCTTCACATTCGCCCGATACGCCGGGACCCATAAGCTCACTCATACCGTAGTTGTCTGTAGCAAAAAGGCCCAGTGTCTTTTCAATCTGTGTACGCATTTCCTCCGTGCAGCCTTCTGAGCCAAACAGACCAAGTCTGAGGTTAAGGTCACCGAGAACACCCATTTCCTTTGCAAGCTCGCCGATATACTGAGCATAGGAAGGAGTAGCAACGAGAGCTGTTGTCTGGAAATCCTTCATAAGCATAAGGTTCTTCTCTGTGTTGCCGCTTGAGGTAGGAACAACGGTTGCGCCGATTTTTTCAAGACCGTAGTGCAGACCGAGAGCACCTGTGAACAAGCCGTAGCCGAAAGCGATATGTACGATATCGTCGCTTGTTGCGCCAGCCGCTGTAACAAGACGTGCCATACAGTCGGACCAGTTTTCAATATCATTCTTTGTGTAACCAACAACAGTAGGTTTGCCTGTTGTACCCGAAGAAGCGTGGATACGAACGATATCCTTCAGCGGTGTGCCGAACAGACCGAACGGATATGTGTCGCGGATATCTGCCTTTGTTGTGTAAGGGATATACTGGATATCCTCAAGACACTTGATTTTATCGGCGGTAACGCCTGCTTCGGTAAGACGCTTGTTGTAAAACGGGATATTATCCATGCAATATTTTACAAGCCATTTCAGACGCTCCAGCTGAAGTTCTTCAATTTTCTGTCTTGGCATTGTTTCTATGTCCTTCTGAAAAAACATTTTTATTCCTCCAATATAATTTTAAGACTCACAAGCTTTAAATTGCTAAATTGACATATCATATCTATTATATACCTTTTTTCATATAATTGCAAGGGATTTGACAAAAATAGTGCGTTCTGCACATTGCAGGAACGCACTCACTTAATCATGTTTCGGAAGCTTTCTTCTTTCAACCGCAAGACTTACAAGCATCATCATAACTTCCTTACGGTTCTGCTTCTTCATTTTATCCGCACGCTTCAGATCTTCCTTGCCGTTTATCCTCACCTTCAGCGTAGGAACCCTGTCACCTGCTTCAGCAACGGCGTCAGCGTAGCAAAGCGGGCAAGTACAGCAATTGAATCTTGAAAGCACCTGCGGCATAAGCTCTGTAACAAGCTCGCCCGTAATATCAATTTCCGCACCGTTTGCTCTCATCGGAGCAGCATTTTTACTCGTGATTTTATCTTCCTTGAAGCTACTGTCAAGTATCGGGTTTGAAGCAACCTTTTTCCCCGTCAGCAAGCGCATAACAGCGTCGGTTTTATTGGTTTTTGCTGTTTTCAACGCCATATTTCAGGACCCTTTCTTATCTAAAAATCTTTCTTGTTTTTGCCACTGCAATTTCAGGATAAAGTGACTCTGCAAGTTTTACGTAATCCCTTGCGGCACGGCAGTTAGGCGAATATGTGGTAATAACCTCCTGATGTGCGGGGGCCTCAGCAACCGCTACCGAAACAGCAATTTTCACATCAAGCACCTGCGTATGAAGCTGCTTCGCCACAATTTCAACCATTTCCTCAACCTCACGGGCAAGAGTCTGCTTCTGAACATATTTTGTCAGCAGAATACCTCTGATATTCAGCTTTTTATTGTAATATTTCTTAACCGCAAGAATTGTTTCTCTCAGCTGAGCAATACCCTGCAGCGAAAGGATTTCGGGAGTCATCGGAATAATCAGATCATCTGCCGCAGTGTATGCGTTAATCGTAAGAATTGAAAGTGCAGGCGGAGTATCAATGATAATATAATCGTAGCTGTACTTGACAATATCAAGTATTCCCTTCAAAATAAACTCTCTTTTTTCCGAAGTAAGCTCCAGCTCGCTTCCCGAAAGAAGAATATTCGAAGTAATAACGTCACAGATATGAGTAGTCTTTATAGCCTCGCGTATGTCGCATCTGCCTGTCATAACATCATGTATTGTATAGCCCTCGTCCTCTGCACCGAGAGAAAAGGAAAGGTTTCCCTGAGGGTCCATATCAATCGCAAGGACTCTCTTGCCCCTGCTTCTGAAAATACCTGTCAAAGCTGCGCAGGTAGTTGTTTTACCAACGCCGCCTTTTTGGTTTGTAACAACAATTACAGTCGCCATATGCTTTACGTTTCCTCACTTAATCAAAAAATACTCTCTTTCGCTTTTCTGCGTTCTCTTTCAAGGAGCTGACATTCAAAAATGAATCTTGCCAGACGCTCTTCCTGTGCCTGATTTGCATCAAGAAATCTGCAGCCATATCCGTCAATGCCGCCCTCTTCATTTTTCTGCACTCTGAGAATTTCAGCCAGCAGCTGCATTTCGCCGTCAAGGAAATTCAGCATAACCTGATCGCCCTTTTCAAATTCAGCATCACTATTGAAATAAACACCGCCCAGATTAATATTTACAAAATGGAGCATTATCGGGTCATCAAAAGCGTACATTTCCTCGCCTCTGATATAGAACGGAGAAAGGCCGTTGAAATCGACAGAAACCTTGAAGCTTCTGCGGCGCTCGGCAAGAATCTCACCCTGTCCCGCATGGAAATTAACCTGATACTCGGTACACAGGTCAATAGTTGTTTCATACTTGACACGATTACCGTTAATATATTCAAAAATAACTTCGACATTTTCCCCCTTCGAAATCAGCGGAAAATCCGAACCCTTAAGCATTACCAAGTCTTTGCCCTTTATCTTGAAGAAGTCCTTTGGAAAAAACACGGACTTTGTGGAAATCAGCAGCTTTCCGTTGGAATCATAAATCAATACTCTGCTGATTTTATCCTTATTTACCACGCACAGACCCCCTTATTCTGAATTTATAAATCATCTTTTATTATACTAAAAAAATCAGAATTTTGCAATAGTAATTTTTCATCTTATAAGATATATTAAATTGAGACGTGTTTTTTTGTATAAAATATAATAAAATGCCGCCGCACCCTATACAAACAGATTTAAAAATGATATAATAAATTTAAATAAACTCAATCGGAGCAAGAGTTATGAATAAACAGTATATCTATCTTGTTATCACAAGAACAGGAACAATTTTCTCCAAGGTTATCGGTTTGGCAACGGGTAAGCGTTACACTCATGCCTCAATTGCATCAAACGAAATGCTGACCGATATGTATAGCTTCTGCCGTGACCACAAAGAAAGACCCCTCCCTGCAAATTTTAATCACGAAGATATTTTCACCGAGGTTTTCGGTGCCTGCAAAACAATTCCCAGCGAGGTGTACCGCATACCTGTTACTGATGAACAGATTGAACGTTACCACACGCTGATAAGGCATTTCGTCCTCAACCGTGAGAAATATTCATACGACCTCGGCGCACTTCTGCCGATGGCACTCCATATCCCATACAAAATGCGAAACAACAAGTTTGTCTGCTCGGTATGGGTTGGATTCATGCTGGGTAAAACAGGTATCGTGAATGACATGAAAAAACATCCTTCACTTATTGAACCTGAGGATTTCCGAAGCGTAAAGGGAGCTGAACTCATCTACAAGGGTGACCTGAAAAAGTACCGTGATTACATAAAGCAAATCCGTGAAAAACGTGACGGTAAAATCCCCGCTTTTCAAAGCGAAACAGCCTGATTACAGGAGGTGCGGCAATTGCATAAAATGATAAGGGTCAACGAAAAGCGTCTTGCCGCAAAATACAACAGGCGCATTTTCCTTGCTGCCCTGCCTGCTTTAAGCGTGCTCATTTCCCTGCTTATCATCGTTCTGATTTTTATTGTAAAGCTGGACACTGACCTGCCTCAGCAGATGTACAGAACCATTATTTATCTTGCCTATGCCTCAATTGCATACGGCTTTATCGTGTGTCTTATCGGGTCAATTCTCGAAGAAATCCTTATCCGTGCACACCGTGAGCATACATACATTCAGATTGCCGATTCGATTATGATTATTTCGCAGCATTACCAGACTGTGTTCCGTGACTGGAAGTGGGTTCACTACAAAAAGATGTGGGTTGTGAAGCTTGCAGAGGTTGAAAACGCAGAATGTATCCGAAACCACATCACGCTGAACGCTCCTGCACGCTACTTTAATGAGGACTCAAACTGGCTTGGATATACACGAACCGACGAAGGTATTTCCTTTGACAGATGGTGGTATGACAAAAACGGAGGAAAAAGCGTTACAAGCATTGAAATCACTGATTTCTACACACACGGCGAGAGAATTGTACGTCATATTCTGCACTGTGCAAATAAAGTCCGTGACCGTGAACAACGACGTGCACGATTCAGAAAAGAAATGCTTGAAATTGCCAAGAATGTCAACTATCCTCACAAACTGAAGGACAGATATCAGCCTCCCGACAAACGTAAAAAAAGATAACCGTACCAATGGGTTGCCATGGGTACGGTTTGTTTTATTTATCTGTCTTTTTGTTTGCAGAGATTTCTTCCTTGGTCGGAAGCGGTGTAAACTCAGGATATCCCGGTTCGGAAGAAATTGCTTTGTGAAGCGGAACAAGTGTAAGAAGCTTCAGATTTACAACTACCCCATATACTGCAAACGGAGCAATCCATATGCACGGCAGACTTATCAACGAAGTAAAAATCAAAGCTGCACAAAATATCATTTCAATTATTATCGCCGACTTATTCATCGTGCCTGCAATAAAAGCCGTCAGCAGAATTGCTACCCCAAGAAACGGCATCGGAACAGGAAGCTGCGGAAGAAGCGTTCCCATTCGCATATAAAATGTAAAGCTGAACAGCGAAAATGCAGCAAAAAAAGCAATTGTGCCCAACGCAAGGATTAAAGTATACTTAAATGTAGAATTGATTATTGAGTTAAGCACATCGGCGCAGTCACGCTTATGCGCGTCATCAAGATTGGGAACATCTTTAGGTTCAACATCCATAGTAAAGCGAAACTTTGCCATAATATACAACCTTTCTTATTTTCTGTAGCTTACTGCGTCGGGGTTAATCATATTTCCATTGATGTAGTTTTTCCAAAGGTCAATTGCGTTCTCAAAATTTTCTTCAATTCTGCCGCTGCCACCGAGACCTGCTGTAAAAGGATAACGGAAGCTTACCCATAGCTCGTCTGAAAGTCCATCGTATCCGATATCTTTCGCAAAGCTTGTGCCGTTAAGCATATATCCCATTTCCATAACATTCTCATCATCAGGGAAATACTCACTCAAATCAGCGAACACACCGTCCCCGGGTGTAATTCCTATAACCTCGCAGGAAGCTTCATCACCGATAACAATAATCGTGTCACTTCCCATAAATTCAGCGGACAGCTTAACCTGGTCGCCGCCGTGATAATACATAGAGGACATCTCCTCCAAATCGGGAGCAGCAGGAGTATAGCTGACACGGATTTTGATTTTACCGTCACCGTTGTAGTCCTGAGCATACTTTGCAAAAAGGTCTTCCATATCCTCGGCAAGGAACTGAACCTGTGAATCATCTGCAATAAACAACACTGCAACGTCAGGCTTTACCGTTGTAACAAGGTCAAAAATCAGAAATCCTGCAATCAGGACAATTGCCGTTGCCGCAATTATGTAAACCTTATTGTGATAGAAGAAATTGCTGATTTTCTCCCAAATGGAATATTCCTTCTGTATAACCTCTTCCTTTGGAATGTCGGCCTCTGAGATGATACCCTGCTTAAGCTTCATAAGCTCCAAACGTTCCTGACGAAGCTTTTCATTGTAAGCCGCTCTCGCCTGACGTTCACGCTCAGCTCTTGCCGCCTCAGCCTCACTCTCGCGTTTCAGCTCCTCGGCACGGGCTTTTTCGTTTACCTCACGGTATGTCTGCAAAAAGGATTTTCCTTTTTTCTTTTCATTTTCCTCAGCAGCTTCAGTCTGCTGATTTTTTTCATTTTCAGCCATTGAAGTAAATTCCTTTCAATACAACACGGACGGTTACACCAGTCGGTGAACCGTCCTCGTTTTTATTTTACCCCAAAATTTATTCTTTTTACACATCAAGACTCTTCATTGTTGGGAAGAGCAATACATCACGAATAGCAGGAGAATTTGTCAGCAGCATAACAAGTCTGTCGATGCCGTAACCGATACCGCCCGTCGGAGGCATACCGATTTCAAGTGCACGGAGGAAGTCCTCATCAATCCTGTTAGCTTCCTCGTCGCCCTTCTTGAGAAGTTCTTCCTGAGCGATAAAACGCTCTCTCTGGTCGATTGGGTCATTAAGCTCGGAATAAGCGTTACACATTTCCCAGCCGTTGATGAACAGCTCGAAACGTTCAACATAGTCAGGATTTTCTGGCTTTCTCTTTGTAAGCGGAGAAATCTCAACAGGGTGATCCATAATGAATGTAGGCTGGATAAGGTGCTTTTCAACGAATTCCTCAAAGAACAGATTGAGAATGTCACCGCGCTCGTGTCTATCCTCGAATTCGATGTGGTGTTCCTTAGCAAGCTTCTTAGCTTCAGCTGTGTCCTTAACCTCTGCAAAATCAACGCCCGAATACTTCTTTACAGCTTCAATCATTGTAAGACGCTCAAAAGGCTTACCAAGGTCAATCATATGCTCGCCGTAAGGGATTGTTGTTGTACCGCAGACCTCTGTAGCAAGGTGACGGAACATATTCTCAGTCAGATCCATCATACCGTAGTAGTCAGTATAAGCCTGATAGAGCTCCATAAGTGTGAACTCAGGGTTGTGACGTGTGTCAACGCCTTCGTTTCTGAATACACGGCCGATTTCGTAAACTCTTTCAAGGCCGCCTACGATAAGACGCTTGAGGTAGAGCTCAAGAGAAATACGGAGTCTAACGTCCTCGTTGAGAGCGTTGTAGTGTGTTTCGAAAGGTCTTGCGGAAGCACCGCCTGCGTTTGCAACAAGCATTGGTGTTTCAACCTCAATGAAGTTCTGCTCATCAAGGAAGCGTCTGATTGTGGAAATAATTTTGGAACGCTTTCTGAATGTGTCAGCAACATCAGGGTTAACGATAAGGTCACCGTATCTCTGACGATAACGCATATCCTGGTCCTTAAGGCCGTGCCACTTTTCAGGGAGAGGGAGAAGGGACTTGGAAAGGAGAGTAATTTTCTGAGCATGAACAGAAATCTCGCCCTTTCTTGTACGGAAAACAAAGCCCTCAACACCAACGATATCGCCGATGTCCCACTTCTTGAATTCAGCAAACTCGTCTGCACCGATATCGTTCATTCTTACATATACCTGCATACGGTCGCTGCCGTCACGAACGTCAATGAAGTTAGCCTTGCCCATATCTCTCCAGGACATAACACGTCCTGCAATTTTAACATTGATTTTAGCAGCCTCGAGAAGTTCCTTAAGCTTTTCGTCATCACCGTTTGCCTCAGCGATAGCCTTAGCCTCGGATTCCTCGTAAGCCTTACGAAGCTCAGCGTTGCAGATTGTCACATCATACTTTGTGATTTCAAACGGATTTTTACCGTTCTCCTTCATTTCGTCAAGCTTCTCAATACGGATTTTCTTCAGGATATGAACATCCTGTTCAGTCTGTTCCTCCTCAGGAACAGCAGTGTTTTGGATTTCTTCGGACATCTCTTTTACAATCCTTTCGATGTATTATAAATTTGTTTTCAATTTCAGATTTTGATTTCAAGAATTTCCATCTTGATAATACCGACAGGAGCTTCAACCTCAACAACGTCGCCTACCTTTTTCTTCAGTACAGCAATACCGATAGGTGAATCCTCGGAAATTTTATCATTTTCAGGGTCAGCTTCAGTAGAACCGACAATCTGAAGTTCCATCACTTCATCAAGTTCGAGATCTTTAAGTTTAACGATTGAACCTACGCCTACCTCATCATTGGAAAGCTCAGACTCGTCAACAACAACAGCGTTAGCGATAGTGAGTTCCATTTCCTGAATTTTAGCTTCAAGAATACCCTGTTCGTTCTTAGCTTCATCGTATTCAGCGTTTTCGGAAAGGTCACCGAAAGCTCTTGCTTCCTTAAGCTTCTGTGCAACCTCAGCACGTCTTACGGTAATGAGATAATCGAGCTCAGCCTCCAGTTTTTTCAGACCTTCAGCAGACATTCTAATCTTCTTTGCAGCCATTTCAATTCAATCCTTTCGTTCATTCTAAAATCTTATTATATAGTATATTTTAAACCTTGTCAATAGCGAAAATGCCGTATATACGGGATTTTCACGTATCGAAGCACTTACTCCTCATCATTTCCGCCTTCTTCGCCGTCATCTTCGGAAACATCACCGTTTTTCACAGCCTCAATCTGACTGAGAATATCATAAACGGCATTTTCCAACCTTGATGTAGGACGTTCAATCCTTGCCATCACATCTTCACTGAGATAAATAATTTTCCCGTTCTTTACCGCAGAAAGCTCCGCAGTTTCCTCGGGCAGTTCATATTTGCTTATATAATCAGGCAGAATAAGCCAATCAGGGTCAAGCTCCAGCAATTCTTCAACAGTAAGCGAAAGGGTTTCTGTATCACCTGCTGAATTTTCTCCAAAATATGAAAGGAAATTTCCTGCAAAACTTGCGTCGGACGCTACTGCCAAATCAGGTGACATAACATAAACGAAGCTTTCCATTGCACCCTCAGCCTTACTCAGTGCCGTTTTCAGCGCTTCAACGGCCTGTTCTGCTGCTGCCTCACAATCGATACTTCCGCCGAAAACTGCAGCAATATCGTTGTAACAGCCATAAAGCTCCTCAACCGATTTAGGCGGTACGATTATCCATACCCTTGTACCCGCCGCCTCGATAGCGGTAATGTCCTTCTTTGCAATCGGACTCATAGTAATCAACAGTTCAGGGGCAACTTCAATAATAGCATCTGCATCGGGATTAGCAGCCGAACCAAGTTCATTTTTGGTTTTCACCGTTTCGGGATAGTCGCAGTAGCTGCTTCGTCCAACAATTTTATCTCCGAACCCGAGCTCACATATTATCTCAGTCACCGCAGGAGAAAGCGTACCAACTGTTTCGGGCGATTTTTCAAATACAAAAGAACCAACCTTAACAGGGTAAGGGCTCTCAATCGGAGCTGTCGCCTCGGTAATCTGCACGGGACTTTCCTCAGCAACCTCGGTACAGCCGCACAGCATTACAGCCGCAAGTGCTGCTGCAAAAAAACATTTCAACAATCTATACAAAACGAAATCCTCCGTCAACAATCTGCCTTTTATTATAACACATCATGCAGAAAATTACAATAGCAACAGCACAAAAAAGGCTGTCCGAGGATTTCCCCGACAGCCTTGTACAATCAATGATTAAGCCTTAGCAGCGTTAAGCTTCTTAGCAAGCTGAGACTTCTTTCTTGCAGCAGCGTTCTTGTGAATGAGGTTCTTAGCAGCAGCCTGGTCAACCTTCTTCATAGCAAGTCTGATTGCTTCTTCGGAATTGTCAGCCTTGTTAGCGCAAGCGAGGTCAGCATTCTTGAGAACAGTCTTGAGGTTGGACTTTCTGGACTTGTTAAGAGCAGTCTTAGTAGCGATAACCTTTACTCTCTTCTTAGCGGATTTAATATTTGGCATAGTGTTTCTCTCCTTAAATAAAATGATTTTTTACGGTCATAATAACTGTAGGTAAGCTTTGCACACCACGGAGCAAGCCCCTTATTGAACGGCATAACCATCGCAGAACGTGACACGGAATGTTCCGCAGAGGTGTAATGACCCACCTTGTAGTTATCAGGTACCGTTAAGGATTTGACAGCACGACTGCCTTAACCGCACACAGTTACCTGCAAAAGCCTAAATATAATATTAACATTTTTCGTAACTTTTTTCAATAGGCAACTTCAAAAAACACCGAAAATTTTTGTTGTGTTTTTTGGTTACTTTGCCGAATTTTTCTGAAAGGAATGTAGAACTATGTCAATTCGTACCGACCTCGCAATTGAAATGATAGATGAGGACGCAAAAAGCCTTCCAAAAGGTATCCGCCGCAAGCTGAGAAAAAGCTCTGCCTGCTCCATAACCGAAATTATCGTTGCTGACGCTGTAGCAGGACTCCGCATAGGGAAATCCAAGGGACGATACATCACCATTGAAACCGACCGTCTTTCCGCAAGCCCCGACGACTTCGACGAACAGGTTGCAAATATTGCCGCCGAAATTATCTCCCTCAAAGGTGCAGACCGAAAAACCGCTCTTGTTGTAGGGCTGGGCAACTCAGACATTACACCCGACGCTTTGGGACCCCTTGTAATTTCGCAGGTTATTGCCACCCGTCATCTGCACGATGTTCTTCCTGCAGGACACGAACTGCTCAAAATGAATCGTGTTTCTGCAATTGCCCCTGGGGTGCTTGGTCAGACGGGCATTGAGGTTGCAGAAATTGTCCGCACCCTGTGTCACGAAATCAAGCCTGACTGCGTAATCGTGATTGACGCACTCGCCTGCTCAGACGTTTCACGGCTTGGCACAACAATTCAGCTTTCCGACACAGGAATTTCTCCTGGTTCGGGAGTGCAGAACCGCCGCAAGGAGCTGTCCGAAACAACTCTCGGCGTGCCTGTGATTGCAATCGGAGTGCCCACAGTTGTTGATATGCACACAATCGTAGAAAACATTACAGGTAACCCGCCCGACAAGCATCTGCCAAACATGATGGTTACACCCCGTGATGTAGACAAGCTCATTGAGCGCTCGGCACGGCTTATTGCCTACGCTGTAAACAAGGCTGTTCAGCCTATGCTTTCCATTGAGGATATCACCGCGCTGTCATAAAAACAAGGGACTATAAATAGTCCCTTGTCTACATATATTATTTCAGAAAATTTACTTTCTTCTTGAAGGACTTCTGCGCTTGTTGTCAAGCACCTTCTTCAGGTCGCCCATACGCTCGTCGGAGCTCTGCTTGAACTTGTTCAGCATATCCTCAAAAGCAGCCTCAGGAGTCATCGGAGCCTTTTCCTGCTGTGGCTTGGCATTTTCCTTATCAAAGCGTCTGCCACCGCCGTTTCCTCCATTACCTCCGTTATTGTTTCTCTTGAAATCCTTGCGTGGCGGAGGGTTATCAACAGCCTTCTTGATAGACAGAGAGATTTTCCCGTCCTCACCAACTGTCAACACCTTAACCTTGACTGTCTGTCCTTCTGTGAGGTGGTCCTTGATTTCGTTTACGAAAGTGTTTGCAACCTCACTGATATGTACCATTCCTGTTGTTCCCGGTTCAAGCTCAACGAATGCGCCGAACTTAGTAATTCCGGTAACCTTACCCTCATAAATTTTTCCTACATCCAACTGCATAAAAAACTTTTTAATCCTCTCGTTTGATAATTTATCTGACCCCGAAGGGACAAAGCCTTAATTTCCTGTTGTATCATAGAAGCGTCTTTCGTTCGGATAAGCGTAACCGAGAACCTCGATAGCATAGCGCTCCATAAACGCACGCTCGTCCTCCTCCGAAAGAATACTCTGATACTCGTCATTAGCGTCCTCAAGAAGCTCCGCCTCCTTGACAAGTGCGTCAAGCTCCTGCTTCTTTTCGGCGATTTCAGCCTGAGTGCCGATAATTTCAGCAATACAAGCAAGAACAAACACCATTGCCGTAACGGTAATGATGAATTTCATAAACGGGTTGCTCTGCTTCTTTTTTTTCAGAGTATAACCGCTTTTATTTTTTTTTTGAATTACGAACGTTAGTCTCGTTCAATGCGGTCACCTCCGATTTCCTTCCTCAGCATAGACGAACCCAATTTAGCTTTCTTATTATACACCAAACGAAGCTTATTTTTCAAGTGCTTTTTTCCACTTATTACGTTATTTCCAACATTTTCATTACTTCCCACAAAAACGCACATAGCTTTTTGACAATTTTTTCTTAATATTTTTACAATGGGTTCAATTGTAACAGAATATACTTTTCGTAAAGTGCCGTAAAACGCATCAAAAAACCATCTGAGCACCCCCGTAATGAAATTTCCAACCGTTACAATGTACAGTACAAACCCTAAAAGCGAGCCGAAAAAAACAAAAAATCTTATCTGTCCCCTTGCAGCAAGCGTTGAAAAGCAAAAAATCGCAAAGCCGTAAATCAGCCAAAAGATGATATCCTGAACAAGTACAGCCCCGCTCTTTTTGGCAGGCGGAAAAACAATCCTGAACACACGAAAAACATCATATACAACTCCGAGAGCCGCACCAAGCACTACAGACATAAGAAACAGGCTTGCCTGATGGGATATAGAGAAAAAAGTTTCTAACTGCACGCACTCACCTCATCGGAAAATCTTTCCCAGAAATGATAACGGAGAATGTCTGTCAGGGTCACCGTAAACAATGCTCCTGATTTCTCCCTCAATATTCATCTCACCGCTTCCCACCGACAGGTCATTGACGTGCAAATCATTTCCGCACACCGTCAACTCACCCATTGACGTGTAAAGAAGCACAGTGTTCTCATCAAATTTGTCCACATCTGTAACGCCCGAAACCGATAATTTCCTTCTTCCCTCAAGAATAATATTATGTACAGGCATCTTCTTATTAACTTCATTCATAATCAGCACTCCTTTTTAACTATTATATTCGCAAAGAAACGCTGTTAGAACTATAATAAAAAAATTGGAGACCCGTCAGGAAGCAATCCTTATCCAAAGTTGCTTCCCAATGGGTCTCCATAATAATTGACAATTAATTTTTTCTCATAAGCTGGAATACTACCAATACTGCTGTAAAGATGAAATTATACATCATCAGCATTGATACCGAAAGCTCCTGAACGCTGCCTGTAACAACCATTACCAGCGAAATAAGCACACCTAACAGCATTGATACCGCCTGAAGCGCAATTCCTATACCGATTGTTGTTTTCATATAGCGGCAGCTGAGAATAAGCGATGAAAGTGCCGCAAAACGTCCCGAGCAGGCAAGCGTAGCCTTCTGTCTCATCTGATAAGCTGTAACCTCCGCAAACTGTTCGTGAACACGGAAAGGTATCAGCTTCAGATATTCGGGAGAAATCTCAAACAGCTCTGAAAGCCTGTTTATAGTTACCAGCGAATCAACCGAACGAATCATAACATAAACGCTGTTCTTCTGAAGCTCCTGAAGGGACTGACGAACCTCCATAGTCGGATTAATTTCCACAAGGAACATAGCTGAAAGCTCACCCGAAATCGACAGATAAACCGCACATCTTCCGTTTTCGGTGTACTCCTTTTCCTTGCTCAGCGGAGGCATACCCTCAATACTGTGGTTTACCATCAGCTCACGGTTGCCCAACAGCACACGCTTGTTGTTAATCCAGCCGCAAAGCCCCATAGAGTCCTCATAAATATAGCTTTCAACAGGATTGAGAAGTTCAGTTTTACCTGCAATAATATCATAGAACATATTCTTCAGAATACTTCCCGCCTGACTTGCAAGGCTTGCCGCCTCAACAATAGCCTCGTCGATTCTTGTATCCGAGAAAACCTTGATTGCCGCAAGCTTCACGCTCCCCTGAGGGAAAAGCTGACCTGCGTCAATAAGAATACTGTTTGTTTCAGCAAATTCTTCAATGCTGTCATAACCCAGCACAACGCCCTGCACCTCGGCATTTTTCTTTGAAGCACGAAGCATAGGCAGGTTTACAACCAACATCATAGAGAAGCCCGTGCAGATTGCCACAACTCCAACAAACACGGAAATACCGATATAGATTGAAGATGAGCCATGCTCTGAACGTCCGAGAATGCCTGCGATAATGCCAAGCACCGCTGCGGCCGCAAGAATAGCAGGTGTAAACATACGGCAGAATTTATCAGTGCTGTCGCTTGAATATGACGTTTTAAGGAACTCTGAAAGAAATTCCGTCTTACGCATTGTTGCGAGATTAGGGAAATCATTCAGTGCCCCTCTTGTGAAGCCCTGAGCAGTTTCCTCGTCCTCAATATGGAAAACCGCATACTTGTCCGAGCTTCCCGAAACAAACTTGAAGCTTCTCTGAGTACGCTTTACGATACAAAGCTTTCCTATCGTATTGAACAGCAGCGAAGCAATCGCAACAGGTACATACACGTGCACAAAGCTTCCCTTTACGAGATTTCCGTTTGCAAACATAATCATTGCAGCTGTTATTGATGAAACAATGGAAACAGCACACAGACTGTCGCAGTCCGCCTTGAAGGAAACAAGCTTTGACAATCCGCAGGAAATAACCGTATAGCTTGAAAATGCTGCCAGTAATCCGAGGATAGCATTCACAAAAAGGAATGTATTAGTCTGCGAGCGTTTGTTGAGCAGCTCCATAATCGGCATGGCCTGATTATCATTTGCGACCGCAATATAAAGACTTGCTGCAAGACACATTGCCAGCACAAAAAGTCTCAGCATAAGACTGCCCTTGAGCTGAGCGATATCATGAGCGATTGAGGGAGCGTCATTAAAGCTTTCGAAATCGTCAATAACAACCTCCTGACCCTCGTTATCAGCATCGTCCTCAGCAATATCCTCTTCATCACCCACAAGCACAAAATCCTTGATTTTCTTATTTCTGCGCTCCTTGAGGGCATCTATCTTTGCCTGCTCACTGTTTTCGGCATCAACAGGAAGCTGAGCCGTATCGTGAAGAATTTTATCATCAAGATTAAGGTCAATATCCGAAATAGATTTTCTTTCAATAGGCGAAATGTACTGGGTGCGTGAAATACGCTCCTTCTTCGCTTTCAGCATACCGTCCAGCAGTTCCGTGTTACCCGAAATTCCTTCCTCATCCTTTTCGTCTGATTTCGGAATAAGCCTTGTAAAGAACTCGGTAATGCTCTTATGCTGAGTATGTTCATTCTTTGCAGGGCGCTTCTTTTCGGCAGCGTACTCATTAAGGATTTCATCAAGATCCTGTTTCTCACGCTGTTCAGCATTTTCCTCTATTGCAGAAAACTTTTCAAACGGATTTTCCTTGACCCTGCGTTCTGTTGAAATGCTTTGGATAGGAGCCTCATCAACAGGCTTCTTAGGCTGTTCCTCAACATTTTTCTTTCCAAAAATCGAAACAAGAGGCGACCTCTTTTCTTCCTCAGCCGTTTCCTCTCTGACAACGTCCTGACTTCCGCCCTGCTCCATTTTCTGAGAGAAAGAACGGGCAGGCTTTTCCGTAGCAGGAACAGGCAGAACATCGGCTTCACGTTTCTTGACAGCAGTAACCGCTGAAGCAAACTTCGCATATTTTTCCTCAAAGCTGTCGGACTTTTCCACAGCATTGTTTATCATCGGAACAGATTCCTCAATATGCATATCAACAGGCTTTTCGTCAGAAATATGTACATCAGCGGTCTTTTCATCAAAGCCGTTTATAATTGAATCTATATCCAGATCGGAGCTTCCGCCGCCGGTGGTTGTTCCCGAATATTCACTCAGAATATCGTCTACCGAATATTTTCCGTCAGCCAAAATCCAGCTCTCCCTTCATTTATTTTACAGACTTATACCAAGAACAAATTTATCGGTTATTGGTATTGCGCTGTCTTACAGTTTCATACATAAATATTCCCGCCGCAACAGATGCGTTAAGGGAAGTAATCTTACCATACATAGGCAGCTTCAGCAGGAAATCGCATTTCTCACGGACAAGTCTGCCCATACCGAAGCCCTCCGAGCCGATTACAAGTCCCACGCTTCCTGTCATATCGGAATTTGTGTAGTCCTCACCGTTTGCATCGGTGCCGTAAATCCACACGCCGTTTTCCTTCAGCAAATCAAGTGCCGCAGGAATATTCGCAACCCTTGCCACAGGCAGCCAGCTTGCTGCACCTGCAGAAGTCTTGTAAACCGTGCTGTTGAGTGCTGCACTTCTTCTTTTAGGAATAATAATTCCATCAGCGCCTGCCGATTCGGCAGTACGGATTATTGCACCCAGATTATGTGGGTCTTCGATTTCGTCACAGATTATAATAAAAGGCTTTGTGCCCTTTTTCTTTGATACCTCAAGAATATCCTCAACCGTAACATATTCGGCACAAGCGCCGCTTGCGATTACACCCTGATGTGAAGCGCCCTCAGCCATATCGGAAAGCTTTGTTTCGGAAACCTGCTTTACAACAATTCCCTGCTCCTTAGCCATTCTTGCAATAAGGCCCAGACTTCCGCCCTCACCGTTCATAAAAATCGTATTAAGTGGACGACCTGCTTTAAGCGCCTCAATTACAGGATTTCTTCCTACAATCAGACCTGCACCGCCCTCGTCTTCCTGTTCAGCATTATCCGCACGCTCAGCATCTCTGCGGGGGTAGCTCTCATTTCTGCTGTAGCTTGTATCTTTGCGCGGTCTGTCATTTCTGTCACCCTTGCGCTGTCTTTTATCGTAATATGCCATAACAGCCTCCGTAAATACCTAAAATAATTCACATTAAATTATAACACATCACGACAAAAAACACAACGCTTTTGCAGAATTTTTTACAAAAATATTATCAGGCACGAAGCAAGTATAAGTGTCATAATTCCGACGCAAGCAATTAAAAGCTTTGCGGTGAGAGACAGTGTGTTTTTTCTCCTGACAGGAATAATTCTGCCAAGATACTCCCTTGCCTCCTCAGTAATCTTTTCAGCAGGCAGGCCGCTTTTATCAGTTTTTACATACAGCACTGCTTTCTCAAAATAATCATGCTCAGTGCTCGTTATTTCCACAATCCTTCTGTTTACACCCTTTATCATTGCATTTTTCCTCTCATTTTTGTGTACTTAAAGGTTTAATGTCACACTTTCCACTGGTTTTCAACATTCCCTTCAAGCCGATTTTACGTTTATTATCGGCTTTTTCGAGTGAAATTATACCATTTGTAATCAAAAGCGGTGGAAAACAATGTGGAAAACTTAATCATTCCCCAAAAAGTGTTGAAAACTCGGTGGAAAAAGTGCAAAACCTCTATTTTTCGTTGGGGTAAAGTCCCTTTACAATGTTGAAAAACGATTTACGGAAAGTATTATACATAAATTTTGTCTTGAATATTCATAATTACCATAAATATCCGATGTACAAATGTTGAAAACTTTATCATTTCATTAATTTATCTTCGTAAAGTTGCTTATAAAAAATGCACTGAAATTGTGCAATAATGTGTTAGAAATCTATTGAAATTTTTGTGGAAATAGTGTATAATGTTGATATGTAATTTTGATTTTTCAATTTTTCTATGTCAGGAGATGTTTATATGAGACTTGTTACACGTTCAGACTTCGATGGACTTGCTTGCGGTGCACTTCTTAAAGACGTGGGAGTTATCGACCACTGGAAGTTCGCTCACCCAAAGGATTTGCAGGACGGTCTTATCGAAATTACTGAAAATGACTGCCTTGCCAATGTGCCTTATGTTGAGGGCTGCGGGCTTTGGTTTGACCATCACTCCAGTGAATTTGAACGTAATCAGCTTGAAGGCAAGTACAACGGTGAAAGCCGCATTGCACCTTCCTGCGCAAGAATTATTTATGATTACTATGGCGGCAAGGAACGCTTCGACCACTACGATGATATGATGATTGCTGTTGACAAGGTTGACAGCGGTAACCTTACACGTGAGGAAATCCTCAATCCTACAGGCTGGATTCTTGTCGGCTTCCTTATGGATCCAAGAACAGGTCTCGGCAGATGGAGAAACTTCACTATCTCTAACTATCAGCTGATGGAAAAGCTTATCGACTGCTGCCGCACAATGACAACTGACGAAATTCTCGCTCTCCCTGACGTTAAGGAGAGAATTGATATTTACTTCGAACAGGCTGAAAAGTTCAAGGAAATGGTCAAGGCACACACTCGTGTTGAAAAGGATGTTATTATCAGCGACCTTCGTGGTGTTGACCCGATTTATTCAGGCAACCGCTTCCTTATTTACAGCCTCTATCCTGAGCAGAATATCTCCGCTTGGATTGTTAACGGTAAGGGCGGCAAGGGCTGCAGCGCAGCTGTTGGCTACTCCATTCTCAACCGCACTTCCAATGTTGACGTTGGCAAGCTTATGCTGAAATACGGCGGCGGCGGTCACAAGGCTGTTGGTACTTGTCAGTTTACTGATGAAAATATGGATACAGAACTGCCAAAGATGCTTGACGAGCTTATAAATGGATAAACATAAGGGACAGCTTTTTGCTGTCCCTTTTTATTTGTCAATTTAAACATAAATTTTTATTCAAAACAAAAAACAATATATTTTGTAACAAAACATTCATATTATTGTTGACATTTCAACCAAATAAGGGTATAATTGTAAATACATTATATTTATGTCAGAAAGGATTTAACATCTATGAAGAAAATTATTGCTATTATATCCGCACTCGTTATTGCGGCATCTATGACAGCTTGCGCTGCTGAAAACGGTGCAAACGAAACAGCTGAAACAACTGCTGCAACTACTACAGCTACTGAAACAGAGGTTGCTACCGAAGCTGATACTGAAGCAGCCGAGGCTGAGACAACAGCTTCCAAAGCTACAGAAACAGAAGCTGAAACTGAGGCAGAAACTTCTGTGGAAAATATTGAGGACATACTTGCAAGCAGAGCTGACGGTCTGTGGGCAATTGACCTTGCAAACAAGGCGAGCCAGTGGTCTGCTAACGTTAAGGTAAACGTAAGCTATGAAATGGGCGGGGTTGTTTCTGATATGGAAATCGAAACTCTCGGCGATAAGTTCGTTTCCAAGGTTGAGGTTGCTGATATGATGTCCTCGGCTCAGATTTTTGATGGCACAAATTACTATATGGTTGACGGAATGAAGAAAACCTATTGCATCAACCCTAACGGCTCTGAGGGCGTTGACAACTATATGCTTGCTGTAGACGAAACGGACAGCTTCACAGAAGCAGGTATCGAAGAGATCGACGGTACAAAATACATCTATGAAGAATATGACCGTATGGGTGAGCTTACAAGATATTACTTTGACGAGCTTGGAAATGTTACTCACTACTCAGTCAATATGTATGGCGAGGTAACATATATGACTATGACAGTTGAGTTTGCTGATGAAGCTGATGAAAGCGTTTTTGCTCCGCCTGCCGACTGCACAGAGCTTTCCTATGATGATTATATTAATCAGTATATGGAATAATTGATATAACAGCAAAGGGTACCGATTTTCGGTACCCTTATTTTTTTACTTATTCACCGCCTGCATCATCTTTTTCGGCACGGGCGTGCTGAAAATCATTTCTTCCTCGGTGTAGGGGTGAACAATAACCAGCTTGTTCGCGTGGAGGCAAAGTCTGTGCACAGGATTTGTTGCAGAACCATACTTCTTATCCCCTGCAATTGGACAGCCCATATCGCTCATATGCACACGAATTTGGTTTTTGCGTCCCGTTTCGATATCCACGTCAACAAGGGAGTAATTCTCTCCCCTCTTGCGCACCTTGTAATTGGTAATAGCAAGCTTTCCGTCGCCCATTTTTGCGGTGTAAACGAGGTGACTTTCGGTTTCACGAAGCTTGTTCTCGATACGTCCTTCCATTGGCTCGGGACAACCCTCAACAACGGCAACATAACCACGGAACTTTGCAACGCTATCCCAGTTATCCTGCAAAGCGTGCTTGATTTCCTCATTCTTGGCAAAAATCAGGACGCCTGAAGTTTCTCTATCAAGACGGTGCACGATAAAAATTCTGCCGTGGGAATTCTTTGCACGGACGTACTCCATAGCAAGGTGGTATGCTGTCATTGTCTTTTCGGTTTCCGTTGCAATCGCAAGCATTCCCGCTGGCTTGTTTATAACCAGCAATTCGTCGTCCTCGAAAATGATATCGAGGTTTGGTATGCTGACCTTTTCAAACTTCGGCACGTAAGTACCGATTGTAACCTGCTGACCCTTTCTAAGTGCATAGTTGAACTTTGTAACAACCTTTCCGTCAACGGAAACGAGTTTATGCTCCAGCTCGGATTTAACCTTACCCTTTGGACGGTTAGGCTGCATTTCGTACAGAAATTTCAGCAGTTCATTCGGCTGTTCAACCGTAAAAATTATTTCCTTAGTTTTGCGCTCGGATTTATTTTTCATAGATATACTCCTACAAAAAAGGAGTCCAAAGCAAGCCTTGGACTCCTAAATTTGTTAATTGCAATTAAACGCCGTACTTTGTTGTGGAAACAGGAATACCAACGCCCATTGTGGAAGCTACTACGCAGGACTTGATGTAAGTACCCTTAGCAGCTGCTGGCTTAGCCTTAACGATAGCTTCGAGAAGTGTGTTAAGGTTTTCGGAAAGCTTTTCCTGACCGAAGGAAGCCTTACCGATAGGACAGTGAATGATGTTTGTCTTATCGAGACGGTATTCGATCTTACCAGCCTTAGCTTCTGTTACAGCCTTAGCAACGTCAGGGGAAACTGTGCCAGCCTTAGGGTTAGGCATAAGTCCGCGAGGACCGAGAACTCTTGCAGCCTTACCAACTACACCCATCATATCAGGGGAAGCTACGCAAACGTCGAAATCGAGCCAGTTTTCCTTAACGATCTTATCAACGAGATCAGCGCCGCCAACGTAATCTGCACCTGCAGCCTTTGCAGCTTCTTCCTTATCTTCCTTACAGAATACGAGAACCTTTACGTTCTTACCTGTACCGTTAGGGAGAACTACTGCACCACGAACCTGCTGGTCAGCGTGACGGGAGTCAACACCGAGACGAACGTGAACTTCGATGGTCTCATCGAACTTAGCCTTTGCATTCTGACAAGCGAGTGCAAGAGCTTCTTCTGTTTCATAAAGCTTTGTTTTATCGATAGCTTTAGCGCTTTCGTTATATTTCTTACCGTGTTTCATTTTCTTATTTTCCTCCTTAAGTGGTAACATTCCCATATCGGGATTTTAGCGGATAGTTCCTCCCACCATAGGGCAATACCGAACAGCTAAATATATTCGGTACAACGGAGACAAAATGTCCGCCGCAAACAGTTTAATTAGTCAACAACTTCAACGCCCATAGAACGGCAAGTACCAGCGATCATGCTCATAGCAGATTCAACGTTTGCTGCGTTCAGGTCAGGCATCTTTGTTTCAGCAATCTTCTTAATCTGTTCCTTAGTGATCTTACCAACCTTTGTCTTGTTAGGAACACCGGAACCGCTCTCAAGACCGATAGCCTTCTTGATAAGAACTGCTGCCGGCGGAGTCTTAGTAATGAAGGAGAAAGAACGGTCTGCGTATACTGTAATTACTACAGGAATGATAAGACCGATATCGTTCTTTGTTCTTTCATTGAATTCCTTTGTAAAAGCCATAATATTTACACCGTGCTGACCAAGAGCAGGACCAACCGGTGGAGCAGGAGTAGCCTTACCTGCTGCAATCTGAAGCTTGATTAAGCCAACTACTTTCTGTGCCATGCTAATTGCACCTCCGAAATTTTCGTAACTTTTATTTTTAATTAATATTCATCTGAAGCCGCAACCATGGAAATATCCAAAGCTGCTGTAGTATCTCTGCCGAACATGGATACCTTGACATTTACAGTCATGCTTTCAGTATCAATGCTTTCGACTTCACCGACCCAGCCCTCCATAGAGCCTGCTGTAATCTTAACCTTGTCGCCCGCCTTGAACTTGATTTCAACGGAAGCAGGCTTCTTTTCAGCATTAATGCCGAGAGCAGCAGCCTCCTTATCGGTAAGCGGAACAGGCTTTGACCCGGGACCTACAAATCCCGTACAGCCTCTGGTATTTCTTACTACATACCAGGAATCGTCGGTAAGAATCATTTTCACCAGAACATAGCCTGGGAAAACTTTTCTTTCAACCTCACGCATCTTATTCTTATCGTTCATTTCCATAACCATTTCGGTTGGAACCTGAACCTCATGAATAAGGTCGTGAAGCTTACGGTTCTCGACAACCTTCATAATTGTCTGTGCAACCTTATTCTCATAACCGGAATAAGTGTGAATGACATACCATTTTGCCGATTCTGACATAATTATGACCATTCCTTTCCCCGCAGAAACTGCGGAACTTCTTTCCTTGTTATCAGTTCAGACCGCATCAGCCGTTTACAAGCTTCATAAGAGCTGTAAGAGCGCTGTCGATTCCGAATATAACAATTGCACTTGCGCACATACCTACGAGCACGACAAATGTATTGTTACGAACCTTCTTGAATGAAGGCCATGTGACTTTCTTGATTTCACTTTTCAAGTCCTTGAAGTACTTGGCAAGACCTGTTTTCTTTCCGGACTTCTTAGCCTTTTCACGGTCGTTTGCCATTTTATTTGCCTTAGCCTCAGCCTGAGCAACGATAGACTTCTTGGAGTTTTTCTTTGCATCAGCCACGTCTTTCACACCTCACTTACTTAGTTTCCTTGTGAAGAGTATGCTTCTTGCAGAACTTACAGTACTTGTTCATTTCAAGTCTGTCCGGGTCGTTCTTCTTGTTCTTCTTGGTGTTGTAATTGCGCTGTTTGCACTCTGTACAAGCCATTGTTACCTTTACTCTCATATCGGCACCTCCTATTAGCGTTTCGATTTCGCAGGGGACGTATTTCCCCTGTGCCTCCCTCTGTGGCACGGTCCAAGCTGACTCGCATGAACCTTGTCGAGAAGCTTTATTTAGCTGTTCCTCTTAAAAATGGGCACAAAAAAATAAGCCTCTGCAAGAGGTAATCTAATTATACCTCATTGCAAAGGCCTTTGTCAAGTCTTTTTTTGAATTTTCCGAAAATTATTTTCAGAACTTCTTAGAACCGACACTTATTCTGTTGAGAGCACGCTGGAGCTTAAGCTCAGCAAGGTCAAGCTCGTGCTGACTGCTCTTCTGATTAAGACGCTGTCTTGCGTCCTCCTCGGAACGCTTTGCCCATTCAAGGTCAATCTCGTCAGCCCACTCAACAGCGTTTGCAAGGATAGAAACCTTGTTTCCGCCAACCTTGAGCAGACCTGTCGAAACCGCAGCAACCTTCCAGCTGCCGTCCTCCTGACGAATTTTCAACGGACCCGACGGCAAATCGGCTACAAGACTTGTATGGTTTGCAAGAACACCAATATCGCCCTCAGTTGTGCGGACAATAATCTGCGTAGTTTCACCGTCAAAGAAAATCTTTTCGGGAGTTATAACATTAAGTGAAAACGAAGCCATATGTCAGCCTCCTTTTCTTACGCATTCTCGGCATTCTTAGCCTTTTCGATAACGTCATCGATTGTTCCTGCGAAGAGGAATGCAGACTCAGGAATGTCATCGTGGACACCCTCGATAATTTCCTTGAAGCCGCGGATTGTTTCCTTGAGAGGAACGTACTTACCTTCCATACCTGTAAACTGTTCAGCAACGTTGAAAGGCTGAGAAAGGAATCTCTGAATCTTTCTTGCTCTTGATACAGTCAGCTTGTCCTCGTCAGAAAGTTCGTCCATACCCATGATAGCGATAATATCCTGAAGTTCCTTATATCTCTGAAGAATGTTCTGTACAGAACGAGCAACCTCGTAGTGCTCGTTACCAACGATATCAGGAGAAAGAATTCTCGATGTGGAGTCAAGCGGGTCAACAGCAGGGTAGATACCGAGAGAAGCAATGCTTCTGGAAAGTACTGTTGTAGCGTCGAGGTGTGCGAATGTTGTAGCAGGAGCAGGGTCAGTAAGGTCATCGGCAGGAACGTAAACAGCCTGAACCGATGTGATAGAGCCCTTGTTTGTGGAAGTGATACGCTCCTGAAGAGCACCCATTTCAGTAGCAAGTGTAGGCTGGTAACCTACGGCAGAAGGCATACGTCCGAGAAGAGCGGATACCTCA
>JAFTWI010000131.1 GCA_017465345.1 Oscillospiraceae bacterium
ACCAAGGGAAGCAGTATTGCTGAGCTTGCAAAACAACTTTTTCAAGAATTATCACGCAGACTTTCGGGAACGTGTATGCCCTGCAAGCCGCCGGGGAGATTTCCGAAAGCTATCATGATGATGTGCTTTATCGGCTCGTTGGTGTAGCTCTCGGCGTTGGGAATAAGGCTCTCCAGAATTGCGCCACGCTCGATGAGACGATGATTGCGGCTACGACGTTTCTGCTCCTTGTAGCGATTTTGCATAGTGGAAAGTCTGTGTTCTTCCTGCGTTTCCTTCTTTGTCAGACGGTCAAGTTCTGCTTGAAGTTTGTCACGCTCGGCAAGAGCTTTTTCATAATCCGCTTCTGTGCGGATAAGTTCCTTTTCGTTTGAATTCTTCGATACATTTTTCAGATTTAACGTTTCGTTAAAACTCATTATGGTATCCTCCTAAAACAAATTTCAGCAGATTTCTGCCGACATACGCTTTTGCGTTATGTAAAAATCGGAGGAGAGTTTGTTGTATTTTTATCGTACGGCGAAAAATCTTCACCGTACTTTCAGTTGTACCGCCGCAGAAGAACGCTTCGATAAATACCCCGGACATTCAATCAGAATTGCACGGTAGCTCTGCTTGCAATCGTAAAAGCACCGCCGACATAATTCGTTACAAGTTATGCGACTACGCTCATTCAGGAAAAGTGACCATTCAAGTTTTCTTTTCTTGCTCATTCTCGGCATAATTAAAATTCCTTTCGTTTCATTTCAAGGGAGTAACGAATGGTTACGCCTTTGCGGAGTTGTATGGCAGTTTCACATTTTGCGAATGTGCCTCGTGAGGTGGTGAATTACCACCTCATCATTGTTTTAAAAGTCGGATTTTACGGCCTTTGGATTTCGGGGGTCATCGAAATGATGACTCCTTTAAACCTCTTTTGTTTCGGAGATGGGGGTCCAATTTGGACTCCCATCGAAAAATTGATTCAGCTATGCTTTTTGGTTCAAGGGGTATCCAAATTGTCCACCCCTTTCAAAGAACGCGGTAAAATGCTGCTCCCCTTATCTCCGATTTTCCATAAATCACTGTCGCAAACTGCGACAGTGGTTTATGGCTGTGGAGTCGCAATTAACGACGACATAAAAAGGTATTTTCTGCACTCACCCTGAAACGGGGCGTGTGTTTTCTCTGCAACTACCGCCCTGAATTAAGGCGGCGGTCTGAACGGTGAACAATCCGTTCACCGTCGGTATACCCTGAAACAAGGTGCACCGAGGTCGCTCTGAAACGAGGCGTCCTTAAAAAAAGTTACGCTGATATTTTACGGAATAGCTGACGTACTGAAATGATATATCGGCTTCTTCTTTGAAAAACAAAAAGCCGTTACACCCACATAACTACAACAAGCCAGACCCAACAGCTTTTTCTGATGAGTCAAGACTTATTCGATTGTTATGTTAGTGTAACGGCTTTAAATCTCCGTTATCATAAAAACAGCGTTTACGCTGTACGTCGCAACCCGACGCCCGACTTGAAATCAAGTCCCGCACATAAGTGCGTAATGTCAGAAACATTCGTTCTGAGTATTATCCATTCTACAATCTTTTTCTGCGTTTGTCAATACCTAAATTCAAAAAAAATCTGCTTTTTTACGAGAAATTTTTGAGGCAGATACTGCTGTACATATTAGGGATTACACACGTTTTTTCGCACAGCATCGGTGTTTGTATCTGTCATTGTTTCATTATTGATACAACGGGTAGCGGGTGGAAGAAAATCATATTTTCTGAAAAACTTTGAAGGCAGAGAGGTGCGTAACTAACTGCGGCGGAGTTATATCCACCGGTATGTACGGGTGGTGATATTAAGAGAATACACATTTTATTACCAATCGCATAAAATATAATCAAGAATTTTTTCAAAAACCTATTGACAAAGTAGGTTAGAAGTGCTATACTGTAGAAAAATAAATATTCCGAAACCGTTGAGACGGAGATAACGGCAATGATGCCTTTACAGAGAGCCTGTGGTGCTGAGAGTCAGGTAAGAAACAAGTTGTCAAATGGACCGTTGAGGGCGCAGTCAAATGTGCAGTAGCAAACCGCAAATGCACAGAGTATTCTGCGACGTGTTGGCATACGTCAGTTGTCGGGAGTGTGTTGGCACTCTGCTAAGTGCACAGGGTCGTTCCTGTGAATCAAGGTGGCACCGCGGATACGGGCAAGTTATATATGTTTGCAGCTATTCGTCCTTGGCAGAATTCTATTTTTATGAAATTCTGTCAGGGGCGTTTTTGTTTGTGCACGCCGAAAGCTCTTCTGACAGAATCAGAGGAGCTTTTTGTTTTACACGGAGGTGCATTATGAAATTTTTACCCGATATCGAAGAAATAAAAAAAGTTGCGGCAAGCGAAAAATACAACCTCATTCCCGTAAGCTGTGAAATACTTTCAGATATCTGCACGCCTATTGAAGCAATGCAAAGGCTGAAAAATATATCATCACATTGCTATATGCTTGAATCGGCAACGGCAAATGAAAAGTGGGGACGTTACACGTTTCTCGGTTTTGACCCGAAGCTTGAAATCACCTGCAAGGGCGAGGATATGAAAATTGGCGATATAAGGCTGAAATCGGATAACCCGTCTGTTCATATCAGACAGCTTATGTCGGAATACAAAAGTCCGAAATTCGATTATCTTCCCTCCTTTACAGGCGGACTTGTGGGATATTTTTCATACGATTATCTCGGATATGCCGAGCCGACTGTACGGAACAACACGGAGGATACCGAGAATTTCAAGGACGTTGACCTTATGCTTTTTGATAAGGTTATTGCTTTTGACAATGTCAGTCAGAAAATTATTCTCATTGTGAATATGCCGCTTGACGATATTGAAACAAACTACAATAAAGCCGTTTATGAACTGAAAAAGCTTATAGAACTTATCCGCACAGGCGATAAGAAAATCGAGTGCGGACATTTAACAGGAGAGATAAAACCGCTTTTTGACAAGGAGCAGTTCTGCAATATGGTCGAACAGGCAAAGCATCATATCTATGAGGGTGATATATTTCAGATTGTGCTGTCAAATCGTCTTTCCGCACCCTTTGAGGGAAGTCTGCTGAATACCTATCGTGTTCTGAGAACGCTTAATCCGTCGCCATATATGTTCTATCTTTCGGGAACTGATGTGGAGGTTGCAGGGGCTTCCCCCGAAACGCTCGTTAAGCTTGAAAACGGTATTCTTCACACTTTTCCCCTTGCTGGAACGCGTCCGAGAGGTAAAACCGAAGCCGAGGACAAAGCACTTGAAGCTGAATTGCTTGCTGACGAAAAGGAACTTGCAGAGCATAATATGTTGGTCGACTTGGGCAGAAATGACCTTGGAAAAATCAGCGAATTTGGTACAGTTGAGGTGGAAAAATTACGCAGTATAGAGCGTTATTCCCATGTTATGCATATCGGCTCAACTGTAAGAGGAGAAATCCGAGATGATTGCGATGCACTGGATGCGGTCAGTGCTGTACTTCCCGCTGGAACGCTTTCGGGTGCACCGAAAATAAGAGCCTGTCAGCTAATCGGAGAGCTTGAAAACAACAAGCGTGGAATTTACGGCGGAGCAATCGGATATATTGACTTTACGGGAAATCTTGACGTTTGTATTGCAATACGAATTGCCTACAAGAAAAACGGAAAGGTGTTCATACGAAGCGGTGCGGGAATTGTCGCGGACTCCGTACCTGAAAATGAATATCAGGAATGTATAAACAAAACGGCAGCAGTGGTGAACGCATTGAAAACATCAGAGGAGGCGGATTTATGATACTTCTCATTGACAATTATGACAGCTTTTCATATAACCTTTATCAGCTTATCGGTGAAATTACACCTGACATTAAGGTGATAAGAAACGATGAACTTTGTACAGATGAAATACGAGGACTTCATCCCGAAAAAGTTATTCTCTCTCCCGGTCCTGGAAGACCTGAGGACGCAGGAGTAACCCTTACCATTGCAAAAACTCTTGCAAGAAGTGTACCGACGCTGGGTGTTTGTCTTGGGCATCAGGCGATATGTGCGGCATACGGCGGCGAAGTAACATACGCAAAACAGCTTATGCATGGCAAGCAATCGGAAATAAAGCTTGATACGGAATGTATGCTGTTTGATGGCATTCCCGAAAGAATAAAAGTTGCAAGATACCATTCCCTTGCGGCAAATCCAGAAAAACTGCCTGACTGTCTTAAAGTTACAGCCGTAACCGATGATGGCGAAATTATGGCAGTACAGCACAAGGATTATCCCATTTTCGGAGTACAGTTTCACCCCGAATCAATTATGACTGAATACGTTAGACAAATGCTTTTGAACTTCGTGAAAGGAGATTTTTGATATGATTAAGGAAGCGATTGTAAAAATTGTAGATAAGCAGGACTTGACATACGATGAGGCATATACGGTAATTACTGAAATTATGAGCGGTGAAACAACACCCACACAGAATGCGGCATTTCTTGCAGCACTGTCAACCAAAAGTACGAAAGCTGAAACTATCGAAGAAATAACAGGCTGTGCGGCGGCTATGCGTGACAAGGCGACAAAGCTTGAACACAACTTTGACGTTATGGAAATCGTGGGCACGGGCGGCGACAACGCACACAGCTTCAATATTTCCACCACAACAGCTATTGTCTGTGCGGCGGCAGGACTTAAAATTGCAAAGCACGGCAACCGTGCGGCTTCTTCGGATTGCGGAACAGCGGACTGCCTTGAAGCACTTGGGGTAAACATAAGCCTTGAGCCTGAAAAGTGCCTTGAACTGCTTGAAAAGGTGGGTTTCTGCTTCTTCTTTGCACAGAAATACCACACCTCAATGAAGTATGTGGGCGGTATCAGAAAGGAGCTTGGTATCCGTACCGTGTTCAACATTTTAGGTCCGCTTACAAACCCTGCAAGTCCCCAAAGACAGCTTCTCGGAGTTTATGATCCATCACTTGTTGAGCCGCTTGCACAGGTGCTTATGAAGCTTGGAGTGAAGAAAGGTATGGTTGTTTACGGTCAGGATAAGCTTGATGAAATATCACTTTGCGCCCCAACAACCGTTTCCGAGTTCAAGGACGGCTGGTTCAGAACTTATGAAATCGCTCCCGAGGATTTCGGCTTTGAGCGTTGCAAGCGTGAGGATTTACGAGGCGGCAAGCCTGCCGAAAATGCGGAAATCACACGCAGTATTTTAAGTGGCGAAAAGGGGCACAGAAGAAACGCTGTCCTGCTGAACGCAGGTGCGGCGCTTTGCATAGGCGAAAAGGCTGAAACGATAGCTGACGGAATAAAGCTTGCCGCAGAAATTATCGACAGCGGCAAGGCGGCGGCAATACTTGAAAAACTGATAGAGCTTTCAAATTCGTGAGGTGGATTATGACAATACTTGATAAACTTGCCGAACACGCTTTTGAACGTGTGAAAATGGCAGAACAGAGCGTTTCACTTGATGAAATAAAAAGCCTTGCTTTTGCTCTCCCGAAAGGTGACTTTGCGTTTGAGAAATCACTCCGTAAGCCTGAGATTTCATTTATCTGTGAATGTAAAAAGGCTTCTCCCTCAAAGGGCATTATTGCGGAGGATTTTCCCTATCTTGAAATTGCAAAGGAATACGAAAACGCAGGTGCGGACTGCATTTCTGTGCTGACCGAGCCGAAATGGTTTATGGGCAGCGGCGAGTATTTGAAAGAGATTGCGGAAGCCGTTTCAATTCCTTGTCTGCGAAAGGATTTCACCGTTGACGAATATCAGATTTATGAGGCAAAATTACTTGGCGCACAAGCGGTACTGCTGATTTGCTCAATACTTTCGGCGGAACAGATTAAGGCTTACATCAAAATCTGCAACACGCTGGGTATTTCCGCACTTGTTGAAGCGCACGACGAAAATGAGGTTAAGCTTGCCGTAAATGCAGGTGCAAGGATTATCGGCGTGAATAACCGAAATTTAAAGGATTTTTCCGTTGATACGGACAACAGCAAGCGTATGCGTGAGCTTGTTCCCGATAACGTGATTTTTGTTTCTGAAAGTGGAGTGCAGACAGCTGAGGATGTACAAAAGCTTCGTGAAATCGGAGCAGACGCTGTGCTTATCGGCGAAACGTTAATGCGTGCCAAAAACAAGAAAGCAAAGCTTTCGGAGCTTCGTGGCGTATGACAAAAATCAAGCTTTGCGGACTTACCCGTCCTTACGATATTGAATATGTAAACGGACTTCTTCCCGAATATGTGGGCTTTGTTTTTGCACCGAAAAGCAAGCGGTATATTACTCCCGAAAAAGCACAACAGCTGAGGAGAATACTTGACGGCAGAATTACTCCAGTGGGTGTTTTTGTTGACGAAAATATTGATAAAATTGCGGATTTGGCAAAGCGTGAAATAATTGATGTCGTTCAGCTTCACGGCAACGAAAATGAACGGTATATTTCAGATTTGCGACGGAAGGTTAATTGCCCTGTAATCAAAGCTTTTCGGATTGAAAGTGACGCTCACATAATTTCAGCCAACCATTCCTCTGCTGATTATGTTCTGCTGGATTCTGGTGGCGGTACGGGAAAAGTCTTTGACCACTCACTTTTGAAAGGAATTACA
>JAFTWI010000132.1 GCA_017465345.1 Oscillospiraceae bacterium
ATAACCAGTAAGAGGTATTTTAAGCTATGCCCAATAATGAAGAAAAGAATTATACTGTTGACGATATCCTTGAGGAATACAGCAGCCCTTCAGAGCAGGAAAATACCGCTGTGACAGAAGCTGCTGCCGAGAATGTGGAAATTGTCGATATTTATAAGCCAACCGAGTCATTTGAAGATGACGTCAAAATCGAAAATGCTTCCGAGCCGATTGCCGAAGAAACAGAGCAGATTACCGAAGAAATTTCCGAGGACGATACTGACGATGACAGCGTTGAGATTTCCGAGGAAATAATTGAAGCAGATAAATCCGAAGCTGAAAACGCAGATGTTGTATTTAACTATGAAAAGTCAGTGGAGGAAATGACTGCTGAGGAGCTCGTGCTCAATGAATCCGCACTTTGGAAAAGCAATATCAGCTCTGAAGAAATGACCGAAACCGAAGCGGCAGAGCTTATTTCCCAAAATGAAAATAATGAGGGACAGACCGAAGCTGCTGAGGAGGCGACTTCTACTGTAAATACTGAAGCGGAAGTAACTGCCGAAGAGGAAAAAGAGGAAGAGACTGAACCGTCCATTTCCGATAACGAAAAGGAAACTGAACCTGAAATGCAGAATGAAGATGTAAACGATAAATTTCTTATACGAATGCTGAAAAGCCTTTTACCTTGGAAGGGCGACGGTATTGGCGAAATAATCAGAAAAATTATTTTCCTTGCAGCTGTTATCGTATTTATCTGTGCAGGTGTAATGCTTGTCAGCACACTTATGCAGTCTGAAGAAGCTGTTGAGGAGAAAAAGGAAAATCAGAGCATTATCACAACAACTGTCGCAACAACAATCGACAGTGAAGGCAATGTAATAACGATTGCTCCTACAGAAGAAGAAATCGCTGAGCACAATTTCAATGTTGCCGAGCATTATAAAAGCATCAATGAAGATTATATAGGTTATCTTGAGGTTGATGGATGTGATATCTATGAGCCTATAATGCAGGGCGATGATAATGACTATTATCTTGACCATAATTACTATGGCGGAACAAATAAAGCAGGAACAGTTTTCCTTGACTATAGATGTACTGTCAGCGAGGAGTATATCTCTCCGAATATTGTCTTTTACGGTCATAATCAGGAAGACGGAACAATGTTCGGTAATCTCAAGGAATATAAGCAGAATGTTGAGTTTTACAGCGAAAATCCGCTGGTTAAATTCAGCCCTGAATTTGAAACAGGCGAGTATGTAATTTACGGGTATTTCGTAACTCATGTAAGACCTGAACAACACAGCAGCGGTGAGGTTTTCCATTACCACGATTACATTGAAACACTCAATGATGAGGAAACCTTTAACTGGTATATAAACGAAGTTCAGAAGCGTAATCAAATTGTTTCTCCCGTTGATGTTCAGTATGGCGACAAGCTTCTCTGTCTGTCAACCTGTTCAAACGAGTTTTCCGATTCGCGCTTTGTAGTTTTTGCACGCCGTCTCCGTGAGGGAGAAAAAATTGAAGACTTTGACTTCTCGGAAACCTATCTGAATTATAACGCTGAGGGAGTTGACTGGGAAGCAATTATGTCCAATGAAACTTCCGAAACCACCGAGGAAACCTCAGAAACTGAGTCTGATACCGAATCAGAGATGGCTTCTGAAACAGAAATATCCGAGGGAACGGAAAAGAAAAATAAAGAAACCACAACAGTTGATACAAGAAGAAGCTTCCACGATTATCTCAATGAAAGAAAAAGTAAGACATCAGCAACAGAGACTTCAACAGAAGCGGAAATAGAAAATACAGACGAGTCTTCAACGGAAACCTCTGTACCTGACGGAGAAGATACGGTTTCAGAAACAGCAGCTCCTTCCGACGAAAGTGATGCTTCTGAGGAAACTACAGTGTCCGAAAAATCATCTGAAACAGAAGAAACTTCTGTGCCGAAAAGTGCTGAGTAAATATGTGTGTATATCTTGAAAGGAATGGTTAACCAATGGCAATGTCGGACGAAGTCCGTTCAAATCCCCGATATAAACAGCCGCAGAAAAAAGTAAAAAAGGGATTTGTCGAAAGCTTTATACCGCTGAAAGGCGATTCATCAAACGTAATAATCAGTAAGGTTATTGTCCTTATTTCTATTGCAGCATTAATTGTCTGCGCAATTGTCCTTGCAGTTTATTTCTATCATATCTTTGAAGCAAAACAAAATCAAAAGGAATTAAGCAAGAAATATAACGTTTTTAATAATCTCCAGAATCAGGTTCAATCAGGTGAAGCTGTTGAAACAACACCTCCTACCGTTGAGATTACCGATGAGGGAGAAATTATCAGAAATCCTCTTGTAAATATGTCTTTTGCCAATGAAATGCTTGCTATTAACGAGGATTACGCAGGTTATGTTTCTATCCCAGGAGTAATGAGCGAAGCTGTTGTTCAGGCTGATGACAATGAGTATTATCTCAAAAAGAATATTTATGGACAGAACCGTTCCTGTGGTACCGTTTATGCCGATTTCCGTAATGTGGTAAATGATTATCCTGATTTGCAGTCCGATAATATTATCCTTTACGGTCATAATCAGCGTGACGGCACAATGTTTGGTCAGATGGACTTCTATAAGTGGGACGCAAAATACTGGCTTCAGAATCCGTATATCTACTTTGATAACAAGTATGAACAGAATACCTATGTTATCATAGCATCTTTTGTTATCAATACCGAACCCGAACACGATAACGGAAACGTGTTTGATTATCACAACTACATAAACTTTGATGATACAAATACTTTCGAAACCTTTATTGATGAAGTCAATAAAAGAAGCCATTTCCATACCGGTATCGACGTGAACGAAGATGATAAGTTTATCACGCTTTCAACATGTTCCTATGAATGGGAGCCTGCACGTCATGTTATCATAGGCAGAAAGCTGCGTTCAGGTGAAACTACAGAAAACCTTGATACAACAGGCTTTGCTGTGAATACAAATCCGAAGTGGCCTGCCGTTTATTATAAATATAACGGCGGTACATATGTAGAATAAAAGGATAAATAAAAGGGAGGGGATAAAAATGAAGCTGAATACTACGCTCAGCGGTATTGCTGCACTTCTTCTTGTAGCAGTTTTCTATACTTTTGCATTTATGGTTGAAGATGTAGAAGAAAATGCTATTTCGATGGAGTACTATTATTCTACCGAAACAGAAGCAGTTACCGAATCTACAGAAACAGAAATAGATTTGGGTGCGGACAATAATAAGGAAAATGCGGAACTGGTTGAAATTCCATCTGTAAATGATGTTGTTGAAGCAGTGCCCGCTTTGCCAGAAAATACCAATGATGAAGAAAACGAAGAAGAAAATATTCCTGCTGAAACAGAAAAAAATGAAGAGCCTGCAGTAACAACAGCAGCTCCTGTACGTGAAGAGGAGGAGAAAACCGTTTCTGCAGCTCCGAAAGATACACAGGCAGATGTTGAAGATGAAACTGATTATCCCGAGGATTTCGAAGTCGATGAATATGACAACGGAAGCTCGGAAGCTAAGGAACAATCCGTTTTCGGTGAGGATTCAAATGAGGATAAGGTGCTTTCAAATTCAGATGAAGAGCCCGATGAAGATGACACCTTAGAAACAACAGCTCCTGAAACTGAATCAGAAGATGAAACAATAACATTTGTTTTTGATGAAGAGGAAACTGACTTTGACACTACAGCTCCTGATGCTTCAGAGGATATCATTATTACTCTTTGGTTTGATGAAACAGCTAAGGAAACTGAAACTTCAGTATCTGTAAACGTGGGAAGCGGCGTAGATATTTCAACAGATGAAACCTTTACAGCTAAGTTCAATGGTTCGACTCAGACAGTCAATGCCTATGACCTTATCTGTCAGATTGTAAATAATGAAATTTCTACTAGCTTCAGTGACGAAGCTATCAAGGCACAGGCTGTTGCAGCGTATTCCTATGTAAAGTATCATAACGTAAACGGCCTTACACCTTCTGTACTCGTTAAGGGCAACGTTCCACAGCGTATCAAGGACCTCGTTTCAGAGGTTTGGGGTGTGTGTTGTTACTATAACGGGAACGTAGCACAGACTGTTTATATGGCTTCATCTTCAGGTTATACAACAGATGCTAAGAACGTATGGGGCAGCAGCGTCCCTTACCTCAAGAGCGTATATTGTCCGTTTGACGTGACAAGCGACCCTAACTACGGATATCAGATGAAGGTAAGCGAAGAAAATATGCGTACACTTGTCGAAGGTGACCTTGGAATTACACTTTCGAATAACCCTTCAAACTGGTTTACCGTTACAGAAATTGTTGACGGAAATTACGTAGCAAAGGTTAATGTTGACGGTCAGAAAATCATTACAGGTAGAGCAATGCGTGAATCAATCCTCAACTATAAGCTCAAGAGTACCGCTTTTGAGGTTACATACAGCGATGGATACTTTATCTTCACTACATATGGTTATGGTCACGGTGTAGGAATGAGCCAGAATGGTGCGAATATTCTTGCTAAACAGGGTTATTCTTATGAAGAGATACTCAAACATTACTTTACAGGAATTGAGATTATATGACTATTTATGAAATAATTACCAAGAAAAAGCATAACGTCGAATTAAGTACAGAGGAAATTAATTGGGTTGTTGCCGGATATGTGTCCGGCAGCATTCCCGATTACCAGATGTCTGCACTTCTTATGGCGATATGCTTTTGTTCGTTATCGGACAGAGAAACAACCGACCTTACTATGGCAATGGCAAGGTCAGGAGATATGATTAAACCTGAAACAGGCGGCTTTAACGTCGATAAGCACAGTACAGGCGGTGTAGGAGATAAAACAACCCTTATCGTTGCCCCAATTGTCGCAGCCTGTGGAGTGTGCGTGCCCAAAATGTCAGGCAGAGGACTCGGCCATACGGGCGGAACAATTGATAAATTGGAGTCAATCCCCGGATTTAATACTGAAATTCCGTATGAACAGTTTGTGGCTAACGTTAAAAAAGCAGGTCTCGCTGTAGCAGGGCAGACGGGCTCACTTGTACCCGCTGATAAAAAAATCTATGCCCTTCGTAATGCAACCGCTACTGTTGATAGTATACCCCTTATCTGTTCCTCAATTATGAGTAAGAAGCTCGCAACAGGTGCAGATGGAATTGTCCTTGACGTCAAAGTAGGGGACGGAGCGTTTATGAAAACTTACGATGACGCTGAAAAGCTTGCAGAAGCAATGGTGCGCGTTGGAAAACTTGCAGGCAGAAAATGCGTTGCCGTAATAACCGATATGGAAAAACCACTCGGTCGTGCCGTAGGTAATTCTCTTGAAGTTATTGAAGCAATTGAAGCGCTTAAAGGAAAAGCTCCGTCTGATTTGATGGAGGTTTCTCTCACACTTGCAGCAGAAATGCTTTTTGTTGCAGGAAAAGGTACAGCCGAAGAATGCAAAAAAATGGCCGAAGAAGCCGTTTCAAACGGTAAAGCGCTCGATAAGCTGCGTGAAATGATTGAATTGCAAGGTGGCAATTCTGATGTCATTAATGATTACAGCCTTTTTGCCCAACCAAAGTTCTCAAAGAAAGTTTTTGCACCAGAGGACGGATTTATATCAGGTATTTCCTGTGAAAAAACAGGTCTCATCTCCCTCCGCCTTGGAGCTGGACGTCAGACTAAGGAGTCAGTAATTGATTTTACAGCGGGTATTGTTTTTGAGAAAACAGTCGGAGATAAGGTGGTAAAGGGCGAAAAACTTGCAACATTATACACCTCAACGGATTGTGATATAAACGCTATCTCAAATGAATTTGCTGATATTTTTTCGTATTCAGTAAAACAAAATCCGTGTCCTGAAAAAATTGTAAAAAAAATTATAAAAGGGTATTGACATTCAATATTATATGTAGTATAATATTGTTGTCAAGCAAAATAAAAGAATATCCACATACACAATTTTGAATGGAGGAAATTATAATGAGCGATATCATCAAAAAAATTACTGACACAATCACAGAGACAGGTAAGAATGTGGGCGAAAAAACAAAGCAGGTAGGTAATGCAGCAAAGCTGAATGCAAAGATTATTTCTTCAGAGCGTTCTATCAGCGAAAATTATACAATCATCGGTAAGTATTACTATGATATGTATAAGGAAAATCCTGATGCAGATATTGCAGAAGCAGTTAATTCCGTAACAGCTTCCCTTGAAACAATTGCCGACCTCAAGGGTCAGATCCTTGCAATCAAAGGCCTTGTAAAGTGCACAAAGTGCGAAGCAAGCTGTCCTATCGAGGATACATTCTGCGGCAAGTGCGGTGCAGAGCTTGAAAAGCCTGAGCCTGTTGTTGAAGAAGATGCTGCTGAAGAAGCAGAAGAAAATGCTGACATCGAAATCGTTGTTGCTGACAGCGACGAAGCTTCTGAAGAAACAACAGAAGAATAATTAGAAAACGCCCTCATGGACTGAAGCCATGGGGGCATTTTTTATATTACAGTATATTCAAGATTTTCCCAAAGCAGATGAGTGCCTTCATCTGTTTCCTCGGGAAGCAGTGCACGTGCAACAAGAACAGTGTCCTCACTTACAATGTCAGTACGCTTCAGCATCGCATAATCGCCGTCAATCCTGATAACAACATATTCAAAAGGACCCATGTCAATCCTCCACAACAATGTAGTTGTCAGCTGCATTTTCCTTAGTGGCATACTCAGTAACGTTAGTAACCTTAACCTTCAAAGGCTTCATACCGAGATTAATTTCAATAATGTCATTAACCTTTACATCGTAGGAAGCTCTTGCAATTTTGCCATTTACGGAAATCTTGCCTGCATCGCAGGCTTCGTTAGCAATAGTACGTCTTTTGATAAGACGTGTAACCTTGAGATATTTGTCAAGGCGCATAAAATCACTCCTAATTTGCAATAAAAAGAGCAGACGGAACAATCCTGTCTGCTCGTACATTTTATAGTAACTGTTAATTACTTAGCGTCAACAGCGTCCTTGAGAGCCTTACCAGCCTTGAAAGCAGGAGCCTTCTTTGCAGGAACCTTGATCTTTTCCTTAGTTCTTGGGTTGATAGCTTCCTTAGCGCTTCTTTCACGAACTTCAAATGTACCGAAACCAACAATCTGAACCTTGTCACCCTTTACGAGAGCGTCTGTGATAGATGCTACTACAGCGTTGAGGGACTTTTCAGCGTCCTTCTTAGTAAGACCGCCCTTTTCTGCGATTGCATTGATAAGTTCTGCTTTTGTCATTTTAACTACCTCCATAAATTTGATGGGAATACCCATTTTTTATTTTGTTTTAGCTTTACGCCAATAAACGTCAAGCTCATTTATGTTAAGGGATTTCATATCAATCCCATCACATCTTACCATTTCTTCAGTATCCTTGAAACGCTTCATAAACTTCTCAGTAGCACGTGTCAGTGCCTCTTCCGCATCGCATTTTGTATGACGGGCAAGATTAGTGCAGGAGAAAAGCACATCACCAAGCTCATCTTCAATGCATTCCTGATTGCCGCCTGCAATAGCTTCCTTAAGCTCAGCGATTTCAGCCTCAAGACATTCAAGAACCTGAGTAACATTTTCAAAATCCATATTTGCACGTTCAGCCCGCTTGCCGACTTTTTGTGCACGCATAAGTGCTGGAAGTGCAGTACAAACGCTTTCCAGCGTTTCGTAATAAGTTTCCTGTCCCTTTGTCTGCTGTTTGATGTCGTTCCAGTTTTTCAGCACCTCATCGCTTGTTTCAGCAACAACGTCAGCAAAAACATGAGGATGACGAATAACCAGCTTCTGACAAACCTCATCAACAACATCATCAAAGCAGAAGTTGCCATTTTCCTCCTCTATACGAGCGTGAAAAATAACTTGCAAAAGCACATCACCAAGCTCTTCGCGAAGCAAAGCAGTATCTTCGAGGTCGATAGCTTCAACAGCCTCATAAACCTCTTCAAGGAAATCTTTTCTTATAGACTTATGAGTCTGTTCCTTGTCCCAAGGACAGCCGTTTTCGGAACGAAGTATTTCCATAATCCGAAGCATATCATTTATATCATATCTCTTTTTGAGAACAAAATCCATAAACACCCTCCGAATTGAATTACACCCGCAAAAACGGTACATTTAATATATTAACCTATAAATTAAAGAAATTCAAGGGTTTTTTCAAATTTTTTAAGAAATTAGCATTTTTAAGCTACTTTTCGTAAATATGCCCAATAAAAAGCCCAAAAATATGTAAAAAATTGCCCCGACTAGAATGGAAATAAATAACACTAAAATACTATCTATAGTGTCTGTAAGCATGTTTTTAGCGAGATTAGCAGCAACAGCGCACATTATAGAACAGTAACAAAGTTTACCTATTGATGTAAATAATTGCCTTTTGTTGGTTTTTGTAAGTTTTATCATATGAAAAATTGATGGTATGCATATTACAATGTAACATAATAAAGTCGAAACAGCAGCACCTGCAATGTTCAATTGCGGTATAGATACAAAAATAAGATTTCCGATAAGCTTGACAGCAACACCTGCCGCCATAATCTTTACAGGAAGATATGGTTTTCCAGCTGCTTGAAGTATTGAAAAAGCTGTAGATGAAATACAAAGAAAAATAACAGCAATACCAAGAATTGATAAAGCTGTAGCGGAAAGTTCCGTTTCGATTGCTTTGGAGGGAAAAAGAAATTCAAGAATATTTTTCGAAAGTGCACAAATACCTAATCCTGCGGGCAGGGCAATAAGTGAAGTTGAAAAAATAGCCTTCTCCGCATTCTTCGCTGCAGAGCAAGTGTCATTGGAGCTGAACGCTTCTGAAATAGATGGAATTATGCTTTTTCCAAACATATTTGTAAAAGAGGGGATAAGATTAAAGACTGTAACTGCAAGTCCCGTGAAACTACCAAACATGAAGTTAGGAAGGTCTGAAAGATTGGTTGCACCTGATATTTCTGAAAAATACCGAGGATTTTCCGCAATAGCTTTTTCAATTGATTTTGTAATTGTAACAAGGTCAATAAGCGATGTAAGGTTTGTAACAAGCGCACCTATTGCTACAGGAAATGCAATTTTCAATAGCTGCATAATTATAGTATAGTTGCTGTCCACGCAGTTTTTTCCATCGGTAGCTTTTATTTTTACCTTAGAAATTCCATCACCGAATAATTTATCACGGATAATGAGAAACAAAGTTCCGGCTGCAGTTGAAAATGTAATGCCAAGAACAGCCGCCGCTGCAGCAACAGCAAGAATGTCACAGTTTCCGAAAAAAACACAAACCTTGTCAAATTTGCTTGGATTGTTCAGAACATAAATACATAAGGCAAGTCCCGTGCAAAGCTTGAAAATTCCTTCAATAATCTGTGAAATAGCTGTCGGAAACATGTTCCTCAGCCCTTCGTAATATCCGCGGTAAACAGAGGTTATACAGCAGAAAAATATTGACGGTGCAATCATAAGTACAGAAGGTACAGTTTCAACACCATTCGATGCCAAACAAAAAGGTTTTGCAAATACAATAAGAAGTGTCGTAAATATTAGTCCTGTCAAACTGAAAAAAGCAATTGAAGCAGATTTAACCCTTCTTATGTTTGCGTAGCGTTCAAGTGCCGAATTTTCAGCCGTCAGCTTTGCCACAGCTGTAGGAAGTCCCGTGACGGAAAGAGCGTAAACTGTCATGAAAATTCCGTACGCACCTGAAAAGTAGCCCATTCCCGTTCCGCCAAGCATATTTGCGAGAGGTATTCGGAAAAGTGCCCCTATCAGCTTTGCCGCAGCTGCTGAAAAAATGAGTAGTGCTGAACTGAAAAGAAAGCTTTGTTTTTTCAATATTGCCGTCTCCTTTGATTTTTTTAAAATTTTATGTTGCCTAAGGAAGAAATATGTGCTATAATATATAAGTATTTGTTTATAGTTAATTATTAATTACTGTTTTAACCTATTAATATAGTATAGTAATTCAGAAGGGAATTGATAGTTATGTCCGAACAGGAAAACAAAAAGAGAATATTCAGTGGTATCCAGCCAACAGGTACATTTACCCTCGGCAACTATATCGGTGCCGTTTCACATTGGGGTAAGCTTCAGGAGGATTACGACTGTATATATTCTATAGTAGATATGCACGCAATCACAGTTCGTCAGGATCCTGCAAAGCTCCGTCAGCATACTCTCGAAGCTTATGCACTTCTCCTTGCTTGCGGCGTTGACCCTAAGAAGTCCATCGCTTTTATCCAGAGCCACGTTAAATCCCACGCTGAAATGAACTGGATTCTTGCTTGTTCAACTCAGTTTGGTGAGCTTTCACGAATGACACAGTTCAAGGATAAGTCCCAGAAGCATCCCGACGATGTAAATGCAGGTCTTTTCACATATCCTGTGCTTATGGCAGCCGATATCCTCGCATATAAGGCTGACCTTGTTCCAATCGGTGCTGACCAGAAACAGCATCTTGAGCTTGCAAGAAATATTGCACAGCGCTTCAATAATAAATATGGTGAGCTGTTTACAGTTCCTGAGCCTTATATCCCAAAGGTTGGAGCACGTGTAATGTCACTTCAGGACCCTGAAAAGAAAATGTCAAAGTCTGACGAAAATCCAAATGCTTGTATCTATATCCTTGATGAGCCTGATGTAATCATCAGAAAGTTCAAGAGAGCTGTTACAGATAGTGAAGCAATTGTAAGATATGCAGACGAAAAGCCTGGTATCAGTAACCTTATGTCAATATATTCCGTTGTAACAGGCAAGGATTACGAATCTATCGAGCGTGAGTTTGACGGCAAGGGCTACGGCGATTTCAAGCTTGCAGTAGGTGAAGCGGTTGCCGACCACCTCAAACCTGTGCGTGATGAGTTTGCAAGACTTATTGCTGATAAGGCATATCTTAAGGAGTGCTACACAGCGGGTGCGCAGATGGCGCTTAATGTGAGCAGAAAAGTTGTAGCAAAGGCATACAGAAAAGTAGGATTTGTTGATTCAATGTAAAGAAAAGCAATGTAAACGCTTACTTTGTGATAGGGAAACGGGTTAAACGTTTAATTGATTTTTTAAACAAAAAGGATAAACCAAAATAAAAATGGTTGTATCATTTAACTATATGAATGTCATTTTATGTAAAAACGTTCATCTAATGTTAATAATTGATTAGTTAAAAAGACTAAAAAAAACAGACAACATTATGCAAAAAGACTATTTTTCACTCAGAATTCACAAAACCCATTGACAGAATTGAATTTCGGTTGTATATTAATTATCGAAAGCGGCGAAAACGTTTAAAGCTTTCAAACAAAATTAGGCAGGGAGTGTGTTATGGTTTCGATAAAGGACATAGCTTCTGCCTGCGGTGTTTCGATTGCAACGGTCAGCAAAGCGCTGAACAATCATAAAGATGTCAGCGAAGCTACAAAGGCAATGATTCGTGAAACAGCCAAAAAGCTCGGATATCTTCCGAACTCACAGGCAAGAGCATTGAAAACGAATCGTACATATAATCTTGGTGTTCTGTTTGCAGAACAAGCCAACAGTGGTTTGACGCACAGTCATTTCGCTGCAGTGCTTAACAGCTTTAAAAACGAGGCTGAGTCGCGCGGTTACGATATTACATTTATCAGCCGTCAGATAGGCGATAACAAGATGACGTTTTATGAGCATTGCGTTTGCAGAAACGTTGACGGTGTATTTGTTGCCTGTGTCGATGACTTTGAAGATGCGGAAATAACTGAGCTTTTGAATAGTTCCGTACCTACTGTTACAATTGATAATAAAAGTCCCAATTGTCCCGCTATAGTATCCAATAACGAGTTCGGAATGAGAACACTTGTTGAATATGCTTATAAAATGGGACACAGAAAAATTGCGTATATTTATGGCGATACTTCAACAGTAACTTCTGTCAGAGTAAAAAGCTACGAGGATACTTTGAAGAGCCTGAATATAAATGTCAGAAGCGATTATATGCTTCAGGGCAGATATCATGATCCGATTACCACAGAGCATCTTGCGGTGCAGCTTGTTAAGCTTGATGACCCGCCAACTTGTATCATATTGCCTGATGATTTTTCAGCAGTCGGTGCAATAACGGCGTTTGAAAAGCTGAATATGAGTGTTCCGGAAGATATTTCGATAATGGGTTATGACGGCATTATTCTTTCTCAGTACCTTAATCCGAAGTTAACAACTTTTAAACAGGATACAGAAAGAATTGGTGCAGAAGCCGCTAAGCAGTTAATTGCACTGATAAGAAAAGAGATTACCGACAATACTGTTCCTGTTGTGATTGACGGATATCTCGAGGAAGGTTCGTCGGTTAAGAAATTAACTGATGATTAAACCAAGCTATTATATTTTTATAATATAATATATTTTTAAGGAGGAAAAACCAAATGAAGAATTTTAAGAAAAACATCGCTCTTCTCGCAGCTCTTGCATGTGCTGGAACCATGCTCGCTGGCTGCTCTAGCGACACAGCAACAGACGACGCAGCAGATGCTGCAGACACAACAGCTGCTGCAGATGCAGGCAACGCAGATGCAGGTAATGCAGATGCAGGTTCCGCTGATGCTGGCGACGACGCTGCTGCTGCTGGCGACAAGCTCACAATCATGTGCTGGAACACAGACGATATCGACCCAATGCTCAAGACATTCTGCGCACAGACTGGTCACACAGCTGACGAGTTCAACGTAAAGTCTTTCGGTTGCGGCGGTGGTGAAGCTGCTGAAAACTACGACAACTACCTCTCTGACGCTAACAACGATGCTGATATCATGTTTGTTGAAGCTGACTGGGCTCTCAAGTACATCAACGATGACTCTGCAGAGACAGGTACAAAGGCTCTCTCCGATATCGGTTTCTCCGATTCTGATTACGGCGATCTCTACGGCTATACAGTAGAAATCGGTAAGTCTTCTAGCGGCGTTCAGAAGGGTCTCTCCTGGCAGGCTGCTGCAGGTGGTTTCTGCTACAGAACTGACCTTGCTGAAACATACCTCGGCGTTAAGACACCTGATGAAATGCAGGCTCTTATCGGCGATTGGGATTCTTTCGTTGCTACAGCTGCTAAGGTAAGCGAAGCTTCCGGCGGTCAGACAGCTCTCACAACAACAGCTGCAGGTGCATGGCAGGTATTCTCCGCTGGCAGAAATACTCCATGGGTAGCTGATAATAAGCTCACACTTGACGATTCCGCTAAGTCCTACATTGACCTTGCTAAGCAGATGTATGACAACGGCTACATCATCAAGGACCTCGGTCAGTGGTCTACAGACTGGTATGC
>JAFTWI010000133.1 GCA_017465345.1 Oscillospiraceae bacterium
CAGCCAGTCAAAAAGTTCGTTGTAAATGAACTTTTCACAGCGAACTTATATACTGGGGTGTCGCCAAGCGGTAAGGCACCTGACTCTGACTCAGGCACTTCCGGGGTTCGAATCCCTGCACCCCAGCCAAAGACCCGATACAATGAGTATCGGGTCAATTTTTTTATGTAGGAGAATACCGATGCTTGACGATATTATAGAATTAATAATTGAACTTGCAGCAGATATATTTTTCGATACATATGACTTTGAAACAGGCTCAAAACGTTTCCGTATAGGTTGGGTAGTATTCCTTTCCGTAGTAATGCTTGCTGCATTTGCATGCTGTCTGTATTTTTTTGTGACTACGAATGATGATATGAAATGGCTTTACGGGGCAGGTGCAGTAATAATTGCAGTAATGGAAATATGCCTTCTATATAAATATTTTAAGACTAAATGAGTGCAGTCTGATAAAATCAATTAAATTTACGATAAACAAAATCCGAAGAAGAAAAATCTTCTTCGGATTGTTTTGTTTATTATAAGTCTATAGGTTAGGAATTAACGCCCTGCTTATAAGCATCAATCATCTTCTTGCTGATGTGTCCCGAACGACAACCGTTTCCACTACGCCCGCGAACATAGGTGTAATCGTGGTTTGCACCCGTTTTCAGCTTGATTTCAAGCTTCATACATTCCTTGTTGCGAGGGATAACATTTATCCTGTCAATCAGCGTCACAACCATCTCGTCAACTTCCTCACGGGTCATATCACGGTCAGGGGAGTACATCTCCTTGAAATATTGCTCAATATTTTCAAGCTCCTTAACGTAATCCTCCGACTCCATTGACTTTTTCTCAACAGCATAAATATCTTCCTCAAGCTCACTAATCGTAATGTTTGAAGCATCATTACGCTCCTTGAATTCCGCCTTTGAAATTAGCCCCTCCGTGTACGCATCAAGCAACTTTTCACGCTTAGCCTTTTCCTTGTCAAGCCGTGTCCGTAACGCATCAAGCTCACGCTGAACATTTGCCGAAGTATCCGTTTCACGGTAAATTTTCAGAAAATCAGAAACGTACTCCTCAATATTTTCAGCAATGTCCTTGAAATGCCCCGAAAGCATCTTGTACAGGTCAGCTTCAAGAATTGAGAACGAAGCACACGCCTTTGCACCCATTCTCTTTTTTTCACTGCAAATCCACTGATAAATCGGCTTGCCCTGAGAAACGCTGTTGGAGTAGCTTGTCCGCCAGTACGCCTTGTCATCAGCTGCACAGAAAATTTTCCCCGTGAAAACACTCTTGTCCTTCAGAGAGTGTTCACGGGACTTCACCGTGGCACTTCTCGCACGGAAAATTTCATTGCACTTGTCCCAAAGCTCCTCGCTGACAATCGCAGGAACAACTTCACCTGTTTCGTCCTTGTACATAACCCATTCTTCCTCAGGGAGAAAACGCTGTTCCTTGGTGCGGTAATCAATAACTTTAACCTTGTTTCCGCAGTAAAAGCCCTTGTACTTAGGATTTTGAATAATTCCCGAAATCGTGTTGTGATGAATTCGTGTGCCGCTTCGTCCACGATAACCCTTGCTGAAAAGAATATCCTCAATCTTTCGCACGCTGTACTTTCCCGTAGCGTATTCCTCAAAAATCAGCCGTACCATTTCAGCTTCACTCTCGTTTATAACCAGCCTGCAATTCTTCTTGTCGTAACCGAAAATGCGGCTGTTACCCATAACATTTCCGCTTTCAATAGCACGCTTTTGTCCCCAGCGTACACGCTCCGAAAGCTTTCGCACTTCATCAGCCGCAATACTTGACATAATCGTCAATCGAAGCTCGCTGTCCGTGTCAATGGTGCAGATGTTGTCATTCTGAAAGAATACCCCAACCCCCGCGCGCAGAAGCTCACGTGTGTAAGTAAGACTGTCAATGGTATTACGTGCAAAACGGCTTACTTCCTTGGTCAGCACAAGGTCAAAAACCCCAGCCTTTCCATCATCAATCATACGCATAAAATTGATACGGTTAGACGCATTTTCACCGCGTACACGGTCAACATACCCTTCAACATAAGTCCAGTTCCTGTTGCTCTTTATAAAATCTGTGAAGAACATAATCTGATTTTCAACAGAGTTTTCCTGCTCCTCCTTGGTAGTGGAAACACGGGCATAAAACGTCACCCGAAGATTAAGGTCAAATATGTTCTTCTGTTCATTTTTCATCTTGTTCACAGCTTCGTATATGTCCATAGAATGCCTCCTTAGATTGTATTCATCTTAATATAATGATACCATACCAAAAGTGTTTTGTCAATATAGTCTTATTTAGCAAAAACAGTATTAACGCCTCTGAATCACTTTTGAATAAGCCATAAATCATACATTAATTTATCAATTTTGAAAAACGTCTTGTAACATCTGGAGCAGCGTGATATAATAACTGAAAAGGAGATTGAACGTTGCAGCTTGAAGAAATCACTGATTAATATGCAATTGTTACACCGAAATCAATTGATAGGAGCGATAAAAATGAGCATAAAAAAATTATTCTGTGACAACTGGGAGTTCTCAAAAAATCCTATTGGCACAGAGTATGCTGAAAATCTTGAGTGGCAGAGAGTGGATATCCCTCACGACTGGCTTATCCATAACACAAAAAATCTCTACGAAACCTCAACAGGCTGGTACAGAAGAAACTATGAGTATACACCTGACGGAAGCCGTACAGCACTTCGCTTTGAGGGCGTGTATATGGACAGCTATGTCTATGTTAACGGCAAGCTGGCAGGTGAGTGGAAGTACGGTTACTCCACCTTTGAGTTTGAAATCACAGACCTGCTTAAAGAGGGCAACAACCTTATTACAGTCCGCGTTGACCACCACGAACCGAACTCACGCTGGTATTCGGGTGCAGGCATCTTCCGCAACGTATACCTAAAAAAATATCCCCAGACAAGAATTGTTCCCGACGGAATTTATATTACCGCAGACGTAAGCGGAAAGCTTACCGTTACAACCGAAACAGAGCGTCCCGAGGACATTGCATCAGGCGATATGAAGCTCCGCCATACAGTAATGCTTGACGGCGAAGTTGTTGCAGCGTTTGAAAGAAGTTGCTGTGCCTGCGACAGAAGCTGTGTTGACGAGTATATTCTGAACGATAATATGTGTTACACCGTAAATGATGACGTACTTGAAGTTGGTGCACCGAAGCTTTGGGACATCGACAGACCCGTGCTGTATACAAACGTTACCGAGCTTATGTTGAATGGTGAGGTTATCGACCGCGAGGAAAACAAATTCGGCTTCAGAAAGGCTAAGTTCACAACTGACAAGGGTTTCTTCCTCAACGGCAGACACGTCAAGCTTCACGGCTGTTGTGAGCACCACGATTTAGGCTCACTTGGCGCAGCTGTAAATAAAAATGCAATCAGACGCAAGCTTGTAAAGCTTCGTGAAATGGGAATAAACGCAATCCGTACCAGCCACAATATGCCCGCTGTTGAGCTTATGGAGCTTGCTGACGAAATGGGCTTCCTCATTATGTCCGAAGCCTTCGATATGTGGGAATTGCCGAAAACAACCTATGACTACGCACGCTTCTTCCCAGAATGGGTAGGTAAGGATGTTGCTTCATGGATACGTCGTGACAGAAACCACCCGTCCCTTATCGGCTGGAGTATCGGCAACGAAATCTACGATACCCACGCAAGCGACAGAGGTCAGGAGGTTACAACAATCCTCGTAAACCACGTGCGTAAGCACGACCCACGCTGCAATGGCTATGTTACAATCGGTTCAAACTATATGCAGAGTGAAAACGCACAGAAGTGCGCCGATATCGTCAAGCTTGCAGGCTACAACTACGCTGAAAGACTCTACGATGAGCACCACAAAAATCATCC
>JAFTWI010000134.1 GCA_017465345.1 Oscillospiraceae bacterium
TCAAGTACCTTCGGGGAGTTGATGAAGGAGTTGCGGTGCATTACGCCATAACGAACAAACTCTGCATTTGCAAGTCCGGGAATCATTGAGAAAACACGCTTCTGCTCGCCGAATTTCAGGTTTGTCTGGAAGCCGACAATATTATAAAGCGTGCCGCCGCTGTTTTCCTTACGAAGCTGTACAACAGCGTAGGGACGGCGGTTTGTTACGGGGTCGTAGAGTCCCACTGGCTTCATTGCGCCGTAACGCATTGTTTCCTCACCGCGCTTTGCAAGCACCTCAATGGGCATACAGCCTTCGTACACAGTGAAATCGTCCTTGCCCTTTGGCTTCTGGGTATCAAACTCATGGAGAGGTGCGGACTCGGCATTTTTTAGCTCATTCCAGAACTCGGTGTACTCCTCTTTTGTAAAGGGGCAATTGATGTAATCATCGTCACCCTTGCCGTAACGTGCCGCAAAGAAAATTCTGTCTTTATCCAGCGACTCATATGTCACAATAGGTGCTGCTGCATCGTGGAAACTGAGGTAACCGCCGCAGAGCTTTTCGATACTTTCCGCAAGTCCGCCCGCTGTGAGAGGACCCGTTGCGATTATCACGTTACCCTCGGGAATTTCGGTAATCTCGCCGCACTTCACTGTGATGTTCGGCTCAGATTTGATTTTCTCCGTCACCAAATCGGAGAATTTTTCACGGTCAACTGCAAGTGCACCGCCTGCAGGTACTTTCGTTTCTTCGGCACAGGGCACGGTCAGTGAACCAAGTCTGCGCATTTCCTCTTTCAACAGACCAGCCGCAGAGTTGACCCGTGAAGCTTTCAGCGAGTTGGAGCAAACCAATTCAGCAAAGCCCTGATATTTATGTGCAGGGGTGAATTTCACGGGCTTCATTTCCCACAAATCCACCTTAAATCCTGCCTTTGCAAGCTGCCAGGCCGCTTCACAACCTGCCAGACCTGCACCAATTACGGTAATTTTTTCGCTCATATTACTTTTCCTTTTTGATAGCAACCTCGTAGCCGCAGCCGTCCTTCAGACAGAACATCTTTCCGCCCTTCTTGAACAGGGTTGTGCCGTCGTTGCACTTAGGACACTTGTCGGAAACAGGTGTGTCCCATGTCATAAACTCGCAGTTTGGATTATCCTCACAGCCGAAATACTTCTTGCCCTTCTTGGACTTCTTCTGAAGCACCTTCTTGTGGCACTTCGGACAAACACCGCCTGTGTCCTTGACGATACGCTTTGTATTTGTGCAGTCAGGGAAACCGCTGCATGCAAGGAACTTGCCGAAGCGTCCGATTTTGATAACCATAGGCTTTCCGCAGATTTCGCATACCTCTGTTGTTTCCTCATCGGGAACACGTACACGCTTGCCGTCCATTGCCTTTTCAGCCTTTGTAAGGGTTGCTGCAAAGTCCTCGTAGAATTCGCTGAGTGTATCAACCCAGTTCATTTCGCCGACTTCAACCTTATCGAGATTGCTTTCCATTGTAGCTGTAAATTTTGCGTCAACGATATGCTTGAAGTGCTGCTTCATAAGGTCAGTTGTAACCTCACCAAGCCCTGTAGGACGAAGCTGCTTTCCGTCACGCTCAACGTAGAAACGGTTGATGATAGTGGAAATTGTAGGAGCGTATGTTGAAGGACGTCCGATTCCGTTTTCTTCAAGCGCCTTGATAAGGGTGGCTTCTGTGTAGCGTGCAGGAGGCTGTGTGAAGTGCTGGTGTCCCTCGATATTTTTCAGTTTAAGCACGTCGCCAACTTCAATATTAGGAAGCACCTTGCCCTCTTCTTCGTTCTTGGATTCCTCATAAAGAACGGTAAAACCGTCAAATTTTACGGAGAAGCCTGTTGCACGGAAATTACAGCCGTTTGCGTCGATATCAACGGAAACCGTATCAAGAACAGCGTTTGCCATCTGACTTGCAATGAAGCGCTCCCAGATAAGCTTGTAAAGCTTATACTGTTCAGTTGTAAGGCTTGCCTTTACACGCTCAGGGGTAAGTTCAGGCATTGACGGACGGATTGCTTCGTGAGCGTCCTGTGCATTGGATTTGGATTTATAAATCTTCGGCGTATTAGGAACATAGTTCTTGCCGTAGGTTGCGTTAATGTAGTCATAAGCTGCAGCTCTTGCTTCATCGGAAACACGAAGGCTGTCTGTTCTCATGTACGTGATAAGACCTACAGCACCCATGCCCTCAATTTCAACACCCTCGTAAAGAGTCTGAGCAGCTTTCATTGTTTTTGCAGCTGCAAAGCTGAGCTTCTTTGAAGCTTCCTGCTGCATTGTAGAGGTTGTAAACGGAGGTGCTGGAGATTTTCTGCGAACAGACTTCTTAACCTCAGTAACCTTGTATTCAGCACCATCAATTCTCTTGAGGATAGCGTCAGCTTCTTCCTGAGAATGAAGCTCTGTTTTTTCTCCGCCGATACCCATAAAGCTTGCGTCAAACTGCTTCTTTGAAGATGGGGCTGTCATCTTTGCGTCGATAGACCAGTACTCCTCCGGCTTGAAGCTGTTAATCTGCTTTTCACGCTCAACGATAAGAGAAACAGCTACCGACTGAACTCGTCCTGCTGAAAGACCACGGCGAACCTTTTTCCAAAGAAACGGAGAAAGCTTGTAGCCAACAATTCTGTCGAGGATACGACGTGCCTGCTGTGCATTTACAAGGTCGATGTCGATGGAACGTGGATTAGCCATACCATTCTGCACGCCTGTTTTGGTGATTTCGTTGAATGTTACACGGTTAGTCTGCTCCAGCGGCAGGTCAAGCATCTGCGCAAGGTGCCATGAAATTGCTTCTCCCTCACGGTCGGGGTCAGTTGCGAGATAAACATAGTCTGACTTCTTGGCTTCCTTTTTCAGGCTTGCAATAAGCTCTTCCTTGCCCTTGATGTCAACATAAACAGGCTCAAAGCCGTTGTCAACATCTACGCTGAGCTTAGACTTAGGCAGGTCACGGACGTGACCCATTGAAGCAACGACCTCATATCCGCTGCCGAGATATTTTTTTATGGTTTTAGCCTTTGCAGGCGACTCTACGATTACAAGTTTTGACATTTTAATACCATTCCTTTCAAGCGTTTAACAACGCTGAGCTGAACTGCTGTTCAGTTTTATATGTAAGCCGCTTACAGCGACGTGATTTCATTTAATTCGCTGTATAGATATTTCCTGCCGCAGACTGAACAGCGCCCTCAATTTCAAGGTCGGTCAGCACCATCAGCATTTCCGAAATATCCATACCGCACATTTCCGCAAGCTCGTCTGCCTGAACTGCCCTGCCCGCGTTTTTCAGTGTCTTGTACACCTCAGCTGCCTCATCATCAAGCACTGAAGCGTCAAATTCATATTGCGGATTTTCATGCTCTGTTACTTCTTCGGCTTTCTTCTGCTTTCGTTTTTTAGGCTCAGCAGCTTCAATGTCATTATATGGGTCAAACAAAGCAACAGACTTATAGTTTTTCTCCTCAATATCAGACGGTAGTCTGACAATTTCCGAGGACTGTGTATTCGCTATTTTATGTCCATAACTTTCGTAATATTCATATATGATATCCTTGACGCCGCAAAGGCAGACTGCACCATCTCTGATAAGCGCAACGTTTCCTCCATAACGTCTGTCGAATAAATCGTGCGGAGCAAACGCAAATATTCCCTTGCCTTGATTGAGTGCCAGATTTGCTGTTATCAATGCACCGCTTTTTTCAGCTGCCTCAGCAACAATCGTGCCCAACGACAGTCCGGAAAGAATTCGGTTTCTTGTAGGGAAAGAAATATGCGAACCGCTGAATTTCGGGTAATACTCGGAAATAAATAAGCCGTTTGCTTCTATTTCTTCACGGTAACAGCTGTTCTCCTTAGGATAATCGTGGTCAAGACCGCAACCAAGAACGGTTATGGTTTTACCGCCGTTACGCACTGCCAAAAGACCTGCCGTGATATCAATACCAACTGCAAAGCCGCTGACGATGGTTATTCCCATTTTGCACAGTTCCTTTACCAGCGAAGCGGTGACTCTAACACTGTAATCTGATGGCTTTCTTGTGCCAACGATTGACAAACTGAATTCATTTTCAAGGCAGCTCATATCTCCTCTGCAAAACAGGACAGACGGCGGATTGTATATGCTTTTCAGCCTTTCGGGGTAAAGTTCATCATCGTATGTGAGTATGTAGATATTTCTGTTTTCACAATAGGAAATCATTTCGTTAATCTGCTCAGATGTAATTCGGTCAGCAGCCTTGCACTCACCAGAGGTAAGAAAGTTCTTTCGTCTTTCACTGTCGGTAAGTGCCTCATAAGCCTCCGAGACTGTTTGAAATTCAGACATAATCTGCCATATCCGATTGTTGGCGAAGCCTATGCAATTTACCATCCAGAGCCATTCGTAAACATTTCTGATATCCATTATGCCGTCCTCCATTCTTATTTTGCAAGCTCCCACATAATAATTCCCGCAGCCATTGCCGCATTCAAGGAATTAACGTTGCCCTGCATTTTTATCGTCAGCCTTTCGGTGCACATATCGCTCACTTCACGGGGCAGACCGTTGCCCTCGTTGCCGATAAGGATTACTCCGCCCTTTGAGAAATCGCAGTCGGTAAGAGATGTTGCATCACTATCGATAACCGCAGCAAAGCTGGGCACTCCTATTTCCGCAAAAACAGGGAAAGTCTCATCAAACTTAATCTCAGAAACATTCAATCTGAACAAGCTCCCCATCGTCGAACGCACAACCTTAGGGTTATACAGGTCGCAGCAATCCGCAAGAAAAACTGCGTCAACGCCGACTGCGTCCGCTGTACGTATTATCGTGCCAAGGTTGCCCGGGTCCTGAATTGAGTGGAGCAGAAGATACTTACCGCCGTTTTTTACCGTAGCATCAAACGAGGGTTTTTCAAGGCATTTACAAATTGCAAACACGCCCTGAGCGCTGTCGGTAGAAGACATCTTATTTCCAATTTCATCGGGAATTTCGAACACCTTTTCGCTGTTCGGAAAATTCAATGATTCACCTTGCTGTGCAAGCTTTTTCATATAGCTTTCTGTCACAAAAACAGAGTGAAGCTCTGCATTTTCCTTAACAGCATCTTCAACCAGACGCACTCCTTCAAGAGTAAATAAACCGTTCTCCTTACGGTACTTTCTTCCCCCCGCAAGCTTTACATAAAGCTTGATATTCGGGTTATCCTTCGACGTAATTTTCTGCATATCGCACCTCCTTCAAACATCATAAAAAACCACAAAAAGTCAGAAGCAAAAATTTGCCTCTGACTTTGAGTAATCTGAAATTAAAGAGCAGCCTTTGCCTTTTCAACGAGTGCTGTAAAACCAGCAGCGTCATTGATAGCAATTTCGGAAAGCATCTTTCTGTTGAGTGTGATGCCAGCCTTCTTGAGACCGTTCATGAATGTAGAATAGTTCATACCA
>JAFTWI010000014.1 GCA_017465345.1 Oscillospiraceae bacterium
AGGCAGGCGACATTGTTCCAGTTGCAATGGACGGCTCCACACTCCCTAACGGCATCAAAATCAAGAAGGGCAAGCTCCGCGGCGTTGAGTCAAACGGTATGCTTTGCTCCCTCGGCGAGCTTGGTCTTACAACTCACGATTTCCCTTACGCAATCGCTGACGGTATCTTCATCATGCAGCAGGAAGAAGGCTGCCCTGAGCTTGAACTGGGTATGGATATCAAGGAAGCAATCGGCTTCAACGATACTTCCGTTGAGTTCGAAATCACTTCCAACCGTCCTGACTGCCTCGCTGTAATCGGTCTTGCAAGAGAAACTGCTGCAACTTTCGACCGTCCTTACACAGTTAAAGAGCCAACCTACAAGGGCATTGAGGGCGACATCAACTCCATGCTCAAGGTCAACGTGCAGAACACAGACCTCTGCTCACGCTATATCGCAGGTGTTGTAAAGAACGTTAAAATCGGTCAGTCCCCACGCTGGATGAGAGAAAGACTCCGTGCAAGCGGTGTACGTCCTATCAACAATTTCGTTGACATCACAAACTATGTAATGCTTGAATACGGTCACCCTATGCACGCTTTCGATATCCGCTACATCAAGGGCAACGAAATCAATATCCGTAACGCAAAGGCAGGCGAAACAATCACAACTCTTGACGGTACAGAAAGAGCGCTTACCGAAAATATGCTTGTTATCGCTGACGCTGAAAGCCCTGTTGCTGTTGCAGGTGTAATGGGCGGCGAGTACAGCGGTATTATGGACGATACAGTTGACGTTGTTTTCGAGTCCGCTTGCTTCGACGGTGCTTCCGTTCGTACAACAGCTAAGGCTCTCGGTATGAGAACTGACGCTTCCGCACGTTTCGAAAAGGGTATCGACCCACAGAACGCTTACCCAGCTATTATGCGTGCATTCGAGCTTGTTGAAATGCTTGGCTGCGGCGAGGTTGTAAACACAATCATCGACGCTGACCACTCCGACAAGACACCAAAGGGTGTTGAGTTCAACCCTGCTTGGATTAACGGCTTCCTCGGCACAGACATTTCCGAAGATGTAATGAAGAAGTGCCTTGAAAAGCTTGATTTCAAGATTGAAAACGGTATGGCTTACGCTCCTTCCGTTCGTATTGATATCGAGTGCAAGGCTGATATTGCTGAAGAAGTTGCAAGAATTTACGGCTACAACAACATTCCAAAGACTATCATTCGTGGTGTTGCAGCTGCTGAGCTTACCGAAAAGCAGAAGTTTGAGCGTAAGATTATGAACGCTATGACTTCCCTCGGCGCTTACGAAATCACAACCTACTCCTTCATCAGTCCTAAGTATTTCGATAAAATCCGTCTTCCTGAGGACAGCAAGCTGAGAAACACAGTTGTAATCACAAACCCACTGGGCGAAGATACTTCCGTTATGAGAACAACCCTCATTCCTTCAATGTGTGAAGTTCTCGCAAGAAACTACAACAACCGTAACGCTTCCGCCTGCCTCTTTGAGCTTGGCAACGAGTACCTCCCGACAGGCGCAGAGCTTCCTGACGAGCCTGTACGTCTCAGCGTTGGTATGTACGGCGGCAACCGTGATTTCTACGACATCAAGGGTATCGTTGATGCTATGCTGAAGAACGTGGGCGTTGAAGATTTCGAGTATGAGGCTTGCACAGACAACGCTGTATTCGCAGAAGCTGACGCTTTCCACCCTGGCAGATGCGCAGTAATCACAAAGGACGGCAAGACAATCGGTATCGTTGGTGAGCTTCACCCTGAAACTCTCGAAAATTACGGTATCGGCACAAAGGCTTATGCTGCTAAGATTAACGTTACTGAAATTCTCGAGGTTGCTGTTGCAACAAAGACATACAAGCCGCTTCCTAAGTTCCCTGCAACAACACGTGACCTTGCTATCGTTTGTGACGAAGCACTCCCTGTTGCAAAGCTTGAAAAGGCTATCAAGAAGGCTGTAGGCAATATCCTCGAAACAGTTACTCTCTTTGACGTATATCAGGGCAAGCAGATTGCAGAGGGCAAGAAGTCCGTTGCATACGCTATCTCAATGCGCTCCCACGAGGGCACACTTACCGACGAGCAGGCAGACGCAGCGGTAAAGCGTGTTCTCAAGGAACTCTCCGCTCTCGGCGCAGAACTCAGAGCATAATAATTCAAAGGAAGTTTTGTGGTAACCTGCTGAGGAAAACCTTTCTGAAGAAAGGTTCTTCCCCAGCCCCCTTTCCAAAGACTTTCAGTCTAAATTCCCCTATATGGCTATAGCCATATAGGGGAATTTACATTAAAAGTTTTAGGGAGGGAGTTTGAGGGATGACCCTTTTCCAAAAGGGTCTCCCTCAATAGATTTCCGCAATACTCCTCTGATTGTTATTTGCTTTGGTGCTAAAAAATTTTGCAAACCTATTGACGAAATCTGCAAAAAATGCTAAAATAAGAAAAAATGTTCGATTTTACATATTGGAGGTAAATTATGGCAGACGCAAAGAAGAAAGTCGCAGGCGGTAAAGAATCAGTAGTTAAGCTTACAAGCTCCGAAGAAAAGAAAAGGGCGCTTGAAGCTGCTATTCAGCATATTGAAAAACAATACGGCAAGGGTGCTGTAATGAAGCTCGGTCAGTCCGCTGACTACAACGTTGACGCTATTCCTACAGGCTCTATGACTCTCGACATGGCGCTGGGTATCGGCGGTGTTCCGAGAGGACGTATCGTTGAAATCTATGGTCCTGAAAGCTCCGGTAAGACTACAGTTGCTCTCCAGATTGTTGCTGAGGCTCAGAAGCTCGGCGGCGAAGTTGCTTTCGTTGACGTTGAGCACGCTCTCGACCCTGTATATGCAAGAGCACTGGGGGTTGATATTGACAACATGCTTGTTTCTCAGCCTGACAGCGGTGAACAGGCTCTCGAAATTGCTGAGGCTCTTGTTCGTTCGGGTGCGCTGGACGTTATCGTTCTTGACTCAGTTGCGGCTATGGTTACAAAAGCTGAAATTGACGGCGAAATGGGTGATACACACGTTGGTCAGCTTGCACGTCTTATGTCTCAGGCTATGAGAAAGCTTACTTCTGTAATTTCCAAGTCAAACTGCGTGGCAATCTTCATCAATCAGGTTCGTGAAAAAATCGGTGTTATCTACGGTAACCCTGAAACTACCCCAGGCGGACGCGCACTGAAATTCTACAGCTCCGTTCGTATCGAAGTTCGTAAGGGCGAGGCTATCAAGAACGGTGCAGAGGTTATCGGTAACCGTACAAAGTGTAAGGTTGTAAAGAACAAGGTTTCACCTCCGTTCAAGGAATGCGAGTTCGACCTTTTCTTCGGCAAGGGTATTTCCCGTGAGGGTGAGGTTGTTGACCTTGCGGTTGAACTTGATATTATCCACAAGAGCGGCGCATGGTTCTCCTATGAAGGAGACAAAATCGGTCAGGGACGTGAAAATACTAAGGA
>JAFTWI010000135.1 GCA_017465345.1 Oscillospiraceae bacterium
AGGCTGGACAAACGAGCAGATGAGCGAATTTATCGAAAATAACGATATCAAGTGCCCACACTGCGGTAAGAAAAACTTTACTTCTATCCGTCAGTTCAACCTTATGTTCAAGACATTCCAGGGCGTAACTGAGGACTCCGAGGCTGAGCTTTATCTCCGTCCTGAAACTGCACAGGGTATCTTCGTTAACTTCGCAAATATCCAGAGAACAACACGTAAGAAGGTTCCTTTCGGTGTTGCACAGGTTGGTAAGTCCTTCCGTAACGAAATCACACCGGGTAACTTCATTTTCCGTGTACGTGAGTTCGAACAGATGGAGCTTGAATTCTTCTGTAAGCCGGGCACTGACCTTGAATGGTTCCAGTACTGGAGAGGCTACTGCCGCGACTTCCTTACAGGCCTCGGCATTGATGAAGAACACCTCCGTCTCCGTGACCACTCCCCTGAGGAACTCTGCTTCTACTCCAAGGCAACAACTGACTTTGAGTATCTCTTCCCATTCGGCTGGGGCGAACTTTGGGGTGTTGCTGACAGAACAGACTACGACCTCACTCAGCACATCAAGACAAGCGGTAAGTCCCTTGAATACTTTGACCCTGAAACAAATGAGAAGTACGTTCCATACGTTATCGAGCCATCTCTTGGCGTAGAAAGACTCTTCCTTGCAATCGTATGCGAAGCTTATGACGAAGAAGAAATCGGAGAGGGCGACGTTCGTACAGTAATGCACCTCCACCCTGCACTTGCACCAATCAAGGCTGCTGTTCTTCCTCTTACAAAGAAGCTTAAGGATCAGGCTATGGAAGTTTACACAATGCTCTCCAAGCACTTCAGCGTTGATTACGATGAAGCTGGTCAGATTGGTAAGCGTTACCGTCGTCAGGACGAAATCGGTACACCGTTCTGTATCACATATGACTTTGATACACTTGAAAAGGACGGCTGCGTAACAGTTCGTGACAGAGATACAATGGAACAGGAAAGAGTTAAGATTGAAGACCTTGTTGCTTACCTCAACAAGAAGCTTGAATATTAATGAAAAAGCACTGTTCTAAACGTTCAATAAAGTTTATCGTATTACCGAAAGGTTGCGTAGCCAAGCGCTGCGCAACCTTTTTTAAAATTTAATATTAAATTATCTTCAGTGACAAATGCAGGCTGTACAGAAATAAAAATCCTGCTGCTTTAACAAAACTTTAACATTTATATGTTACCATAAAGAAAAATCATCGGAGGTAAAGCGATGTTCAAGATATTGGTAGTAGAAGACGAACGTGAAATGAACAAAACGGTCTGCACATTTCTTAATAACAGCGGATATGAAGCAACAGGTTGTCTTTCGGCAAATGAAGCCTATGACGCTATGTATGAAACAATTTATGACCTTATTATATCGGATATCATGATGCCTGATATTGATGGCTTCGAATTTGCTAAAACGGTACGCTCACTGAATAATGAAATTCCGATTTTATTTATGACTGCACGAGATGATTTTGCATCAAAGCAAAGAGGTTATCGCGTGGGAATTGACGATTACATGGTGAAACCTATCGACCTTGACGAGCTGTTTCTGCGTATTGGCGCACTTCTCCGCCGTGCAAAAATTGCTTCAAGCAGAAAGCTTGAAATCGGAAGCTTTGTTATGGACGCTGACGAACACACCGCTTACCTCGACGGAGAAGAAATTTCTATGACAACAAGAGAATTTTCTATACTATATAAGCTTCTCTCCTATCCGAAAAAAACCTTCACCCGTACACAGCTTATGGACGAATTCTGGGACGCTGACACAGAAACAGCTCCCCGTGCAGTTGACGTATATATGACAAAGCTGAGAAGTAAGCTTTCAGAATGTAATGACTTTGAAATTGTTACCGTTCACGGACTTGGATACAAGGCGGTGATAAAGTGAATTACAAAAGACTTCTTCACGGCTTCAACAACTGGTTTGTGTTCTTTCTGATTGCAGCATTTGTTGTGACCTGCTGTATGATGCTTTTTATTACTGTAATGTCAGATACACTTGGTATCGTTCTTACAGAAGAAAATATATCTCAGGCTGCAAAGCTTACATTCGGAAATGTAATCCTCATAAGTCTTCTTTTTACTGTAATTGATGCAGTACGCCGCAGGCTTATGGTTGACCGCCCCACAAAGCGTATTGTTTCAGCTGGCGAAAAAATTACAAGCGGTGATTTTTCCGTGCGTATAGAACCTTTCGGGGATAATTACGCATACGAGAGTTTTAACAGCATCATTGATTGTTTCAACAAAATGGCGCAGGAGCTTGGAAGCGTTGAAACTCTGCGTACTGATTTTATTGCAAATGTTTCCCATGAACTGAAAACTCCCCTTGCGGTTATTCAGAATTACGGAACAATGCTTCAAGCTTCCGATTTGCCTGACGAAAAACGTGTTGAATACGCAAAGGGAATTACCGACAACTCCCGCAGACTTGCAGGCCTTATCACAAATATTTTAAATCTTAACAAGCTTGAAAATCAGCAGATTTTCCCTGTGTCAGAACGCTTTGATTTAAGCGAACAGCTTTGCGAAAGTCTTTTGCAGTTTGAGGAAATATGGGAAAAGAAAAGCATTGACATTGAAACGGAAATTGAAGACAGCGTCTATATCAATTCCGACTCCGAACTGCTTTCTCTTGTGTGGAACAACCTGCTTTCCAACGCTTTTAAATTTACAGAAAACGGCGGTGCTGTTTCAGTGAAGCTTACTGTCGACGATGATTATGCAACAGTAAAAATATCTGATACGGGCTGTGGAATTTCATCAGAAACAGGAAAACACATCTTTGAAAAATTCTATCAGGGAGATACCTCTCACGCTATGCAGGGAAACGGTCTGGGACTTGCCCTTGTAAAGCGTGTGGTTGACATTATGCAGGGCGAAATCGCTGTTGAAAGCGAAATTGGAAAGGGTACTGTATTTACTGTAAGACTGAAAAGGGGTGACAACATTGGAATGGAAAAAGCTGATTAAATATCTCTACCCGCCTTTGTGGGTAATAATTCTGCTGGTACTGATTTGCACGGCGGCTCTTGTTTATACATTTGTCGGCGGCTACGAAGCACATCCTGCCGCATATTTTACTTATGTGCTGTCATTTTACACATTGACTGCTGTTGTTATGCGGTGTATTAAAGTCGTTCCGAAGCATTATCGTTCTGCAAAGGAAAAAGTTTATGACAACCCGATAGGAAACCGATATTTTACCGACCACAAATTCAAAACACATGTCACCCTTTACCGAAATCTTGCCGTAAATATTCTTTATGCGGGAGTAAATATTGTGTCGGGATTTTTGTACCATACGGCGTGGTTTTTCGTGCTTGCATTTTACTACGGAATTTTAGCGGTAATGCGTTTTCTGCTGGTAAAATTCGTGAACCATATCGGCATCGGCAATGACCGCTTAAAGGAGCTTAGACATTCAAGACTATGCGGATATATTCTGCTGACGATAAACCTTGCTTTGTCCGGTGCAGTGCTTATGATATTGTATCAGAACAAGGGCTATGAATATCATGGCATACTTATCTACGTTATGGCGGCGTACACCTTCTATATAACAACAGTTGCAATCGTAAATCTTGTGAAATACAGAAAGCTTGGCAGTCCCGTGATGTCTATGACAAAAATCATCAGCATGGCAGCGTCACTTGTTTCCATGCTTTCGCTGGAAACTGCAATGTTTTCACAATTTGGCAAGGATATGTCCCCTGAAAGTCAGCGGATTTTTATTGCCCTGACAGGTGCAGGCGTAAGCATAATTATTGTTGCAATGTCGGTTTACAGCATTATAAAAAATTCAAAGGAAATAAAACAGATTATGGAGAACAATACCTATGGAGAATAAGGAAACCTTCAGCTATACCTACTCTGCCAAAGAGCAGGAGGAAATAAAGAAAATCCGTGAAAAATACGTACCGAAAGAAGCTGACAAAATGGAACAGCTTCGCCGTCTTGATGAAAGCGTGACCCGAAAAGGAACGGTAATTTCACTTGTTGTCGGAATTATCGGTGCACTCATTCTTGGAACAGGAATGTCTATGTGTATGGTATGGACAGAGCTGTTCGTGTTGGGAATAATCGTGGGTATTGTCGGAATTGCAATGGTAGCAGCCGCATATCCGCTTTACAGCTATGTAACAAAAAAAGAGCGAGAAAAAATTGCTCCCGAAATTATACGGCTTACAGATGAGCTTATGAAATAAAATGAGGCAGTCCCATTTTGAACAGGACTGCCTTGATTTTATTTGCCTGTATTCTTAGCATTTTCAGCCATATGTTTCTTTGCATCTTCAACAGTTCTCGCCATCACGTGTAAAAAGCTTTTCGACAGTGCTTTTTAGTTCAACTTGTTCAATTGCTCCTGAATCGCATCAATCTTCGGGTAACCCAGTTCTTTAGCTTTTGCAAGAGACTCCTCAGACTTCGCATATTCAAACGCCATCTTGTATGCGATAGCAAGATATGCGTGGATATCAGCCTTTTCAGGATAGAATTCACGTGCCTTTTCAAGATAATTTATTGCCGACATAGGCTTGTCAATCTCAATATAAACCGAGCCAAGGCTTGTATAAAGCGGTACAGAAGCGTTATTTTTCGGGTCATACTTCAATGCCGTTTCATAGCTTTCCATTGCCTTGTCACGGTCACCTGTCTTTCGATAGGATACACCCAGATTTACCAACGCCTCAAAATTTGCAGCTTCAATTCCAAGGGACTTCTTATAGTATTCTATACTCTTTTCGTACTCACCAAGCTGACAGTAGCAATCAGCAATTCCTGCATATAGTTTTTCCTCTTTGTACACATTCACTCCGCGCTCCTGTGCCTCAAAGTAGCTGTCAAGTGCCTCAGTGTACTTTTGTTCCTTATATAAGCTGTCACCGTTTCGGGCTGACTTGTCCCCCGTAGGAGTTGACTCGCAGGCGGTAAATACAAGTGCCGACGCAACCGCAAGCACAACCGCAAGCTTTCGCAGTTTCATAGAATACAGTCCTTTCATTTTATTTGTATAGATATTTTTCAAGGTCAACAATATAATCTGTAACCTCAATCCCGTCAGCTTCAAGCCGACGTTTCTGCTCCTCAATTCCGCCGAAAGCATAAGCAGAGGAAAGCTGCCCCCTGCTGTTTACAACCTTATAACAAGGGTACTTTTCACCGTCGGGATTTCTGTGCAGGGCATTCCCCACAGCACGGGCAAGCTTTTTATTGCCGAGATGCTCAGCGATTTGTCCGTAGGTCACGACCTTGCCTTTGGGGATTGTGGCAAGGTAATCAAAAATTCTTTTCATAGTATTCTTAAATGCTCTTCAAAAGTAAAAACATAATTACCAAAATAATAATAGTTATGTATATTACAGTAAAAATTTTCGGTATTCTTTTTTCACTGTCAGTAAATGACACATACTTTTTATTATTAAGCTTATCGCTCATTATCTGCCATTCAACATCGTAAAGTATGATAGGAAGCTGTTCTTCAAGCAAATTTATTACTTTCATTTTAGCTGAATTGAGTATGCCATATGCGTCAAGAAGATTAACCCATGAGATATCCAATATTATGCCAATTACTGACATAAACAGAATTACTATCATATTTGCAGGAAAATCAACAACAGTGAGAATCAAGCCTACCAGTGTAACAAGAGCACTGTTCACTGTAAGATAAAATGAATTTACATTCTGACGTCTTGAAATAAGTTCTTCCGATGTTTGCTGGTACATAATATACTGCTCCAGTATTTCAGGCTTTAATTGTAATCTTTCATCTTCATCAAGCTTCTTATACTTAGATGAAAAGATATCATAATGTCCCTTTGCATAATCATCTATTCGTGTTTTAATCTTGTCCAACGTAAGCTGTTGGGCAATCATTACATTCTGACCGGTAAATCTGTCCTTATATTTAAGAAAGTTGGGGAGAGAATATTTATCCAAATTATAAATCATTATAAGTTTATTATACTTTACTGCCTGACGGACTTCCCATCCCATTGTTTTATTTTTTGATGCTTCACAGGCATCTTCACCAACAACAACAATAACAGCCTGAGCTTTTTTTATTTTTGATAATGCATCTTGTTTCCAATTCTTATTTTCGCCTGATTGAAGTGTAAGTATATTGGAATATCCTACTGAGTTCAAAGAATTTCCATAAATATCTTTTTCTCCCATTAAAAATGGTTCTAAATTTTCCTTAACAAACTTATAGTCTTTTCCTGAATGAATTATAAAAACGTCAACCATCTGTTTACCTTCTTTGTCTTATACGAATATTATTTCTGAGCAGAAAGGATATTATATATCATTTTCCAACCATCTACACGAACCATACCATTTCTCTCAGCATCAAAGTCTCGGTTATGCGGCGCTGTGAAAAGCATCTTTGCATAATCGCCGTCCTGCAGGTTATGTACACCGTCATCAATCAGCACATCACCTTTTATAAGCGGCTTGTTTCCCGTAATGATAACGTGCTTCCAGTCAATGAACGGGAAGTACCTGAACAGCACATTTTCCATCTTCGCCTTCATCACCTGATAAGGGGAGTTTGTAACAATAAAAACCTCGTGCCCATCGGAAATGAGCTTCTGCAGGTAGTGCACCGCACCTTTCAACGGCTTAACAGTTTCGTACAGCTCGTCCTCTAAAAGAAGAGCATACATTTCCTCGTGGGAAACTAACGGAAAAGCCTCTGACGGGTCCCATGTTGTAACATCAGCCGCATTGACAGCCGTGCCAAACCGCTTGTTTGCGTAGTTTATCCACGCTTCCGTCAGATTTTCTATTGTATCGTCCATATCAACGAGAATTATCATAATTACTGCCTTTCAAATTTGCACACACACTCCACATGACTCGTCCTAGGAAACAAATCGAACGCACGCACCTTTTTCGGAGCGTATCCCTTTTCCGCAAGATACTTTGCATCACGTGCCGCTGTGGCAGGGTTGCAGGAAATCATAACAATACGTTTCGGAGCCATACGCACAATGCTGTCGAGGGTAAGCTCGTCACAGCCCTTTCTCGGTGGGTCTATAACTACAACGTCAGGCTTGATGTTCTCATTTGCAAGCTTTTCAGCAAGCTTGCCAGCGTCACCACAGTAGAATTCAGCGTTTGTAACTCCGTTTGCTTCGGCGTTGTGCTTCGCATTTTCGACAGCCTCGGGGATAATCTCACAGCCGATGATTTTTCCTGCCTTGTCCGAAAATGACAAGCCAATCGTACCCGCACCGCAGTACAAGTCAAGCACCATTTCCCCGCCCGTAAGCTCAGCGTAGTCCATACCGCAGTTGTAAAGCTTCTCCGCCTGAGCCGTGTTCACCTGATAGAAAGACATCGGCGAAAGGGTAATCTTCTTGCCGCAGAGCACGTCGCAAATTTCGTCGCTGCCCCAGAGTGTAACATTTTTGTCACCCATAATCACATTTGTATTCTTCGGATTTATATTCATAACAACGCTCTTTATGCCGTCAAACTTTTCCGCCGCAAGTGCGCCGAGGTCGGCAAAAAGCGCCTTGTATTTATCGTTCTTTACAACAAAGCAGAGCATAATATCCCCACTGTGAAAACCACGCCTTATATAAATGTGACGAAGCACACCGTTTCCCGTTTCCTCGTTATAGGCAGGAATTTTTTTCTCGTTCACATAGTCAAGACAAAACTGTGCAAGCTCGCCGAAAATTTCAGGCTGTAACGTACAGCCGCAATATGGCACAACACGGTGACTCCTCTTCGAGTAGAAGCCGCACACAGCCTTGCCGCATTGTTCAGCAACAGGATACTGTGCCTTGTTGCGGTAAAACTCGGTTTCGCCGCCGCAGATTTCCTCAAATGGAATATCCTTGAATCCGCCCAGACGCTCAAAAGCGTCACGGACAAGCTTGTCCTTTACTGCAAGTTCCGCTTCGTAGGAAATGTGACGAAACGTACAGCCGCCGCACTTAGCAGATACGGGACAGTTACTTTCGATGCGGTCGGGGGAAGGCGTGATAAGCTTGTCGATGATGCCGTAGCAGTAGCTTTTCGCTACCTTGACAATCTTGCAGGAAATAACATCACCGACAGCGGTAAGCGGTACGAATACCGCCATACCGTCCTCGGTTCTTCCGACGCCGTTTCCCTCGGCGGTCATGCCTGTTATTTCAAGCGTACGAAAATCATTCTTCTTTATCATACGTCAAGCTTTGCTCCGCACTTGCCGCAGAAAGCGATGTCCTTTGCACATTCAGCTCCGCACTGAGGGCAGGTTTTGCTCTTCTTCGGAGCATTTTCGTCCAGCTTAGCCTTGATTTCGGTAATCTCATCAACAAGCTTACCCATAACATCAGATCTGTCTGCACCGCTCATTTTTTCTGAATAGTAAGCCTTGCCAAGCTCAGCGTATTTTTCTTTCAGCTTGATACGAAGCTGACTTCTGTCAATCTGCACCTTTGAGTAGTCGATTGCTTCGCCAGCCTTTGCGGAAGCCTTGTCGAAAAGGTCCTTTGCACCTGCAACAATGTTATCAATATTGAATTCCATAGTAAAATCCTCCTAAATATTATTGAAGAACTCAGCAATGCAGTCCTTCTTCAAAATCATTTTGTCGTATCTTGAAATGTACTCATAAGGGAATTTGTAGTTGAACAGCCTTTCAATTTTGCCTGTTGCATTGTTCACAAGCTTTGTTGAGCCTGCCGCACCCACAGCAAGAATAGTCTGCACTTCTTCCATTATGTAGATGTTGTAAAGGCACTCGTAGCCTTCCTTTGCAAAGCCGACGTTTTCAAGGTTGTCAACGGTATTCTTCTGCCGATAAAGGTAGTAGGGGAGATACCCTGTTTCAAGCAGTTTTTTCTGTCCGTAGCTCACCATTTCTCCTATGCGGCTGTCCACGCTTCTTTCTTCCTGCATAAACAGATTTGAGGAGCGCTTAACCGTCAGGGTGTGAATGGTAATGCTTTCGGGGTCAAGGTCGCAAAGGGTTTCGATAGTGTGCTTAAAGCCCTCGGGAGTATCCGTAGGCAAGCCTGCGATTGTGTCCATATTGATGTTGGTGAAACCAAGCTTTCTCGCCATTTTATATGCATCAACAACGTCCTCAGCACTGTGTTGTCTGCCGATTGCCTTCAGCACGTCGTCGTTCATTGTCTGAGGGTTAACAGAAATTCTCGTTGCACCAAAATCACGGATTACCTCAAGCTTTTTTGCAGTAATTGTATCGGAACGCCCTGCTTCTACAGTATATTCACGGATTTTTGAAATGTCAAAGTTTTTTTGCACCGCACTCATAACAGCTTCAAGCTGTTCAGCGGAAAATGATGTGGGAGTGCCGCCGCCGATGTAGATTGTGTCCAATCTCAAATCAAGTTCACGTGCAATTTTCGCCGTCAGTTCAATTTCTTCGCAAAGCTTCTCAACGTACTGAGGAAGAAGCTTCTTTGCGTTTGGAGTTTCAATTGAGTGGCTGACAAAAGAGCAATAGCTGCACCTCGACGGACAGAACGGAACTGAAATGTACAGCGAGTATGAACGCTTGTCCAGTGCTTTCAGCGGTTCGACCTGTGCACAGGCGGTCTTGTATGCAAGCTCCAGCTTTTCGTCCGAAACATAATACTGCTTTTTCAGCACATCAAAAATCTCGTCCTTGCCAAGACCGTCATCAAGCAGCTTATTGACCTTCTTGACGGGACGGATTCCTGTCAGGCAACCCCATGCAGGTGTGATGCCCGTAAGCCTTTGCATAATGCGGTATAACATTCTGCAAAGCTCAGCCTCGTCCTCCTTGTCTGAGAAACCGCCCTCTGCTGTAACAACTTCGCTTTTCTCTGCACCGTCAAGCCTGACCTTAACGGAAAGGGTGTGCCCGTTTTCATTTTCGGTACGGCTTACGATGCAATAGTCGCCCTCGTCAGCTGTTTCCTCAAAGAGAAAATCAAAAGTAACAAGTGGGAGAAAAAGCTTCATAACAGCCTCAATTTCATACTTGAAGCTGTTTCCTTTAAAACATATAGTCATCTAAAAAATCCTTTTTAAAATAGCATTTTATTCAAACATATTTCCACGGAGATAAGGATTGAGCAATCTTTCACGATTAAGCGTGCTTTCAATACCGTGTCCTGCAAGCAGGCGGTAATCGCCGTATCTGCCCTCGTACTGTTCAAGCTGTTTAAGTGAAGCAAACAGCTTAATCGGGTCACCGTCAGGCATATCTGTTCTTCCGATTGAGTCACGGAAAAGGGTGTCACCGCTGAACATTACATCATCGAGAATATAGCACACGCTTCCGCTTGAATGGCCTGGGGTATGGAAAACGGTAAATGTCAGTTCGTCCTCGATAATTGTGTCGCCGTCATCAACGCAGATGCCGTGTTCATAATGAGTCACTTCGTCCATGTACATAGAAAAATATTCGGAAAGATTGAGATAGGAGTCAGTAAGCTTAGGTGCGTCATCGGTGTGGATAAACACCTCTGCACCTGTCTTTTCGGCAAGCTCCGCAACCGACTCGATATGGTCGCAGTGACCGTGTGTAAGCAGAATTTTGTTCAGCTTGACACCTTGATTTTCAATCTCCGCAAGTATATTTTCCGCACCCTCAGGAGCGTCAATAAGTACAGCATTGTTGCTGTCCGAAATAACCAAATAGCTGTTTACCGCAAACATTCCCTGCGGCTTTAGTTTAATAATCTTCATAATTTATTTTCCTGTTCTGTCGACGTGAATAACGCTTGGTAGCTTCTTAATTCGTGTAATAATATTGTTAAGCTGGGAAACGCCTGCGGTGTTGATTGTAACAACAATACTGCTGTTGCCGTTTTTCAGTTCTCTTACAGACAGCTCCGAAACAGGGACGTGAAGCTCCGCAAGGGTCTTGGAGATTTCCGCAAGGATAAGAATATTCTCGCTTGCAACGATATCCAGCGTAACCTTGTAGATAGGAGTGCTGTTGTTGATGGAATTTTCCGCCCATGTAACTTCAATCCAACGCTCAGGCTCGTTGCCCGACTTCATAGCGTTGATATAATTCTCACAGTCCTTCTTGTGTACAGATACGCCGTGACCACGTGTGATAAAGCCGACAATATCATCACCTGGGAGAGGATTGCAGCACTGTGAGTATTTAACCAGAACATTTTCCTCGCCGTCAACAACAATACCAGTAGAGCTCTTCTTCGGAGTAAATGTTTTTACCTCCTGCTCAGGCTGAGCGTAAAGCTTGGAGTATTTATCCTTCATGCGCTGCATCATGCGGGAGAGAATTACTCCGCCGTAGCCGATTGCCGCATAGAAATCTTCAAGAGTGTTGCAGTGATGACGCTTCATATCGTCAGCAAGGAATTTCTCCAGCTCCTCATCAGGAACACGGATATAGTTGCGCTTGAATTCCTTTTCAAGTTCTTCCTTGCCCTTGACAATATTTTCCTCACGTCGTTCCTTTTTGAACCAGGAACGGATTTTGGATTTTGCTTCATTGGTCTTGCATATATCAAGCCACGCACGGTTAGGACCGTGGTCTGGGTCTTTTGATGTGATAATCTCAACGATTTCACCTGTTGAAAGCTGATAGTCAAGGGAAACAAGCTTACCGTCAACCTTTGCACCCTTCATCTTGTTGCCAACCTGAGTGTGGATAGCGTAGGCAAAGTCAATGATATTTGCGCCGTTTGGCAGGCTGATGATATCGCCCTTTGGTGTAAACGCAAAGGTTTCCTCAGGAGAAAGGTCGCTCTTGATGGTGCGGACGATTTCCTCAACGTCGTCGGTTTCCTGCTGTGCTTCGATAATCTGTCTTATCCAGGCAAGACGGCTTTCCAACTTATCCTTACCCTTGATACCTTCTTTGTATTTCCAGTGTGCAGCGATACCGTATTCAGCAGTATGGTGCATATCCCATGTTCTGATTTGGACTTCAAAAGGAATACCCTCTCTGCCGATAACGGTTGTGTGCAGGGATTGGTACATATTTGATTTTGGTGTAGCGATATAATCCTTGAAACGATTAGGAATAGGACGGAACATATCGTGGATTATACCAAGCGAATTGTAGCATTCGATAACGCTGTCAACGATAATTCTTACAGCGTATTTATCGTAGATTTCGTCCATATTCTTGCCCTGCATAAAGGCTTTTTTGTAGATGCCGTAAATTGACTTTACACGTCCGTCAACCTGCGGAGGACGGGTAAAATTGGCCTCAGCAAAGCGTTCGGTAATCTGCTTCTTGATTGACTCAATAAAGCTTTCACGCTCATCGCTCTTTATTTTCAGCAGCTGTTCAATTTCATTGTATGCATAAGGGTCAAGGTAACGGAAAGAGAGGTCTTCAATTTCCTCCTTGATTGTACGCACGCCGAGTCTGTGTGCAATCGGCGCATAGATGTTCATTGTTTCAAGGGCAGTACCCCTCTGCTTATGAGCTGGTCTGAAATGAAGGGTACGCATATTGTGCAGACGGTCGCAGAGCTTGATAAGTATAACACGAATATCCTGTGACATTGCAAGCAGAATTTTACGCACGTTCTCCGCCTGCTGTTCTTCCTTTGTGAACAGAGGAATTTTACCAAGCTTTGTTACGCCGTCAACAAGCATAGCAACGTCCTGCCCGAAAAGTTTTTTCACTTCTTCAAGAGTGGTATCCGTATCCTCAACAACATCATGAAGCATTGCCGCACAGATTGTATCCGTGTCCATGCCAAGTTCAAGCAGAATAAATGACACCGCAAGAGGGTGAGTAATGTAAGGCTCGCCCGAAGAACGCACCTGATTAGCGTGCGCCTTTGCAGCAAATTCATAAGCGGAAATAATTTTGCTAAGGTCATACTGCTTGTCATCGTCCAGAATTTTCTGGATAAGTGCGTCAATTGTACATACAGTTTCAGCTTTCAGTCGCATAACAATTTCTCCTTAGGATTAGAGCAGATTTTTCAGCTCGCCGAGAAGTGCGGAGCTGTCAAGGTCAACCTTTTTGTCGGTAGGGATACGGCTTACCGTTTCGCAGTAGTGGTCAACAGCAACC
>JAFTWI010000136.1 GCA_017465345.1 Oscillospiraceae bacterium
ATGCTGTCCATAATCTCAAGTGCATCTTCATATGTAACAGGGGAAGACTTGGGAAGAACACCGCTTCTTACTCTGTCGTAAAACTTTTCGACTGTAAGGTCATCACTTGAACCTTGTGTGTAAGTCTTGATACCGATAGTGTAATGCAGACCGATAACCTTGACATCGTTCATATTATAATAGTTTTCATCCATATCAGCGCATGAGTCAGTAACAATAACGTAATCCCTTGCCATAGTAGTAAAATCTCCATTCGTAATATATTGAACTGCTGAATTGCATAATAATTCGTATATATTATAGCACATTGTTTTAAAAATGTAAATACTTTTCTGTAACCCTATTACCGAAAAAAATTCAAAAAATATAGTTAAAATGTCAATAAAACGTTGATTTGTCAACAAATTTTGTTGAACTTTCAACAAAAAATGGGATGAAATCAAACTTCACCCCAATGGTTTGTTATTAACAATTATAAAGCTTTTTCCATACGAATATGCTCGCAGTACTCATCAAGATAAACCTCGCCATAAGCCGTGTATCCACACTTCTCATAGAAACCGCGGACCCTGCACTGCGCCGAAAGAACAATCTTGTCCGCACCAAGCTCACGAGCTTTATCCTCAATACGCAGCATAACCTCTTCACCGAGATTCTTGCCGCGAAATTCTTTTCTCACAGCAATTCTTCCAACGTGCCACGAGCCGTCCTTATCCTTGAAAAGTCTGCCTGTTCCCGCAGGAACACCGTCACAGCAAAGCAGAATGTGAACGCTTATATAATCATTATCGTCAAATTCATAGGAAAATCCCTGTTCTGTCATAAAAACATCCTGACGGATTTTTCTCGCCTCAGCAGGAACTTCACCGTTAAAAAATTCGTGTGTAATAATCACTTGTTTAACTCCTTTTCACCGAACCAGTAGTGCAGGAAAGTCTTGAAACCAAGTCTGCCGTACCACCAGTCAAGATATGTAAAGTGAATGAATACATCGTCACAGCCCTTGCCTTTGATGTCGTCCATGGCCTTTGCAACCATACGCAGACCAATACCATTCCTTCTCATTTCAGGAACAGTGCCAACACAGCCAATCATACCAACATTGTTTTCGCCTGTGCTGATAATAGTGTCAGCGTTCTCATCAACGATACAGAAGCTGGCAATTTTTTCGTCTTTTTTTGCCGCAAAAACATGACTTTCCATAGTGAAATATTCTACCCAATCAGGGCTTACCTTGCCAACAGCCTCAATAAGCTCAGCCTTTTCGTCCTTGCTAAGGTAACCAAAGTTTACATCATCAGGACAAGCAGGAATGTCAAGCTTATCGTAATCAAAATCAGCAAGATTCATCTTCATTTCAAGACAACCGTTTTTAGCGGAGTAACCCTCACGCTCAAAGAAACGGTTACGCATATCATTCCACTGATTTTCAGGAGTAACCGCACCAATGAAAAACTCTGAACCTTTGTCACCAAGAATAGCTTTGTCAAAGCCATTTTCAGCAATGTACTGCTCACATTTTTTCATAAGCTTGCTGCCTATGCCACGTCCGCGATAATCGGGAGCAACGCACAGCAAACGAATGCAATTTCCCTTTACAACACCATATCCCGCCAGAACTTCATGTTCATAGTGCGGAATAAGTTTGCAGTTTTCCATATCAATCAGCTTCAGGAACATTTTTTCCTCCAAAGGAAGATTAGGAAAGCATTTGCAATAAATATTATAAGCCTTTGTTTTCATAATTGTAGATATCCTTTCAAATTCAGACATAATATCTCAAAAAAACGCACATAAAATATTATATATTTTTTTGCACACTATGTCAAGAGAATTTATCCAACACTATAAAAACAAACCAGCTTTTCATCATAATTGATAAAAATAATGTCTGTGTGAGGGTGATTCCAGTAAAAATTTGAGTTGATTATGTGTATTTCCGTGTCACTGTCGGACTCATCAACGCAATCAGGAATATTAACATAAAAGTCCAGTCCGTGACCTTCTTCTGCAAGCTCGTTGAATTTTGCATCATTTTCCTCTGACAGTCCGTTATTGTATTCCTCCATAGTAAGTGAGAAAACTGAATTTTCCGTGAAAGCCTTGTACTGCTCAATATCCTCCGTGTTGAAACAGATGTAATAGTAACCGCTTGCCTGCATCATAGGCGGACAATATTCCGTACGGAAATTCTCAGCGTCCTCAGGAAGCTTGTCAGGGAAAAATCCGTCCGTGTCATCATTTGCCATAAATTCAATGTACCAACACTGAAAAGGATACTGCCACTTCATACCACCCCCAATGACAGAAGTGACGAATATAAAACATATCAGAATTACCATCGTAAAAAGTTCAAGTGCAATTGTCTTTGCAGTATACTGTTGCCTTCTTAAAGCAACAATAAAACAAACCATGCAAATAATCATCATAACAATAGGCATTAGCGCCGAAGTCAGCACAATAATTGCAAGATTAATAACTGCAATTGCAAGAAATAAAAATGAAATAGCTTTCCCAATGGTGTTTGCAACTTTTTTTGTATCAGCCATATTGTCACCCCTTGTAAAAAAGGCTCATTGCCTTTACGGAACAATGAGCCTTTATCTTTGTTATAATCAGAAACCGAGAATTCTCTGGAAGTCTGCGGAAATCTTTTCTTCAAGTGCGTCAGCCTCAGCCTTTGTTGCACCTGTTGTAGTGTAGTAAGCCTTAATCTTAGGCTCAGTACCTGATGGACGGATAACAACAGAAGCATTTCCTTCAAGAGCAAATGTAAGAACATCGGACTTAGGAAGTGTAAGCATTGTCTTTGCACCGTTTGTGCAGTCCACAGAAGTGCTGTTGAGGTAATCATCAAAACGAACAACAGCAAGACCGCCGATTTCCTTAGGTGTGTCTGTACGGAGCATTGTCATAAGCTCCTTCATCTTCTGCATACCTGTTGCACCTTCGCAAGTAAAGGACTTCTGAGTATGAGTGTAAACACCGTACTTCTTGTACATATTTTCACGAGCCTGAAGCATTGAAATACCCTTTGTGCGGTAGAATGCAGCCATTTCGCAGATGAGCATTGAAGCAACAACGGCGTCCTTGTCACGAACATAAGAACCTGCAAGATAACCGTAGCTCTCCTCAAAACCGAAGATGTAGCGGTCTTCTTCACCCTTGTCTTCAAGGAAACCAATCTGCTCACCGATAAACTTGAAGCCTGTGAGTACGTCGATAATCTTAACGCCGTATTCCTCAGCAATAGCCTTAGTGATATCAGTTGTAACGATTGTCTTTACAGCAATCGGATCCTCAGGCATTGTGCCAAGCTTTGTTCTTTCAGCACAGATGTATTCGAGAAGCATAGCGCCAACTTCATTACCTGTGAAAAGAACGTAATCGCCCTTGCCGTCAGGAACAGCAATACCTACACGGTCAGCATCAGGGTCAGTAGCAAGGAGCAGGTCAGGCTGTACAGTCTCACAAAGCTTAAGACCGAGAGCAAGAGCTTCCTTGATTTCAGGGTTAGGGAACGGACAGGTAGAGAAGTTACCGTTAGGATATTCCTGTTCAGGAACAACAGTAACATCTGTAATACCAATCTTGTTGAGAATCATACGAACAGGCTTGTTACCTGTACCATTGAGAGGTGTGTAAACAACCTTGAGACCGCTTGCAGCGCAAAGGTCAGTGTGAATGCCCTGTTCAGAAACCTTGTTGATGTAGCTTGTGATAACTTCCTGCTTGATGTATTCAATAGTGCCTTCTTCAAGTCCCTTTTCAAAAGGAATAACCTTTGCACCGTCAAACATAGGAACAATGTTGATGTTCTTGAGCACGATTTCAGCAGCACCAAGAGTAAGCTGACAACCGTCAGAGCCGTAAACCTTGTAACCATTGTACTTAGCAGGGTTGTGGCTTGCTGTAACAACAATACCTGCGCTGCAGTTCAGTTCACGAACAGCAAAGGAAAGCATAGGAGTAGGCATAAGCTCATTATAGATGTAAGCCTTGATACCATTTGCAGCAAGAACAGCAGCAGCTTCCTTAGCGAAAACATCGGACTTGATACGGCTGTCGTAAGCAATAGCAACGGAAGGATTAACAGGGAAAGCTTCCTTAACATAGTCAGCAAGACCCTGAGTAGCACGTCTGATTGTGTAGATGTTCAGTCTGTATGAGCCTGCACCGATAACGCCTCTGAGACCGCCTGTGCCGAATTCGAGGTCACGGTAGAATCTGTCAAGAATAGCTTCATCATCACCTGCAATGGACTTGAGTTCAGTCTGCAGGTCAGGGTCATCAACTGCCTTTTCGCACCAAAGTGCGTAGAGCTCCTTTTCGTTCATAAAAAATACCTCCATGTCAAATAGAAATATGAATATACTAACCGATTATTGCTTTAATAGCATAATATGATATAGTATACCACAAATTTTTCCGCTTGAAAATAGGTTTTAAAAATTTTTAACAACTATTTATTTGTTAGGGCAAAATTAAGAGTAAAACAGCTAAAAAAAGTTCTGGATAAAGAGAAAAATTGTATATTTTTTCTTCCGAACAAATTTTTTGTATAAACTCTTGTTAAATTATTGAAACAGTGATATAATGTTTTATATATACTATTATTAATAAAGTGAGGCAGATTTATGAGTCTGACTAAAAATAAAGGCAGGTTTAAAAGCTCAAATCAATCAGATATGATTGCATACTCGGTGTATAAGCCCGAAGGCAAACCCAAAGCGGTTATCCAGCTTGTCCACGGTATGTGCGAATATATTGAAAGATACAGTGATTTTATAGCTTTTCTCTGTGAAAACGGCTTTGCAGTCTGCGGTCACGACCATCTAGGACACGGCAATTCAATCCTTAACGAGGATTACCTCGGCTATTTTGCACCGCAGAAGGGTTGGCAGTATCTCGTAAAAGACACTGTGAAAATGACAAGAATAATCCGCAGGCAGTACACAGATATACCATTGTTTTTGATCGGACATAGTCTTGGCTCACTTACGGCAAGAGTTGCACTGTCAAAGTGCGGATACCTTTATAACGGTGTAATTCTCCTTGGTACATTGAATACAAAAACAAAGCTTGATACCGCAATGGCAATGGCTGATACAATCCGAAGAGCAAGCGGAGATATGTGCCGTTCGGAGCTGATAGAAAAAGTTGTTTACGGTTATACAAATTTTCAAATTGATGACCCCGTAAATAAATTTGCATGGCTCACAAGAGATGATGAACATGTATATAAATTCTACGATGACCCGAAATGCAATTTTATATTTACAGTAAGTGCATTCTGTGACCTGATAAAATTATTTATGTATGCAGCTGACAGAAAATGCATCGATACAACTCCGAAAGACAAGCCTATACTTATACTTGGCGGTGAAGCTGACCCGATAGGGCAGTGGGGTAAAGGTCCGCGTGAACTTTTTGAGGTGTTTGAAAGTGCAAGCTGTACAAATGTTGAAATAAAACTTTATGACGGAGCACGTCACGAGTTGCTTAATGAAATAAACAGAATTGAAGTATATAACGATATATTGGAATGGTGTAACAGCCATATTAATGAAGTGGAGGAATAAGTTATGTTTGCCAAAGTCAACAGTCTCGGACTTTTCGGGCTTAACGCATTTCCCGTGGAAGTAGAAATCGAAACAAGCAAGGGTACACCTGCTTTTGATATAGTAGGTCTCGGCGATACCGTTGTAAAGGAGAGCCGTGAAAGAATTCGTTCAGCACTCAGATGCTGCAATATTGCTTTTCCTCTTGCAAAAGTAATAGTAAACCTTGCTCCTGCCGATACAAGAAAATCAGGAAGCGTACACGACCTTGCAATTTACGTTGCACTCCTATGTGTAATGGGACATATAAAAGAGGATATTTCAAAGTCCGCATTCATCGGAGAGGTTTCCCTGAATGGTGACGTAAGACCCGTGAACGGCGTCCTTCCCATGGTGCTTATCGCAAAGAAAGCAGGCTTTGAAAATGTGTTTGTCCCTGCAGATAACGCCTACGAAGCAAGCGTTGTTGAGGGCGTAACTGTGTACGGTGTCGAAAATGCAGGACAGCTTATCAAGCATTTCAGTCGCGAAGAAATAATTCTTCCTCAGCGTCCCTACGAAATCAAACCCGAGGAACGTTTCGATACCCTTGATTTCGCCGACGTAAAGGGTCAGTACGCCGCTAAAAAGGCGCTCGAGTATGCTGCAGCAGGCGGACATAACATCTTGATGATTGGCAGTCCGGGTTCGGGTAAATCAATGCTTGCCAAGCGTCTTAATACAATTCTCCCAGCAATGACATTCGATGAGTCAATCGAAACCACAAATGTCCATTCGGTTTCGGGTCTTGTAAATAAGGAACACCCACTCGTTACAGCACGTCCATTCAGAAGTCCCCACCATACAATTTCTTCGGCAGGTCTCGCAGGCGGCGGAACAATTCCACGTCCTGGCGAAATATCTCTTGCACATAATGGTATGCTTTTCCTTGATGAGCTTGCTGAGTTTCAGCGTCCCGCACTTGAAATCCTTCGTCAGCCGCTTGAAGACCAGCAGGTTACAATCTCCCGTGCGGCAGGTGCAATTACATATCCTTGCAGTTTTATGCTCGTTGCCGCAATGAACCCTTGTCCCTGTGGCTACTACGGACACCCAACAAGGAAATGTACTTGTTCACAGAAACAGGTTTTGGCGTATCTCTCAAAGATAAGTGGACCACTGTTAGATAGATTCGATTTAAATGTCGAAGTGCCTCCCGTTGAGTTTGAACACATTTCTTCAACCGCTAAAGAGGAAAGCTCTGCACAGATAAGAGAACGTGTGCAGGCTGCGAGAGAAATCCAGAATGCACGTTTTAAGGGTACCAAGATTACCTGCAATGCAAGAATTACCTCCGATATGCTTGCAGATGTGTGTGTGATGACCAATAGGGCAAAGGAAACGCTGAAAAATGTGTTTGAGAAAATGGGACTTTCTGCCCGTGCATATGACAGAATACTGAAGGTAGCACGAACAATCGCCGATATGAACGGCTCCGAAGTGATTGATAAGGCACATATTGCACAGGCGGTTCAGTTCAGAAGCCTTGACCGTAAATATTGGGGCGGTCAGTAATGTCAACCACAAAATGTTGTGTTTTTTGTATAAAATAAAAAATAACCGTATTCGTTTTTGCAGTGAATACGGTTATTTTTAATAAATTAAAGAAATCATGGAAAAGACCTTGACAATACTTGAATATTGTTGTATAATAATATACTGTATCATAATGTAATCTTATGCCGTTTTGACGTTATATATAGTATAACACATCG
>JAFTWI010000137.1 GCA_017465345.1 Oscillospiraceae bacterium
ATAATCGGATTTGACAATCCAGCAACATCATCTGTTTCAAAGGGTGAAAACCTCAAGGACACTACAAAAATTGTATCAAGCTACGCCGATATTATGGTTATGCGTCACCCTCTTGAGGGATCTGTAAAGGCAGCTGCACTTACAGCTGATTGTCCTGTTATTAATGCAGGTGACGGTGGACATCTTCACCCTACTCAGACTCTCACTGACCTGCTTACCCTTTCAAAAGAAAAAGGCAGACTCGATAATCTTACAATCGGCTTATGCGGAGACTTGAAAAATGGACGCACTGTTCATTCTCTTTGTAAAGCACTTTCATGTTACAAAAATAATAAATTTATTCTTATTTCAACGCCTGAACTGAGGCTTCCATTTTACATAAAGAGTATACTTAATGCTTCAAACTGTTCTTTTGAGGAAGTTGATTCCATTGAAGAAGCAATTGGAAAGCTTGATGTACTGTATATGACACGAATTCAGCGTGAACGATTTGCTTCACCTGAGGAATATGAAAAGCAGAAAGATGTATACAGACTTGACCACGCTAAGATGCTCAAAGCGCAGAAGGATTTATGCGTACTTCACCCTCTTCCACGAGTTGATGAAATTGCAATTGAAGTTGACGATGACCCAAGAGCGCTTTATTTCAAGCAAGCAAAGTATGGTATGTATGTAAGAATGGCTCTGATTATTACCATTCTTAAAAATGAATATCCTACAAAGCTTCTTGTTGGTAAGACAAGAACAGGTAACGAATGCACTAACCCTAACTGTATTACACATAAAGAAGCATATTTACCTAAAAGTTTCCGTGGTGCTGGTGATACACTTGAATGTGAATACTGTGATGAACGTTTCTTACAGAAACACTAAATAAAAAGATAACTCCACTTTCTTGAAGAAAATGGAGTTATCAATTTGTTTTTGCTATTGTATAATCAATTAGTCAACGATATATTCCTTAATCTTAGCAAAGAATTCGGAAGCATCATCTGTGTGAGCTTCGAGCTTGATTGGCTTGGAAAGGTCAAGGCTGAAGATACCCATAATGGACTTTGCATCGATTGCATATCTTCCGGAAATAAGGTCAACATCGTAGTCGCAGAGAGAAACTGTTGCAACAAAGTTCTTGACATCATTAATTGTACCTAACATTACTGTAGTCTTATTCATAAAATGACCACCTTTCTTACGTTGCGAGGTTATAAATCATATATTTATCTTGTGACTTCAACCTCTGAAATTGTTGCGTTTTTATTTACCTTTACGGTATGTGCATAGCATATCACCTTTGATTTGTTAAGTCAAGAGAATTTGGAAAACTTTTTTTATTTTTGTAACAGTATGAATTTTCGAATAAAACGAAAAGGTTTTAATTTGTAATGTTGCACAAAAAAGATATGAGGAATTTATGAATATTTACTTTATAACATTTGGGTGTAAGGTTAATTTGTATGAAACTGAAAATATGAAGCAAAATTTTATAAGTCACGGATATAATATATCCAAAACAGAAAATGAAGCTGAAATTTTTATTATTAATTCATGTACTGTTACTGGTACAGGTGATAAAAAGCTAAAAAAGGAAATACGAAGACTTAAAAGACAATATCCTTCTTCTATAATTGCTTTAACAGGCTGTTTTCCACAAGCTTTTTCAGAAGAAGCCGAAAACATTTCAGAAGTCGATATTGTCACAGGCACAAAAAATCGAAATATTCTTCCTAAGCTTGTTTCGCAATATATTTCTGACCTAAAAAGGAAAAACTGTATTTTCCAATATAACCGACATGAAACCTTTGAATCCATGTCAAACACCGGCTATGAAAATAATACACGTGCATTTGTAAAAATACAGGATGGATGCAATATGTTCTGCACATACTGTATTATTCCCTATTCACGAGGAAATTTTCGTTCAAAACCACTAAAGGATATTATTTCTGAGGTTGAACAGCTTGCATTGACAGGATACAAAGAAATCGTACTTGTTGGAATTAACCTCTCATTTTATGGAATTGACTTTGGGAAAAGACTTGTTGATGCAGTAGAAGCTGTTTGCAGAATTGATGGTATTGAACGAGTAAGACTAGGTTCTATTGAACCTGAAATGATAACCGAAAATGATATAGTCCGGTTATCAAGACTAAAAAATCTATGTCCACAGTTTCATTTATCTCTTCAAAGTGGATGCGATAAAACGCTGAAGGCTATGAACAGGCGTTATCTTACTGCAGATTATAAAAAAATTGTTGATTTGTTAAAACTTCATTTTGACAATTGTGCAATTACCACAGATATTATGGTTGGATTTCCAGGAGAAACAGATGAGGATTTTGAACAATCTTTGAAATTTGCCCAAAAAATCGGATTTTCAAAATCTCACATATTTCCATATTCCCCAAGAAAAGGAACTCCAGCTGCTGAATTTGAATATCAAGTTTCCGAAAACACAAAACATCAGCGTGCTGAAATAATGAGCAAAGCAATGGACAAATGCATGTATGAATTTCATAAAAGTCAATTGGGAAAAGAGTTTCCTGTACTTTTTGAACGTGAAAAAAGTGATGGTATTCATCATGGATTTACACCAAATTACACTCAAGTAAAAATTTTAACAAAAAATTCAGATAAAAGTTTGCGTAATCAACTTTTTTATGTTAAAATAATAGAGTTAGGAAAAGATTGCTGTATTGGCGAAATTTTATCTTAATATTAAGGAGCGTATAAATTATGTCAGTTTTTCGTATCTATGTTGAAAAAAAACCAGAATATGCCGTTGAAGCAAAAAATTTGCTTTCCGACGTAAAAACGGCTCTTCGTCTCGACAACCTCAGAAACATTCGTCTTCTGAACCGTTATGATGCAGAAGGTCTCAGTGATGCTGATTTTGCACTTGCTATCGGCAATGTATTTTCTGAACCAGCTGTTGATACTTGCTATCGCACAATGCCTGAACTTAAAGAAAATGAAACTGTTTTTGCTGTTGAATATCTTCCAGGTCAGTTTGACCAGCGTGCAGATTCATGTGAACAGTGTATTCAGATTCTTACTCAGGGTGAACGATGCAAGGTTAAAAATGCCCGTGTTTATATAGTAGAGGGTAATCTTTCTGAAAATGAACTTTCACAGCTTAAAGCTTACATTATTAACCCTGTTGAAAGCCGTGAAGCTTCTCTTGAAGAGGTTGAAACACTTGCTTCCGAATATGATATTCCTACAGAAGTTGAAACTCTCACAAATTTCATATATCTTGAAGAAGTAGAGCTTTCAAACTTTATTACAAAATATGGTCTTGCTATGGACTTGGACGATATTAAGTTCTGCCAGAAGTATTTCAAGGAAACTGAAAAGCGTGATCCAACAATTACTGAAATCAGAATGATTGATACATATTGGTCTGACCACTGCCGTCACACCACATTCTCTACTATTATTGATGAAGCTAATATCAATGCTGACTATATTCAGAAAACCTATGATGAATATATTAATGTAAGAAATGAACTTGGCAGAAGTGATAAGCCTATTACGCTGATGGACATTGCTACTATCGGTGCAAGAAAGCTTAAGAAAGACGGTGTTCTCAAAGACTTGGACGAATCCGAGGAAATCAATGCTTGTTCTGTTGAAATTAAGGTTGATGTTGACGGTGAGCTTCAGGACTGGCTCCTTATGTTCAAGAATGAAACTCACAATCATCCTACTGAAATTGAACCTTTCGGCGGTGCGGCAACTTGTCTTGGCGGTGCTATCCGTGACCCGCTTTCAGGTCGTTCTTACGTATATCAGGCTATGCGTGTAACAGGTGCTGCTAATCCGCTTGTTCCTGTCGAAGACACTGTTCATGGTAAACTTCCACAGAGAAAGATTACTGTTGGCGCAGCAGCAGGATACAGCTCTTATGGTAACCAAATTGGTCTTGCTACAGGTCACGTTTCTGAAATTTACCACCCCGGTTATGTTGCAAAGCGTATGGAAATCGGTGCCGTTGTTGGTGCTGCTCCAAAGGCTAATGTTATTCGTGAAGTTCCAGACCCTGATGATGTAATTATTCTCCTCGGCGGACGTACAGGTCGTGACGGCTGCGGCGGTGCTACTGGTTCTTCCAAATCTCATACAGAAGAGTCTATTGAAAACTGCGGTGCAGAAGTTCAAAAGGGTAACCCACCTGAGGAAAGAAAGCTTCAGAGACTTTTCAGAAACCCTGAAGTTACAAGAATGATTAAGCGCTGTAATGACTTTGGTGCTGGCGGTGTTTCCGTAGCTATTGGTGAGCTTACCGACGGTCTTGTAATTGACCTTAACAAGGTTCCCAAGAAGTATGACGGTCTTGACGGTACAGAGCTTGCTATTTCCGAAAGTCAGGAGCGTATGGCTGTTGTTGTACGTAAAACTGATGCGGATAAGTTTATTGCTGAGGCTGCTAAGGAAAACCTTGAAGCAACCCTTGTTGCAGTTGTTACAGCTGAACCACGCCTCAAGATGAAGTGGAATGACAAGGTTATTGTTGACCTTTCAAGAGAATTTCTTAACTCCAATGGTGCAGAAAAGCACACAACTGTTGCTGTTCCTGTTCCTATCACCAATCAGATTAAAACATACAGCGATACACCTGAAAGCTGGGAACAGCTTATGACTAACCTCAATGTCTGCTCACAGAAGGGTCTTGTTGAACGTTTTGACTCAACAATCGGTGCAGGAACTGTTCTTATGCCTTATGGTGGTGCTTATCAGCTCACTCCTACACAGGCTATGGCTGCTAAAATTCCTGTTCTCAAGGGTGAAACAGATACTTGTTCAATTATGGGCTGGGGTTTTAATCCTTATGTTTCCGACAGAAGTCCATATCATGGTGCAATGTTTGCTGTAATTGAATCTATTGCTAAGGTTGTTGCTGCTGGTGGTAGCTACAAACACTGTTGGCTCACGTTCCAGGAATATTTCGAAAGAACACAGAACAATCCAACACGCTGGGGTAAGCCTTTCTCTGCTCTACTCGGTGCATTCAAGGCACAGCTTGAGCTCGGCTGCGGCTCTATCGGCGGTAAGGACTCTATGTCCGGTACATTTGAAAATATTGACGTACCTCCTACACTTGTTTCTTTCGCTGTTTCTACAGCTTCTGCTAAGAAGATTATTTCTCCTGAGTTCAAGAAGGCTGGCGACAAGGTTATACTTATTGTTCCTGAACTTGATGAAAACGGATTGCCTGTATTCGACAGCGTAAAGTCCTGCTACGAAAAGGTTGAAAAGCTTATTGCTGACGGAACAGCTGTTGCTGCTTGGGCTGTTGGTTTTGGCGGTGTTGCTGAAGCTGTTGCAAAGATGTCCCTTGGTAACAGAATCGGTTTCAAGTTTGATAAAAAACTTTCTGAAGATCTACTCTTCTACTCTAGATACGGTGCATTCGTTGTTGAACTTGACGGTAATCCATTTACAGTTGAAAATGTAATCGGTGAGACAATTGCTGAATACAAGATTGACTGCAAGGATTATATTGTTGATATGGCTGACATTCAGAAAAAGTGGGAAGACAGACTTGAACCTGTATTTCCTTGTAATATCAAGACAGAAGACAAGCCTGCTAAGATTTTCACATACACAACAAAGAACCCTGTTCAGCACGCTTCTTCTTTCGCTAAGCCTCGTGTACTTATCCCTGTATTCCCAGGTACAAACTGTGAATACGATACTGCAAGAGTATTTGAACGTGCAGGTGCTGACCCTGAGGTTGTTGTTATCAAGAACCTTTCTACAGCTGCTCTTGAAGATAGTGTTTCCTACTTTGAAAAGGCTATCAAGCAGTCTCAGATTATTATGATTCCAGGTGGCTTCTCAGGCGGTGACGAGCCTGACGGTTCAGGTAAGTTTATTACTGCATTCTTCCGTAACCCACGCATCAAGGACGCTGTTCACGACCTTCTCGATAACCGTGACGGTCTTATGCTTGGTATCTGTAACGGCTTCCAGGCTCTTATCAAGCTTGGTCTTGTGCCTTATGGAAAGATTGTTGATATGGAAGACAACTCCCCTACACTTACATTCAACACTATCGGCAGACACCAGTCTATGATGGTTAATACAAGAATTGCTTCCAACAAGTCTCCTTGGCTTGCAGGCTGTGAAGTTGGTGACATTCACAGAATTGCAATTTCTCACGGTGAAGGTCGTTTTGTTGCTTCTCCTGAACTTATCAAGCAGCTTGCTGATAACGGTCAGATTGCTACTCAGTATGTTGACCTCAGCGGTGCTCCTACAATGGATATCCGTTTCAACCCTAATACTTCCTTTGAAGCTATCGAGGGTATCACATCCCCTGACGGACGTGTACTCGGTAAGATGGGTCACAGTGAACGTATCGGCTCCGAAATCTGCAAGAATGTTCCTGGTAACAAGGATCAGAAGATTTTCGAAAGCGGCGTAGCTTACTTCAAGTAATATTTTTAAAGGTCACTTCTGAGAAATCGGAAGTGACCTTTTTAATAAAATTTTATATTGGACAAAAGTAACAATAATAGCCTGAGAAACCAAATTTCTCAGGCTATAACTTTTTAAAGAATAAAACAAATCAGACCGCCGCAGCCCTCGTTGATGATACGTTCAAGGGTTTCTTGAAGCTTCATACGAGCGTCAACAGGCATACGATAAAGTTTATTGTGCAGACCCTCATTAACAAGCTCGTGGAGAGATTTGCCAAAAATGTTGGACTCCCAGATTTTCTGCGGGCTTTCCTCAAACTCTTTAAGCAGGTACATAACAAGTTCTTCTGACTGCTTTTCCGAGCCGACAATCGGACTTACTTCGGTTACAATATCAGCTTTCATCATATGAATCGATGGTGCAGAAGCTTTGAGACGTACTCCGTATTTACCGCCTTGCTTAACAATTTCAGGTTCTTCAAGGGAAAGTTCCTCGATTGACGGCATTACAATTCCATAGCCTGTTGCGTCAACCTCTGAAAGCGCATTTTCAATCTTCTCATATTTACGCTTAACAGCGGTAAGCTCTTTGAGAAGTGGCATAAGGTCGCTTTCGCTGTTAATTTCAATACCAGTTTCCTCACCGAGAATTTTAAAGAAAAGATTGTTTTTCAACTCAACACAGATTTCTGCACTTCCCTTTCCAAGATCAATACCCGAAATGGTTGTTTTATTGATGTAATCACATTCAGATATTGTATCGGTCACTCCGTTTATATCACGAACATACTTTACATTTTCGGCTGCTGCTCTGATACAATCAAAAACATCTTTTTTGAGCCAATGACCCTTAACAAGCCCTGTAACCCATTTAGGCATACAAATATTAATTTCTTTGATTGGAAAAGCATAGAGAAC
>JAFTWI010000138.1 GCA_017465345.1 Oscillospiraceae bacterium
CACCACATTCTTTTCCTTGACAAGAAGGCTTCCAGCAGCGGCAACATCAAGCCTCCTATGGCTGCTGAACTGCTTGATTACTACACAGCTGAACAACTCCGTATGCACTTCCTCAGTCTCGGTCTCGGTATGAGAAGTGTAAGCTTCCAGCCTAAGCCTCTCAATCCGATTGCTAAGCCTGAAGAGGACGATCCAGTTACAACACAGGGCTTCCTCCTCTCCAACGTATTCAACAGAATTGTCCGCACCTGCTTCTACGATGCGCAGAAGTATCTTGACGGTAAGATGCCTGTTGGCGAGGTTGATGAAAATATCCTTGCTGACTCCGAAAAGGCAATTCTCGAATACGAGCGCTTCATGTATAAGTTTGAGTTCCATCAGGTTACTTACGTGCTTGACTCCTACATCAGAAAGGCAAGTAAGTACATGGCTAAGGCAAAGGCTGAGGCTGACAAGGCTGATGACAACGAGCTCCGCAGAAAGTGGATGATTAATGTATTCCATATGATCAAGACTGCTGCTGTTCTCCTCCACCCTATCGCTCCTGAGGGAACAAAGATGGTACAGGATTATATGCAGCTTGATGACGGTATGTGGAATTGGGATTACATCTTCGACCCGATGAGCAAGAATATTCTTGATGGCAAGGATAACCACGATATCAAGTTCCTTGAACCAAGAGTGGACTTCTTCAAGCGTCACGAAAGCCAGTTTGATACAAAGTAATTTTAAGGGCACCGCTATAAACGGTGCCCTTTTGCTGTGCGCTTCTGTTCACTGAATGTTCATACATATGGAGGGGAAATGTGTTAAAATTAATTAAATACATTTTTTACGGAGGTATAAGCGTATGATGAATCCTATTCAAGTTTTGCTTAATACAAAGTTCCGTAATAAGCTGATTTTTATGTGTATCGCAGCTATTGTTCCGACTGTTCTTGCGGGTGTTTTTCTGCTTTGGAATCTTGCTGATACAATAAGAACCAATGCTGAAAACGAAATTATTTCTTCTGCTGACAGCTTGAAAATCCGATTGAAGGATAGTATTGTGACTGTTTCAAATATCAGTGAGAGAGCTGTAAATAACAGCGATATAAATGCGTTGCTCCACAACAGCTTTTCTACAAGCGATGAGTATTATAATTTTTATATGCAGACTACTGCTGCTTCGGATATAATTGATGCATATCCTCAGATTGATGAAATAAAGTATTATATTGACAAAAGCGGATTTGTTGGTCATGATAATTTTTATGAGGTTACTGATGAGTTAAGAAATACATACTGGTATCAGGAGGCTGAAGCCTACAGCCAGCCGAAATGGCAGCTTATTCTTGATAAAAATACGGAGGAGTATTCGCTTTGTCTTGTTACACCGCTGAAAAATACGTCGGGAATGTTTATGGGTGCTGCAGTTGTTTCGGTCAGTCCTTATGTATATGATTCTCTTTGTGATGAGTTGCCGAACACTTACCGTATAATTTTCAGTGTCGGAAAGGGAGTTGTTTTTTTCAGTAATGAAGAAGAGTTTCCTGTCGGAACGCTCATATCCGAAATGGATGAGATTTCGGCATATGGTATAAGCGATTCTAAAATTATTTCCGGTAACAGCCGTCTTGGAAAACTAGGACATACCGTTGTTTCTTATTTTGATTATGAAAACACGGGAAATCCCTTTCATGTTTGTATAATCAGCCCTGCTTCGCTTTTTAATGATACAACATCTGAGGTTGTTCTTACTTATATTTGGTATGTTGCACTCTGTATTCTTCTTTCGGTGCTGCTTGCATATCTTTTTTCAAGTGTATTCTCACGTCGTATTCAGTTCCTCAAAAATCAGATGCACAATGTTGCTGCGGGTAATTTTGAACTTACTGAAGAAATCAAGGGCACGGACGAAATATTCGACCTTTATGAGGACTTGAAAAAGATGGTTGACAGTATGCAGACTCTTATCAATGATGCATACAAGGCAAAAATTCAGTCGGAAAGCTTTAAGCTCAATCAGGTTGAGGCGGAATTCAAGGCGCTGGCGAGTCAGATTAATCCGCACTTTCTGTATAATACGCTGGAAACTATCCGTATGAAAGCGTATGTAAATAATGATAAAGAAACTGCTGACCTTGTAAAGAAGCTTGGAAAGTTTATGAGACGGTGTCTTGAGGTTAAGGACGGTATGGTTACGCTGGAGTCTGAGCTGGAATTTACAAAGAGCTATCTTGAATTGCAGTCTGCACGTTTCGGTGACAGAGTTTCGTATAACATTTATTGTGAGGTTGACAGACAGTATAAAATTCTTCCGCTGATAATTCAGCCTATCGTTGAGAACGCTTTTGTTCACGGTATTGAGGGCGAAAAGGCTAACGGTAAAATCAGTATCAAGGTATTCTATAAGGGAGAAAATGTGCTTATAGAGGTTCAGGACAACGGCAGCGGAATAAGCTCCGACAGACTCAGGGAGCTGTTAGCAAAGCTTGAAAAGAACGATACATCTTCGGGTAAGAGTATTGGTCTTACAAACGTAAATAAGCGCATAAAAATGTATCACGGCGAACAGTACGGTATGAGTGTTGAAACCGTCCTTGGTCAGGGTACTACAATCAGGGTGACCATTCCTCGAGAAGTCGATGAAAATGTTATGAAGCGGCTTCCCGAAAAGTATATGGAAATAAGCTCAAAGATAAATAAGGAGTGATAAGATGCTGAAGGTTCTTCTTGTTGACGATGAACCCAATGTTCGTCAGGGTGTAAAGATGATGATTCCCTGGGACGAGCTTGGTCTTGAGGTTATAGGCGAGGGCGAGGATGGCGACGATGGTTTGTCCAAAATTATGTCTCTGCGTCCCGATATTGTAATTGCTGACGTAAAAATGCCAGGCAGAACGGGTATTCAGATGATTGAAGCTGCAAAAAAAGAAGGTTATGAGGGTAAATGCCTTATCCTTTCGGGATATTCCGATTTTACTTATGCAAAGGAAGCTATGTCTCTTGGCGTAAAGGGCTTTATTCTGAAGCCTGTTGATGAGGACGAGCTTATTGAGGCGCTTAAAGCTTTGCGTGAAGAAATTCATGAGGAACGCAAGGACGAGGTCACAATGCAGAAGGGCAGTGAGTATATCAATACCCAGCTTGTTCGTGCACTGCTTCTCGGTGATGAAAATATTATCGGAAACAGCTCCCTTGAAATGTATAACTATGATTGCTATGATGCTGCAATTATCAGTTCCTCTGAGGATATGGAGCTTGATGAGCAGTCGCTTATGCTGGCAACTGTTAAATCCCGACTTGAAAGCTTTGATAATGTGGACGTTATTACTCCCGACCTCAGCGGCATTACGGCAGTGCTGTTCAAGGGCTGGAAACGTCAGGATATCATTGATTATCTTATGAAGCTGAGCAAGGATTATTTCGGTAAGATTTTTGTGACAGTGGGCGATACGGTTACAAGTCCGTATGAAATCAACCAGTCCTATCAGGAAGCGGGAGCGCTTTTCAAGAACAGATTTATGTATCTGCACTGCGGAGTAGTTACAAATGAAACTCTCAGCAGCGAAAGCAAGGCTGAAAATGAAATTGACGAGATTTTCGGGCAGATTTATGCTTATGTTGAAATCAATGATTTGGACAAGCTGGACAATATTCTCGAAACCCTCCGTCAGACTCTTTGCAGCAATACATTTACCGCTGAGCGTATCAAGGTAATCTGCATTACGGGTGCTATGGAACTGAAGGTGCGTGTTGCCAAGAATATCGGTGACAAGAAAACAGAGCAGTTCCTTAACGATGAGTTTATTGCTCATCTCGGTGAAAAGTCAAGCCTTTTTGACATTATTGAGTATCTGAAAAAAGTCCTTTCCGACCTGTCAAACACTCATTTCGGACGTACTACCAAAAGTACAATGGAGCGTGTTGTTCAGTATATCTGTTCCAACTATAACCGTGAGCTTCGTCTTGAACAGCTTGCTACAATTTTCGGCTACAACAGTGCTTATCTCGGAAAGGTTTTCCACCAGTATACAGGTGAGAACTTCAATAACTACCTTGACCGCATAAGAATTACTGAAGCAAAGCGCCTTCTTGCGCTGGATGAGTACAAGGTTTATGAGGTTGCTGAAATGGTTGGCTATACCAACATCAATTACTTCCATAACAAATTCAAGAAGTACGTGGGTGTCAGCCCTCTTAGTTATAAACGCCAGAGCAAAAACGGTGACTCTGACGAAACAGAAGAATAAAAAAATTCCTGCCATCGCAAAAGACGGCAGGAATTTTTCTTTGGGAAAGTTTATTTAAACGCTGTTGGGGACAGCATTTAAGTCAATCGGTGTTGATATAATAATCGTAGAAGAAATCATACTCTGACTCTTTACCGAATTCACTGAACAGAATATGAAGAATTTTGTCATAATCCGCTTCGGATACAAAACAAGTGCTTCTCCTTTGCGCGTCAATGTCATGACGGGTAATAACAATTGTTTTTTCATTGGTCAGATAAATGCTGTAGTATGGAAGTTCGGTATCCTTTTCATAAATCTGAACGAGGAAAACTGACGTAAACGGTATATTTTCGTCTTGAGGACTTGTTTCTGCTGCAACAGCAACGGAAGAGATAAGTTCACTGCATTCATTGCCGCTTTTTATAACAGGATTTTCACCCGACTTGACATTGCTCAAATCAAAGTAAGGAGTAATTTCCACCATTACTTTATCGTTGGCTGTTTCGCCGAGAGGAGGTATATTTTCAGCACCCTCAGGTTCAGACATTTCGGGGTAGCCTTCTCTTGATGTTGTTGTAAAAGTTTCTTCTGTTACAACGTCATCTTCTGACTCTGCTCCTGCATCGGCATCATCATACTCAGCGTCTTCTGGGCTTTTGTTAACAAAGCCTGAATCAGAGTCTGTGTCTGCATCTTCTTCAGAGACATATCCACTGCCGGAAAATTCGTCTTTGTCAGAATCATCACTGTCATCTTCCATGCTTATAGCTACATCATCTTCAACATCTGTTTTAAACCCAGCTTCTTCCTCAACTGAGCTTTCGGGAGAAGCTGTAGGATTGGTTTTAACGTCTCCGCCTGCATCGCTGTCGGATAAATCACCTTCTGGAATTGCAGGCATATCGTCCATCAGCACTCCTGAATCGCCAATAAATTCCTCAGCTTCAGGACGGTCAATAACAGGTGAAGCACTTTCGGGTATAGTAACAGGAACAGTTACCACTGTTGTTTCCTGAACAATAATTTCGGTAACAGCTGTTGTATCGGATACAGTGCGGTTGTCAGCAACAGTTTTTATACCGAAAGCAACCAGCAGGCAGGCTGCCGATGCCATTACAGCTCTTGAAACAATTCTGATTTTGGAGGAGCTGCTTTTGGTTATCTCCATCTCGGAGCTTTCGCTAAGAAGAATTTCGGTACGCTTATAAAAGCTGTCAGATATTTTTATGCTGTCCATAGCGTCCTTGTAGTCTTTAATTGACTTGTTCATCTTCATCAAAACCTCCTATCATCATGTTTTTCAGCAGCGTGCGTCCACGTGCAAGAAGTGTTCCTACCGTTGCAGGCTTTTTTCCTACAATAGCAGAGATTTCCTTTATGGAGTAGCCGTTATAATAGAACAGGTGAATAACTGTTCTGTATTTCTCAGGCAGTGACAGAACAGCCTCCATAACCTGATTTTTTTCACTCAAAGAGTCATCTGTTTCAGAATTGTCAGTTTCATTCAGCGGTACTGTGCGCTTTATCCATCCCGATTTAAGATGGTTTTTGCTTTTGTTGATAGCCGTTCTAAGCAGCCACGCTTTTTCATGTTCCGCACTGTCGAAACCCTTCCCACGCTTCAGCAGGGACACAAGCACGTCCTGAGTAATATCCTCAGCGTCACAGATGTTGCGTACATATGTATAACAAAGCCGTATAAGCGTTTGTGAGTAGGTATCAAGCACATACTGAATGTAACCGTCAGTTCCGTAGCTGACAGTTTCTTCCGAATACATTTTATTTCCCCCAATGGCAGTAATTACTTTGCCGAAATATTTTGTATTATTTGCTCTTACATAATAAATACAATTCAGAAGGGCAATTTTTTTCACTAATAAAAAATTTTTCAAAAATAATTATATCATATATAAATTTTTTTTCAATAACCCCTTGACAATGATATAAAATCGTGTTATTATCATATTGTACTAATTCATTAATACAAAAAGAAAGGGTGCTATCTATGATATCTCAAGGCGTAATCTATAGTGTACTTATTGGCATAGTTTTAACAGGTGTAATTCCTCTTATCGGCGGCATTGCACTCCTTGCAATGGGAAAAATTAAAGGCTCAAGCTTCTGGGCAGGTGTGCTTGCGTTTATTATTGCTGCAATTATCACTGCAATCGGAACAGTTATAGTGACTATTCCTACATCAATGACTGAAATGGACGCTGCAAGCTTAACTGCTGAACCACCTGTATGGCAGACAATTGCAATTTCTGTTATTTCTGCCGCAGTTATCGGCTTCTCAATGCTTGTCCTTATCAAGAACTGTATGAAGGCTCGTACCTTCAAGGCAGCACTTTCCGCAGGTCTTGGCTTTGGTATTCCGCAGCTGCTTACAATTGCATTCGGACTTGTAAGTATGTATTTGACATTCTCTCAGATTAACAGCGGTGCATTTGACCAGATATATGCAATGTCGGTTGATATGGGTATGATTACAAAGGAAATGGTTGCTGAAATGAAATCCATCTACATAGAATTTACTGTGAACGATGCAATTGCACAGATTCTTGCATCCTTCGGCACAGCACTTCTTATGGTTGCAGCAGCAATCGTGATTATGCTTTTCGTAACAAAGAAAAAGGCTATGATAGGTACACTTATTGCAATCGGCGGTATCGGCGTAACAAGTGTTGTTACAGCTCTTATTCCAAACCTCCTCGTTGCAGGTGTAATTACTATAGCAATCGGCGCAGCAGCATTTATCTTCGCTTACAGAATGAAGGACGATATTGTTGCTCCCGAAAAACCGACAGCTGCTAGTGACGCATTTATGCAGTCTATTGCAAATTCCAAGGAAGATTAATTTACACATAACTAAAAACGGGTACCGTACAAATGCACGGTACCCGTAATTTTATTTGATTATTTCTACCGAGTTGATTACTGCATAAATGTCGTCGAGGGATTGCATACGTATATCAATTGAACATTTATATTTTGTATCAGCTTCACTTGCATCAAATATATCAAAAATGACATAATACTTAGTAGTATCATCATCTGAATAATTATCATATTTCTTTATGTGAATTATTCCGCAAACATTATTTTTTTCATATATGTATTCCAAATTCCATATGTCAGGGCGATGTAGTTCATTAACAAGCGATGAAATATAAGCTGATACATATAATGCATAATCTGATTTTATATTCCAGAAGCTATAATCATCTTTATCTACCGACCTTATGCATTTCCAACACCCATATTCAGTAAATGGATTACCATATCCAAGACTATCAAAGCCTTCTTTCAAGTCATCAATTGAAATATCACACATTTCATCAGCCCAGTTATCTGTTAGTGCATAACAATTTACGAGGCTGTTAGGGCGATTATAAAAGCATATATCTTCTTCAGCGGAATTTCTGTAATAATTACCGCGTTCCAAAATAGATATGTCACCATCATTTATACTGTATTCCATTGTTGCAGGAATATCTACAGAAATATGTTCATTATCTTCTGCACCAACAAATGAGGTGTCAGAAATATTGTAATTATCCACAGTAACAAAAGAAGTATCAATAATATCATATTCTGTAAAATAATCTGAGTTGTTTAAAATACTCGGCATAACTTCATCTATTTTCTTTTTCAATTCAAATCTTGGCACAAGAAATATAAAATAAAACAGCACCAACAGCACAATTACCACCGCAATCGGCACAACTATTTTAAGAGCTTTTTTCATATAATGACCTCCGTTGACTGTTGGTAATCATTATACTTTATTATACTATTTTTGTCAACAACAGTAAAACGGGTACCGTAAAATTGTACGGTACCCGTTTTATTGATTATAATTTTGCTGATTGCCGATGTATTTTCGCAAAGCGAAAATACTCGGAAACTTGCCAAATTACAATTTGGCAAGTTTTGCACACTTGTCCTGAACAGCAGGATAAATCTCGTCGTAAAGTCTGAAATACTTTTCGTAAACAGGAACATTTTCAGCTACAGGCTCCTGCACCTTGTCAACGCCAACAAGCTTTTCGCAAGCCTCAGGAACTGTTGCATAAACGCCTGCACCAACAAGTGCGAGGATTGCTACACCAAGAGCAGGGCCTTCCTTGGAGGAAGCTGTCTTTACAGGGCAAGCATAGAGGTCAGCAAGCATCTGTCTCCACAGCGGAGATGTTCCGCCGCCGCCGCAAGCCATCATATCGGAAACGTTGATGTTCATTTCACGGCAGATTTCAACACAGTCACGGAGAGAGTACGCAACGCCTTCCATTACTGCACGGAGCATATCCTTCTTTGTGTGGATTGCGGAAAGTCCGAAGAACATACCTCTTGCATCAGGGTCAAGGTGCGGTGTACGCTCACCCATAAGGTATGGGAGGTAAAGCAGACGATTTGCACCGATTGGCACAGTTTCAGCTTCCTTGTCCATGAGGTAATATTCGTCAACACCCATAAGCTTTGCAGTATCCTTTTCAGCCTGGCAGAAGTTATCTCTGAACCACTTGAGAGAAAGACCTGCGCCCTGTGTTACACCCATAATGTGCCAGCAATTTGGTACAGCCGCACAGCAGGTATGTACGCGTCCCTTAGGGTCAATGGAAACCTTTGATGTGTGAGCAAAAACAACGCCCGATGTACCGATTGTTGTGAAAGCCTTGCCATCTGTAACAACACCTGTACCAACAGCAGCTGCAGCGTTGTCACCAGCACCGCCCACAACGATTGTTCCCTCTGCAAGACCTGTCAGTTCAGCCGCAGAAGCTGTAACCTTGCCAGTTACCTCGCAGGACTCGTAAACCTTAGCAAGAAGTGACATATCAATGCCGAGAGCGTCGCAAACTTCCTTGCTCCAGCAACGGTTAGGTACGTCGAGAAGCTGCATACCCGAAGCATCAGAAACTTCAGTTGCAAACTCGCCGGTTAGCATATATCTGATGTAGTCCTTTGGAAGAAGAATGTGGCGGCACTTTGCGTAATTCTCAGGCTCGTTGTTCTTTACCCAGAGAATTTTTGCAGCTGTCCAGCCTGTAAGAGCAGGGTTTGCGGTGATTTCGATAAGCTTTTCACGTCCGAGCTTTTCGTTCATCTCGTCAACTTCCTTAGCGGTACGCTGGTCGCACCAGATAATTGACTTGCGGATAACCTCGCCCTTTTCGTCAAGCATTACAAGACCGTGCATCTGTCCCGAAAGACCGATACCAACGATATCCTTGTTGCTTACGCCGCTCTTTGTGATAACTGTCTTGATTGTGGATATAGCCGCATTGTACCAGTCAGCAGGGTCCTGTTCAGCGTAGCCGTTCTGCGGCTGATACATAGGATATTCAACTGTTGCGGAGGCAATAACCTTGCCGAGTTCGTCGAACAGAACGGTTTTTGTGCCGCTTGTTCCGACGTCGATACCAATTACATAACGCATAATAATCGCTCCTTTAAATCAATTCGGAATTCGGAATGCGTAATTTGGAATTAAAAAAGCATATCTTTACGCACTTCAAATTTCTGTATAAATGTAGGGGCGACCTGAGGTCGCCCGCTGAATTTCAATCAATTAGAGATTAAACATAATGTTGTTGAGGATAGATTCAAGCATTTCCTGTCTGCCGGAAGAAAGGCTGTCAACAACCTCGCCCTTTTCGAGAGCGTACTTTTCAAGGTCAGCCATTGTTGCCTTGCCGCTGATGATGTCAGCACCGATGCCTGTTGTCCAGGAAGCGTAACGGTCAGCAACAAACTTGTCAATTCTGCCGTCGTCAATCATCTTCTGTGCAATCTTGAGGCCGAGTGCAAATGTATCCATACCAGCGATGTAGCTGTGGAAGATATCCTCAGGTGTGTAGGAACCACGGCGAGCCTTGGAGTCGAAGTTGAGACCACCGTTTGTGAAGCCGCCTGCCTTGAGAACTTCGTACATACAGAGTGCAGCGTCATAAACGTTTGTTGGGAACTGGTCAGTATCCCAGCCGAGGAGTGTATCGCCCTGGTTAGCGTCGATAGAACCGAATGCACCGTTTTCTCTTGCAACACGGAGTTCGTGCTGGAATGTGTGCTGAGCAAGTGTAGCGTGGTTAGCTTCGATGTTCATCTTGAAATCATTTTCCAGTCCGTACTTGCGGAGGAAGCCGAGAACTGTTGCTGTATCGAAGTCATACTGGTGCTTTGTTGGTTCCTTTGGCTTTGGTTCGATGTAGAAATCGCCTGTGTAGCCGAGGGAACGAGCGTGTTCAACAGTCATCTTCATAAGACGAGCCATATTGTCAAGTTCAAGACCCATATTTGTGTTAAGGAGAGTTTCGTAACCTTCACGGCCGCCCCAGAAAACGTAACCCTGACCGCCGAGCTTGATTGTAGCTTCAACAGCCTTCTTGATCTGTGCAGCAGCGAAAGCGAAAACGTCAGCAGATGGGGAAGTGCCTGCGCCGTGCATATAACGTGGGTGGTCGAAGCACTTAGCTGTACCCCAGAGAAGCTTCTTGCTTGGGTCAGCCTTCATCTTTTCAGCAACGTAATCAACGATTTCGTCGAACTTTTCGTTTGTTTCAGCAAGTGAGCCGTACTCAGGGGAGAGGTCACGGTCGTGCCAGCAGAAATAGTCGATGGAAAGCTTATCCATAATTTCAAAAGCAGCGTCAACCTTAGCCTTTGCCTTAGCAACAGAGTCTGTTTCACCCCAGCTCTTGTCAGTTGTACCGCAGCCGAACATATCTGTACCGTCGCCGCCCATAGTGTGCCACCAGGAAAGTGCGAACTTGAGCTGTTCACGCATTGTCTTGCCGCCTACTACTTCATCAGGGTTGTAGTATTTGAATGCAAGTGGGTTAGTGCTGTCCTTGCCCTCAAAAGGGATTTTGCCGATTTCCTTGAAAAATTCGCTCATGTGAGTTTCCTCCTTGATATGTATAATCCAATTTAAACCATAATTAACACGGCTTAACCGCATATCTATATTTTACATTGTAAACGATTTACTGTCAAGAGGTTTTTGTAAAAAATATATAACAAATTGGGAATATAATGTGCAATGGAAATGGTGTTTTGGAGGGATAATAAAATTTTTCAGAAAAGAAAAGCAGTGTCTGTATATGCAGAATGATTAGTGGTGCAGCAAATTATTATTTATATGTAAAATTTCTCAAAACCTCTTGACAAAAATGAAAACATAGTATATCATTGTATTAAACGAATAATACACAAAGGAGGGAGTATATGCCTTGGAACTTTGATTCGTCAACGCCTATATATCTTCAGATTATGGAGCAGATTAAATTCCGTATTGCCGTAGGTGACTATAAAGCAGGGGACAAGCTTGATTCCGTTCGTGACCTTGCTTCCGAGGCGGAAGTAAACCCGAATACCATGCAGAAGGCTCTTTCTGAACTGGAAAGAGAGGGACTGCTCTTTACTCAGCGTACATCAGGAAGATTTATTACCGAAAATTCGGAAACGATTACAGAGTTGCGACGCCGTCTTGCTGACGAGCAGCTTGACTTGTTCCTTAAAAAGATGTATAATCTTGGATATAATAATAAGGAAGTTGTGAAACTTCTTGAGGATTATATCAGAGGGGAGGAACAGAAATAGTGCTGGTTGAATGTAAAAATTTGTGCAAGACTTTCGGGGAAACTATTGCACTTAATAATATAAATCTGAATATTGAAAGAGGAAAAATTATCGGTTTGCTCGGTCCTAACGGAAGCGGTAAAACTACTCTTATCAAAATTCTCAGCGGTCTGCTGACAAAGAGCAGCGGCGAGGTTACGATTTCGGAAAAGGAAATCGGTATTGAAACAAAGAAAATCGTTTCCTATCTGCCTGAGAGAACTTATCTCAGCGAGTGGATGACTGTTAAGCAGGCTGTCGATTTTTTCAAGGATTTCTATGAGGATTTCAGCGAGGAAATCGCTTACAGCATGCTGGAAAGGCTTAATATCAAGCGCGGAGACAGGCTAAAAACCATGTCGAAGGGTACAAAGGAAAAGGTTCAGCTTATTCTTGTTATGAGCCGTGATGCAGAACTTTTTCTGCTTGACGAGCCTATTGCGGGCGTTGACCCTGCGGCTCGTGACTACATAATAAAGACGATTATCGGAAACTATAACGAGAATGCCTCGGTTATTATTTCCACGCATCTTATCAGCGACGTTGAGAATGTTCTTGACGAAGTAATTATGATTAAGTACGGTTGTTTGGTGATGCATAAAACGGTTGACGAAATCCGCGAGGAGCACGGCAAATCCGTGGACGGACTGTTCAGGGAGGTGTTCGCATGTTAGGGAAACTTATCAAATATGATATTCTTGCCGACTACAAGCGATATGGCATTGTTTTTGCGGCAATGCTTCTGTTCAGCTTTCTGCTGATGGCGCTGGACAGGCTGACGGATATTTTCAAGGGAAACCGATTCTTTGCTATAATGATGATTATCTGTGCAGTCCTTTTTATTGCGGCATTTATCGTAATGTTCACGATGATTATGGTTATCGCTACAATACGTTTCTACAAGAATCTTGTCCGTGATGAGGGTTATCTGATGCATACCCTTCCTGTACCGACATGGCAGCTTATTACAAGTAAATTAGTCACTACTTACATTTGGTCAGCAGCATCGGTTATTGTGGCGGGAATATGCTTCGGTATTGTTTCGGGAGAGATGTTGTGGCTGTTCAAACTGGATATCGGCTGGGAAGCTCTTTCAGCGGCATTTGTTGAGGATACTGTTAATGGTACACCTGAACAGCTCCGCAATCTTTTCATAATTTGCATTGTGACAATTGTGCTTACCCCGGGATTTATGGTGCTGCAAATCTATATGAGTCTTGCACTTGGTAATCTTTTTCACACACATAAACTGGGAATGTCTGTGCTGATGTTCTTTGCACTTTACATCGTTGAGCAGATTCTCTCAGGCGTATTTATGATGTTCATGTCCGCAGATATGGTGAAATATATGACTGATATCGAGTCAGTTGTTCCATTTGACGTCGGCTACAAGTATATGATGACATCAATGTATGTCTCAACCATTTACACAGTTGTACTGATGGTGGCATTTTTCATCGGAGCAGAAAGAATTTTTTCAAAGAAGCTTAATCTTGAGTAAATATAAAGGTATCGGATATAAGGTCCGATACCTTTTTTCTTTGGGGTAAACCGCACTTTGGACTTGAAATGTAAGGCGGAATATGTTATAATAAACGTTAAAGCAATTTTAACCGAAAGGAATAAAAAAATGACATTTTTTCCACGTTTTCTTCTGACACTTCAGAACCACCATCACCATGGTGATGGATTTGATTTTCTTGATATATTACTTCATGCATTGCTTGATTCGGCAAAGATGCTTCCGTTTCTGTTTATTGCATTTCTGCTTATGGAGCTGCTTGAACACAAGGCAGGGGACAAGCTTGTGAATTTTCTGCGTAAATCCGGCGGTGGACGAACAGGCAGTGCGGCAATAGGTGCACTTCTCGGATGTGTTCCTCAGTGCGGTTTTTCAGTTATAGCTTCAAATTTTTATGCGGGACGTGTCATTACAGCGGGTACGCTTGTTGCTGTGTTCCTGTCAACATCTGATGAGGCTGTTCCGATACTTCTTGCACACCCTGACAAGGCGGGCATGATATGGAAGCTTCTGCTGACAAAGGTCATTATTGCCGCTGTGGCAGGTATCGCTGTTGACCTTGTGATGAAGGTGCTGAAAATCAAGACGGACGATGAACATATCGGTGACCTGTGTGACGAGGCGGAATGTGGTTGCGGAAGTCACGGTGTATGGTATTCCGCTCTGAAGCATACAATCGGTATCGGTATTTTCATTATTATTGTAAATCTTGTTCTTGGCACGGTTTTCGGACTCGTGGGCGAGGAAAACGTAAAGCATTTCCTCGAAAATATGGGGGTGCTTCAGCCTGTTGTAGCAGGTCTTGTGGGAATGATACCTAACTGTGCGGCTTCGGTGCTGATTACGGAGCTTTATGCTGAGGGTGCAATTGAGTTCGGTACAGCAATTGCAGGTCTTTGCACAGGAGCAGGTATTGGTCTTGCAGTGCTTTTCCGTGCGAATAAGAATGTGAAGGAAAATCTTATTATCACAGGCATTGTCTATGCTGTAGGCGTGCTGAGCGGTATTGTGATAAATTTATTCTGAATTTGATTAGGGGACGTTTAGGGTGAAAGGGATTATTGAATTCTGCAAAAAGGAATTTCTCGTTATAATAGCTACGCTTGCGGCGCTGATTTCCTGTTTTTTTGTACCTATTACGCATTTTGTGAAATACATAAATACTGATACCATCGGTCTGCTTTTCTGTCTGATGATTGCGGTTGCGGGATTTCGTGAGTGCAGACTTCTTTCGGTGCTGTCGGGAAAGCTTCTCGGCAAGGGTACACCTATGGCAAGGCGTACAGGTACAACGCTTGTGTTTATCACTTTTTTTGCGTCAATGCTTTTTACCAACGATGTGGCACTGATTGCTTTCGTGCCGCTTACAGCTGCTCTTTTCAGCAAGCTTCCTTCAGCTATGATTTATGTTGTGACGGTGCAGACTGCGGCGGCTAACCTCGGCAGTATGCTGACTCCATTCGGCAATCCACAGAATCTTTATCTGTACGATTTTTACAGCTATACTCCTGACGATTTCTTCGGCACAACATTTCCTGTTTTTGCACTCAGCGCAACGCTGATTTTTATACTTTGTATGTTCATCAAGAATGTGCCGCTGGGTACGGAGAGAAACGAAGAGGCAGTGCTGGAAAATAAAAGCTTCCTCGGTTTCTATGTGATACTTTTCGTACTTTGTTTGCTGGCAGTTTTCGGTGTGCTGGACGTAATATGGGTGTTTGCGTCGGTTTGTATTGTTGCAATGATTCTCGATATGCGTCTGTTTACTGCGGTTGATTACAGCCTGCTTCTTACCTTTGCGTCGTTCTTTGTGTTTGTGGGCAACCTTCAGAATATGCCAGCTGTAAATGAGTTCGTTACAGGTCTTGTTGAGGGGCAGGAGTTTCTCGCTTCAACCCTTGTGAGTCAGGTTATCAGCAACGTTCCTGCGGCATTTATGCTTTCAGGCTTTACCGATAACGGACGTGCTCTTGTGCTTGGCACAAACGTGGGCGGACTTGGTACTCTCGTGGCAAGCCTTGCAAGTCTGATTTCCTTCCGTATTTATATGGAGACTGACGATGCAAAGCCAATCAAGTATCTCGGTGTGTTTACACTGATAAACGTTATTCTTCTTGCAATTATTTATCCATTTACATATTATTTCGTGCTCTAAGGAGGAACCGTTATGAATTATCCATTCCGCAACAGCTCTCTCCCAATTGAAGAACGTCTTTCCGACTTGCTCGGGAGACTCACAACAGACGAAAAAATCAATATGCTTTCCTCACATATGGCGGCAGTGCCACGTCTTGATATAGGCGAGTGGTACGTTGGCACTGAAATTGCCCGCGGTTATGTGGGACGTTCAGATGATGAGATTTCGACAGTTACACCTCAGCCAATAGGTATGGCATCTATGTTTGACCCTGAGCTTATGTATAAGCTGGGTGAAATTGCTGCTGAGGAAACACGTTACTACTATAATCAGAACCCAATCGGCAAGCTTATGGTGTGGGGACCAACCGTTGATATGGAGCGTGACCCACGCTGGGGGCGTACCGAAGAAGCTTATGGCGAGGACCCGTTTCTGACCTGTGAAATGACAAAGGCATACACAAAGGGTCTTGCAGGCGAGGACGAATTCTACCTGAAAACTGTTCCAACACTGAAGCATTTCTGCGCCGACAACAACGAAAAGGACAGGGGAAGCTGTTCCGCAAATGTTGAGCCGAGAACACTTCACGAATACTACTATCGTGCATTCAAGGGCGCAATCACCGAGGGCGGCGCACATTCAATTATGGCGGCATATAATGAGTTGTCGGGCGTGCCTGCAGTAATGAATCCCGATATTCAGAATCTGCTTAAGGACGAGTGGGGACTCGACTTTGTTGTTACGGACGGTGGTGATTTCTCACAGAATGTACTCTCCCACGAAATCGTGAAAACCCACGCAGAGGCACTGGCAATCTGCCTTAAAAACGGTGCAGACAGTATGACCGACCCTGCGGATATGGTTGCTGCGGCTGCTTATGATGCTTTGGAAAGAAAGCTTATTACCGAAGCAGATATCGACAAGGCTGTGGGCAACGTGCTTTACGGACGTTTCCGCCTTGGCGAGTTTGATGAGGTGCACCCATATAAGGATATGGGTAAGGCTGTTGATACGGAGGAATTCCGTGCGGTAAACCGTGAGGCGGCAATGAAGCAGATGTGTCTGCTGAAAAATAATGGTCTGCTGCCGATTGCGAAGGAAAAGAAAATTGCTTTGACTGGTCCGATTGCTGATGAGAATTACTGCGACTGGTACACGGGCAGAACAAGCTACAAAATCAGCATTAAGCAGGGACTTGAAGCTGAGTACGGAAAGGAAAATGTCCTCTTTGACAACGGCTATGATATTGTTGCAATCAAATCACGCAAAAACGGAAAATATCTCGCTGTTACTGAGGACGGTACGGTCAAGGCTGTTGCCGATGAAGCAACGGTTGACGCACAGTTTGAAATGCACGACTGGGGCTCCGGCTCAATCAACTTCAAGTCTGTGGCAAATGGTTTGTATGTAACGGAAAACGGTGCTTACAAAGCAGAGAGCGTTACACCGTATGCGTGGTTTATTCACGAATGGTTCAAGCCGACAATCCACACAGACGGTGCATACAGCTTCCGTAGCTGGAATGACTGGGCGGTAGATATATGCGTTGATGATAATGACGTGCTGACAACAGTAAAATCGGGCAGAGTTACCGATAATAAGCTGTTTGAAATAGTTGTTGTTTCAAGCGGTGCAGAGCGTGCAAAGAAGCTTGCAGAGCAGGCTGACGTGGCAATAGTGTGTGCAGGTAATCACCCTATGCAGGTTGCACGTGAATGCTATGACCGCCCTGACATTGTTCTCCCGCCTCATCAGGATAAGCTTGTCAAGGCAACTTATGAGGGTAACAAAAATACAGTTCTTGCAATCGTTGCAAGCTATCCTTACGCAGTAAACTGGGAGAAGGAAAATCTCCCTGCTATAATGTATACTTCCCACGCAGGCGCTGAGCTTGGTACAGCTTTTGCGGCAACAGTAAGCGGTGCAAACAACCCTGCCGCACGCTGCCCGATGACCTGGTACAAGTCTGTTCACGAACTGCCAGACATTATGGATTACGATATTATCACCAACAACAGCACCTATCTTTACTACGATGGTGAACCGCTGTTTTCATTTGGTCACGGTTTGTCCTATTCTGAGTTCGAGTACAGCGATTTCACAGCTGTTCAGCAGGGCAACACGGTTAAAACAGCTGTTACGGTGAAAAACATTTCCGATGTTGACGGAGATGAGGTAGTACAGATTTATTTCAGACACAATAATCCACGTGTAAAGCGTCCTCTCCGCCAGCTTTGCGGCTTCAAGCGTGTGAAAATCAGAGCAGGTGAAGCTGTTAAGGTTGAGATTGATGTGCCGTGGAATGTTCTTGAATTCTATGATGTGACCCGTGAAAAGCTTTGCGTTGAAAGCGGTACATACACCTTTACAGCAGCTGCTTCGAGCCTTGATGTGAGATGCACAGCTGAGATTGAAGTTGTCGGAGAGGTAATTCCTCCGAGAGATATACACTTCCTTAAAGCGAAGAATTACGACGGTAAGGATATGGTTACTCTTGATTTCAGCTTTGATAAGAATGACCACTACACAATCAGCCACGACTGGGGCGGTAATCTGATTTTCAATGATGCATCTTTCGAAAATTATACCTCCGTTGAAATTATTGCTTCAGCTCCCTGTCAGACAAAGTCTGTTGAGATTTATGCTGGGGACGAGCTTATCGGAAGCACTGAAATAAAGCCTTCCCCATGTAAGGACGGCTTCGGCACATATATCGTGCCGCTGAAGAAAGTATGCGGAGTTATGAGGCTTAGGGTAAGACTTGGCGGTATGCTTGGAATTTACAGCTTGAAATTTTCGTAATATTATGTAAAAGCGGCTTCTGACTTGCTTTTGCGGCTGAGGTATATTATAATGAATATACCGTTACGCAAAAAGTTTTTATGAGGATTATGCTATGAATATAAATAAAATTTACTGTAAAAAAATACTGTCGCTGATATGCGCTTTGTGTATGACAGCTTCTTTGTTGCAGGACCACAGCGTTGAGGCAGTATTCGGCTCCACTTATGGTGATACCAGTGGTGTGAATATTACAATAGATGTTACAGACACAATAAGTAAAATAAGTCCGTATATTTACGGTATCAATGCAGAGTCTGATATTTCTTCTTTGACTGTAAATGCAATCAAACAGACTGATATTCGTGTTTCTTCTTATAACTGGGAGAATAATTTTTCCAGCAGCGGCACTGGCACAGGCTCTGAAAATGATGTAGGACTTATCAGCAGCTATCCACCGGGAAGATGGGGTGACCCTGCTCTTTATACGGAATACCTGCTGACAAAGGCAATACGATACAATGTGCCGTCAAGGTATGTTACGCTTCAGATGATGGGCATGGCTGCTTCTGACAGCGAGGTAAACCGTTGGAATGAGATTTCGTTTAATAAAACAGACAGTTATCTTTCCCAGCCTGATATAACTGACGATTCGGTTTATATTGACGAGTATGTGAGTTATCTTGTAAACCGTTATGGTTATGCTGTTGACGGCGGTATAAACGGATACTTTCTTGACAATGAGCCTGAAAACTGGACAGAACGTTTTCCATCGGCTGCAGCTGAAAGAATTACTGCTGACGGTCTTATTGATAAATCATCACAGCTTTCATCTGCGGTGAAAAGAATTGACCCTACTGCTCTGATTTACGGACCTTCAATAAGCGGTATTGAGGCATTTACAAATTTGAAAAATCCCGAGGATTGGGGAAATCACAAACGTGAGTACAGCTGGTTCATTGACTATTATCTCATGAAGATGAATGAGGCTTCACGTCTTGCGGGAACACGTTTACTGGATGTACTCGATATTCATTACCACACTGAGGCTACAAATGGTTTGCTTGACGCTGTAATCGATAGTGACAATGCTTTTTCAAATAATGCAAGAATGCAGGCGCCTCGTATTTTCTGGGACAGCACTTACACTGAAAACAGTGCTATAGCAATCAGCCATAATCAGCATATCCCGCTTATTCCTACTCTGGAAGCTTCCATAAATATGTATTATCCAGGAACAAAACTTTCTTTTTCTGAATACAATTTCGGAGGCGGAAACCATATCAGCGGAGGTATTGCAACGGCAGATACTCTCGGAATTTTTGCTGAGTTCGGAGTACATATGGCGTGCTTGAAGCCAAATACGGCAAATATTGATTACCATAAGGCTGCAATCAATATTTATACTAACTATGATGGTTACGGAAGCAATTTCGGTGATACGGCTGTTGAGGCTGATAACGGCGGGGATATTATGAGCTCGGTTTATTCGGCAATCAGCGGAAACGATATTACTGAGATGAAGACAGTGCTTATCAATAAAAATAGTAATAATGTAAAAATGGCTTCTATTCAGATTACATCGGATATAGACTACGAAACGGCAGAGATATATTTCTTCAACGGTTCTTCAAGCGAAATCAGCAGACTAAATGAGGACTTGACTATTGAAGATAATTATGTTGAATTTGAAATGGCTCCTCTTTCGGTTTATATGCTGGTTTTCAAAAGCAGCAGTGAAGTTCTTGATGATACGGGAAACGGCGGGGAGCTTATTGACGAACCCATTGAAGAGCCTGATGATAAGTCGGACGAAACAATTGTTATTGATTTGCCTGTAACTGAAACAGATAATGCTTCCGAAACAGATAAGACTTCTGAAACAGAGATTTCTGTAACGTCTGTTTCATCTGAGGAAACAACACTCCCTCCTGAGCACGTTTCGGCTGAAACGCTTTCTTCAGTAGGGACAACGGTAAATATAAATGAAATTCCTCTCCCCGATGAACCTTATGAGGCAAGCACAGCGGCTATAACTGAGCCTGATGAAAGTGCGGCAGAGGAGACAATTACGGAAAAGATACCATCGCCCGATGATAACATTAAAGTGCCGAAAGTTTTTAAAATTGCGGTTTGTGTGCTTCTTGGAGGTGTGCTGATTGCAATGCTTTACGTTGTATTCGCTTCGGGTAAAAAAAATGGTAGGTAAAAATGTATAATATAAAGAAAAAAAGTTGTCTACAATAAACAAAGTTGGATATAATCTGTTTACAACTTTCAAAAAAAATATTAAAATAGTAATTAGCTACTTTTCCCTGAAAGGAGGATATCCATGAAAATAAGAATTAAGCTTATTCTCTTTATTACATTGCTGGCAATTGTTCCGATTGTTATTATTAATCTCTACTCATATAATAGATTTGTCAGCACCTCTGATGAGCTTAATCAGGTATCCACCATGAACGTTACGGGAAATCAGGCGGAAAGTATCAATTTCTATTTTGAGGATATTATTGCTTCTGCCAAGGAACTTGCTTCTTCTGATGTTGTAAGGACTTATACTGAGCAAAGCAATCTGGCTGAGTTTGTAATTTCTGAAGACGATGAAAGTTATATTGAGGTTTCAAATAAATTCAATACTCTTGCAGAATGTAATTCTTCTCTTGAGAAGATTATGATTATCAATAATTCGGGAATGATTATTGCTTCTACTAACGAACTTGACACAGGTAAGAGTATGTCAAACTATAAGGGGCTTTTTAATCTCGCTTCTTCCAATAACGGCATTTCTTCTTTCTTTATAGGCGGTGAAAATAACAATACGCCGGTGTTTATTGTAGCAAAGGCTATCTATTCCTATGACAGTAAGGTTCTTGGAATTGTTTATCATCTCTATAATACTTCATATCTGCAGAATCTTGTAAACAGCTCAAATTATAATAAATATACAACGGCTGTTATTATGGACAATACAGGACATATTCTTGAATATCCGTATAAAACAATCCGCAGCTATACTGAGGACGAAAATCTTAAGGGGGCTTCGGCGGTTCTTCGTAATGTAATCAATTCTGACAGCTATGACCCGATTTTCAATTACGGTGAAGGAAAAAATGAAAGAACTATTTTTATAAGTTCAGTTCCTGCTTGCAAATGGGCGGTAATTGCTGCAACGAATGATATTAACTTAAACAAGGAAATTTCCCGCAACACTAACAGTCAGCGTAATCTTTCAATTATTATGATTATTCTTTCATGTGTTGCAATGGTAGTGTTCGTAATTTTCTTTACACGACCTGTTTATGACATTATAAAGGTGTTCCAGAAAAAACAGAAGGGTGACTCGAATGCACGGTTTGACATACGTTCAAACGATGAATTCCGCCTTATAGGAAAGGCTTTCAACAATCTGTTTGATGACGTGTTTGAAAGCGAACAGCGTTACAGAACCATTGTTGAGATTACTAATAATATCATATTTGAAGTCAACTTCAATAAGGATACAGTTTTTGTTTCAAAGAACTTCAATAAGCAGTTCAGCTATCGTGCTAAAGATGATAGCGTCAAGGAAAGCTTCCTTTATAAGCTGCGTATTCACAAAGACGATAAGGATAGATACCTTACTGACCTCGACAGAGTTCTCGGACCTGCTAATACAATGCAGGGTGAGTACCGTGTAAAAAGCATTTACGGTGACTTTATCTGGGTTATGATAAAGGCAACGAAATTCTTCAACCGTGATGAAATGCCGACAAAAATTGTGGGCGTTATTATGGATATTGATAAGGAAAAACGAAGCGAAATGCACCTGCTTCAGCGTGCAAGCTATGATGCTCTTACTCAGTTGCTTAACCGTGAAACATTCATTAAAACTCTTGATGCGGAAATTGAATCTTCTGCACATAAGAAATCTCTTGATGCAATGATGTTCATTGACCTTGATGATTTCAAGTTCTTCAACGATGAATACGGCCATGCTTGCGGTGACGAGGTTCTTAAATTTGTTGCGGACACTTTGAAGGAAGTATGCTTCGAAAGAGGCTTTGCGGGACGTCTTGGCGGTGACGAGTTTGTGGCTTGTCTTACAAATCTTACACTTTACGGTGACTCGGGCAAGGTTGCTCAGGAGGTAATTGATATCCTTGGCAATGGTTTTATTTCCGAATCAACGGGACTCAGACTCAGCATCAAGGCTTCAATCGGTATTGCATTCCTGCGTGAAAGCGGCAAAAACAGCGAAGAAATTATTGCTGCAGCCGATGAAGCAATGTACAACATCAAAAAACATGGTAAATCAGCTTATGCTTATGCTAAATCACCTCAGAAACAAGGTGTTGGTGATTTGGACGGTATGGATAGTCTGGATATACTTTGATAAAATAATAAGGGTACTGGCAATGTCAGTACCCTTAAATTATGCGAAAACTAAGGGTACCGACATCGTCGATACCCTTTATTTTTATTCTTCTACAGCTTTCTTGCCACGTTTTTTCATACCAGCATCAAAGTTTACGGACATTGTAAACAGCTTGTCGGTTGTAAATACCTTTACTGCAAGGAACATACAAACTACAAAGAATACCAGCTGGTAAGCAAGACCGCCCCAGAACAGCATCATTTCGCCGTTCATAAGATTTGTCAGCGCTGTATATGTGTGTGTAAACGGAATTGCATATGCGATAAGCTTGAATACGCCTGTCATTTCGTTGATGTCAACAAACATTGTGATAAAGAATGGTATCATTACTGCAATCATAATCGGCATTGTAAGTGTCTGTACAGACTTGATGTCAGTTGCCATTGCACCGAGAATAAGGGAAATTGCAAGACCGATTGCAAGTGTGAGGAAAAGCTGTACTGCGAAAAGTACATAGCTCATAGGTGTAAGTGTAAGACCAAGCTCAGCCATTGCCTGTGGGAGAGATGTTACGCTTTCGAGTGCGCTTGCATCAATTGGGAGATTGGTTGTTTCAGCCATAGCACTTGCTGTGATATCTTCAACAGCTCCGCCGACCATACCGAGCATATAGAATACAAAGCCTACAATCATAAATGCCGCATTGAGAAGCGCGGAAATTACAGCTGCAACCATCTTTGCACCAAGCACGCTAAGGCGTGAAACAGGTGCGGAAAGAAGTGTTTCAAGTGTCTTGTCAATCTTTTCTGTGGAAATAGCTGTCATAATCATCTGTGAAGCCATCATAAGCAGGAAGAAAATTGCAAATGGTGCAATCATAGACTGCATCATTGTTATAGCGGTAAGCTCCATTACAGAAACCTTTGAGGTTTTACCGTTGAGGGTTGTGTATTCCACAAGCTCCAGCGGGTCACGGATAAGCTCAATATCAGCCTCGGTAAGTCCATAGTTTTCAAGGAGAACCTCGTCCATACAAACGTCCTGAATTACAGAAATTATATCTGTAGCGGAAACGGTGCTCATTGTACCTGCAAAACCGCCGTTCTGCATCTGACTTACAACCTGAATCTGTGCAGGCTTCTTTTCTACAGTAACGCTGTCTCCGAAGCCTTCAGGTATAATTACAACATTTTTCAGGTCAAGTCTTTCCATTTCAGCAGCGTAATCCTCACTCTGAATGTCAACAAAATTGATTGTTGTATGTCCGCTTTCCTGAATTGTAGTAAGTACGTCCTCAGTAAATGCACTGGTGTCCTTGTTGCAGAGGGTAATTGTGGAAGTATCAAAGCCTTCCTCCATTGCACCGCCCATAATCTGACCCATAACAATGAGAAGAACCATAGTGAAAACCATACCTATCATTGCCTGAAAGGTAATCAGCTCACGCAGCTCCTTTTTAAGAAGATTACCGAATTTCATGATTCTTCACCACCCTTTCAAATACTTCCTCAAGGTTAGCAGCTTCGTATTTTTCCTTAAGCTCGTCAATTGTACCTACAACCATCAGATGACCGTCAGCAATAATTCCCACACGGTCGGAAACGTACTCGATTTCCAGCATATTGTGAGAGGAAAGCAGGAATGCCATATTCTGCTCCTTTGCAAGAGTTTTAATCATTTTTCTGATTTCAAGAGCGTTGATTACATCAAGACCAGATGTAGCTTCGTCCATAATTGCAAGCTTCGGGCTTGTCATTACTGCACGGGCAAGAAGAAGCTTTCTTATCATACCTCTTGAGTAACCGCCGATTTTCTCATTGAGTCGGTCGCCAAGTCCGCATATAGCCTTTCCACGCTCAACATACTTGTCAAGTGTTTCCTTATCCTTGGCAAAAAGACCTGCCATGAAGTTAAGGTAGTCGATACCCTTCATAGTCTTGTACGCACCTGCCTCGTCAGGAAGGTATGTAATATTCTCGCGAACCTTGTCAGGCTCCTTGATGATGCTGTGACCTGCAACGAGAGCGTCGCCCTCAGTTGGGTTGATGAGTGTAGAAATCATTCTGATTGTAGTTGTCTTACCTGCGCCGTTAGGACCGATAAGAGCGAAGATTTCACCTTCCTCAACCGTGAAGCTGACCTTTTCAGCAGCAAATTTTGTTTTCTTGGGGTACTTCTTGGAAAGTTCCTTAACCTCAAGAACAGTTGCCATATAAACCACCCTTTCATATATCATTGTATTAAACCACTAACACAATGATACTACATATTCGTTGATTTGTCAACCAGTAATTGTGCACAACATATAGCTGTTCAAACAGGAATACTTGTGCAATATCAATACTTTTTGCTGTAATAAATGCCAAATGCAGCCTTGACAATGGAAACAAAAAGTATTACACATATAAGCGTGTACAGAATTGGACGTGAAAAGAATGATACAATAACACAAGCAACACCGAGTCCAATAATTGTTACCGCAAAGCTTGCTGTTGAAGTTTTCTGCTCAATCAGCAGATTTCGTTCATCGGTTTCCTTTATGTACATAGCTTTAAGTTTTTTCTCGTCTTTGAGAGTGCGTGCATAAATGATTATTTTTACAACCGCAAAACCAATCAGAGAGGTGCAGAAACCACTGCGGAATCCCGCCATAAAGGCGTTGTCGCCGTTTTCTTCAACAGGGAGAAACGTGCTCCATGCGTTTGTTGCATCCATAATCATAAGTGTTGCAAACAGTGCCACAAGAAAAACAGCAAATACCACATTTGTCTGCAACCTCTTTTTTATCTGCTTTCTGAATTTTTCCATAATCACTTGTTCCTTTCTTCTTTTGTAACAAACGGGGATTGCTTGTTATATGCACAAATTACAGCAAAAATTATCCAAAGCACCTGTGCCGTAAGTTGAAAGCCGTGAAGAAATCCTATTGTAAAATCGCTTAACTCTTCACCGTAGCGGCTTATCATCATTGCCACAAATGAAAGGAAAAACATAAGCGACATAACCGTTTTAAAGCATTTGCTGAACAGCCACTCATATTTACTTTTGCTCATTATCGTCATCCTCCTCAGCAGTTTCATCTTTATCAGCCGTATTACCGAAAGAAGCTATCGAACCCAGCAAAAGTCCGAAAGCGCTTCCGAAACAAAGTCCGATGCCGATACTTCCAAACGCGGAACCAAGCATCAATCCAACACCGAGCCCTAACGGAAGAAACACTGGATTAAATCCGAAGCTGTTATTATTGTTGTCTTTATTGTTGTTGTTTTCAGCCATATCAATTCTCCTTACAGTTCCTCAGATGAAAAATCGAAAACCTCTTCAATGGTCAGCCCGAAAAATTTTGCAATCTTATAGGCAAGTACCAGTGAAGCTGTATATTTCTCGCACTCCAGCGAGGTTATGGTCTGCCTTGTTACGCCGACGGCAAGTGCAAGTTCTTCCTGTGAGATACGTCTTGCCTTGCGTAATTCCTGTATTCTTGTTTTCACGTCATACCCTCTTTCAATTTTGTAAAGTTAACTTTGCAAAATTAGTATAGCACGCTTTGCATAAAATGTCAAGCCTGCTTTGCAATTTTCTCAAAAAATTTTAGGATACATAAATTCGTTTGTTGACCGTGATAATAAGATATGCTATAATTAGTATGATATAAATGTGTTTCAAGGAGGCTTATGATGAGCAACCGATTTTTATATACTTCCAAAGAACGTCCTTCAAGACTTCTGAGGATATCAAGCATACTTTTTGCTGTAGGTACAATTGTATTGTGGATTGTAGGCAGCAAAATAGGTATATCCACAGGTGATATGCTGATTATGACAGGGATAGCTGTTCTCCTGCTGACCTGCTCAATAAACGGCAGACGTGCCGAAAAAAAGTCAAAGGAGTACAGCGAAACTATCCTTAAGATGCGTGAAGAATGTGGAAAAGGCGATTACAATAACGATATTTTTTACGATGATAAATAAAGTTCTGAGAGGGAGGCTGTTTTATGGAAAAATATATGGACAAGACTTTGTCAGCGCAGGAACGTGCTGAGTCGTTGACTGATGAAATGACTCTCGAGGAGCAGGCTTCACAGCTGAAATATCAGGCTGATCCTGTTCCGAGATTAGGAATACCCGCTTATAACTGGTGGAATGAGGGTCTGCACGGTGTTGCACGTGCAGGTACGGCTACAATGTTTCCGCAGGCAATCGGACTTGCAGCAATGTTTGACGAGCAGATGATTTTCCGTGCCGCTGAAATAACCGCTGATGAAGCAAGAGCAAAGTATAATGCTTTTTCTACACACGGTGACCGTGACATTTACAAGGGTCTGACACTCTGGTCGCCTAACATCAATATTTTCCGTGACCCACGCTGGGGCAGAGGACACGAAACCTACGGCGAAGACCCGTTCCTTACCGCACGTCTTGGCGTAGCTTTTGTAAAGGGTCTGCAGGGGGACGGAGAAGTGCTGAAAACAGCTGCTTGTGCAAAGCATTTTGCGGTGCACAGCGGTCCTGAGGCTGTCCGTCACGAATTTGACGCTGTTGCAAATCCTAAGGATATGGAGGAAACTTACCTTCCTGCTTTCAAGGCGCTGGTACAGGAGGCAAAGGTTGAGGGCGTGATGGGTGCGTACAACCGTGTAAACGGTGAACCTGCCTGCGCAAGTCCGTATCTTATGGGCAAGCTGAAGGAGTGGGGATTTGACGGCTACTTTGTTTCCGACTGCTGGGCAATTCAGGATTTCCACCTGCACCACCATGTTACCGACACAGCTACCGAGTCTGCGGCACTGGCTCTGAAACAGGGGTGTGATATCAACTGCGGCTGTACATATCTTCAGGCGCTTGCGGCTGTTGAGGAGGGTCTTGCCGATAAGAATGATATTCGCAATGCCTGCGTTCACGCAATGAGGACAAGAGTGCGCCTTGGTATGTTTGACGAAAAAACAGAGTATGACAATATTCCTTACGATATAATTTCCTGCAAGGAGTATAAGGCTTTTTCGCAGGAATGCGCAGAAAAATCAATGGTGCTTCTGAAAAATAACGGTGTTCTTCCACTGGACAGAAGCAAGCTGAAAACTATTGCTGTTATCGGCCCTAATGCTGACAGCCGTGCAGCACTTGAGGGTAACTACTGCGGTACAGCAGACCGATACACAACCTTCCTTGAGGGCATTGAGGACGCCTTTGAGGGACGTGTTCTCTACTCACAGGGCTGTCACCTGTTCAAGGACAGAACTTCGGGACTTGCAATGGCTGGTGACCGTTACGCTGAGGCAGTTGCGGCAGCAGAAAATGCTGATGTTGTAATCGCCTGTGTTGGACTTGACGCTACACTTGAGGGTGAAGAGGGTGACACAGGAAACGAATTTTTCTCAGGTGACAAGAAGGATTTGCGCCTGCCTGAGTCACAGCGTGTCCTCCTTGAAAAGCTTTCAGCAACAGGCAAGCCGATGGTTGTTGTGCTTACAACGGGAAGTGCTGTGAATCCGGAAATAATGGGAGATGCACTGATTGAGACGTGGTATCCCGGACAGATGGGCGGCAAGGCGCTGGCAAGAATACTTTTCGGTGAGGTTTCGCCTTCGGGTAAGCTTCCTGTTACATTCTACAAGAGTACAGATGAGCTTCCGCCATTTGAAGATTACTCAATGGAAAAACGCACCTACCGTTATACAACCGATAATATTCTTTACCCATTCGGCTATGGTCTGACCTATTCAAAGGTTGAGTGCATAAGCATTTCCTTTGCTGACGGAAAAGCTGTTATAACCGCTGTAAACAGTGGTGAATTTGACACAGATGAGGTTATTCAGCTGTACATAAAGGATAACAGCGAATTTGCAGTGCCGAATGTGAGTCTCTGTGGATTCAAGCGTGTGCATATTAAAAAGGGAGAGAGTGTTACTATTGATGTAACTGTACCCGATAGTGCCTTTGAAGCTGTAGACAATAAGGGCAGACGTGCTGTTTACGGGGATAAATTTACTCTGTATGCAGATGTTGGACAGCCTGACCTCAACAGTGTTAAAATTGAAATAGCTAAGTAAAAAACAGGATATCGAGCATTTAACTCGGTATCCTGTTTTTGATTCTTTTATTCAGCATAACTGCCAGCACCATTTTCAATATATCCGGAATGATAAACGGAAGCACGCATATTGTCAGTGCAGCAGCGAAATTCGTTTCACCAACAAAAAGCATATACCATACCGTGCCGAAAAGGTAACAGATAATAAGTCCGATTGAAAGTCCTGCAATTTGGCTTCTTAATCTTTCACCGAAAAATTTTGTGATTATCATATATATCATCGACAGCGCTATAAATCCGATAATATATCCTCCAAGAGGAGAGAGGATTACTCCCAATCCTCCTTTGAAGCCTGCAAAAACAGGGAGTCCGATTGCTCCTATGGAAATATACACAAAAACTGCAACAGTGCCATATTTTCCTCCAAGTATAAGCAGGACACTGAAAATTCCAAAGGTCTGCATTGTGAATGGCACAGCCGATGGTATTGTAATCCATGAGCACACTGCAATTATTGCCGCAAAAAGTCCGCATAGAACTAATTTCTTGTTTTTCATGTTGACCGCCTTAAAACTGTATTACAAAAATAGTATACTGTTTTTTTAGCAAATTGTCAACTGTACATAGATATTAAGTTTACAATTGGTATTTGCCTTGAAGAGTAGGCTCAATAAAGCTTTTTATTTTATAGGAGGCAGCATCTGTTTCGAGAAGATTGCCCAGCGTTTTTCGTATGCTTTCATTTATGTTTGCTGAAGTAAGCGCTGCAATTTCATCAAGTGCACCATAAAGCTGTGGGTTTTCTCTGATTTTCAGCGTGACTCCATTTTCAGTGAAAATAAATTTCAGCACCTTAGTGCAGGAGGTTTCCACAAAGCAAAGCTGAATTTTCACCACAGGATAATCGTCCTCATCAGTGGTAAAGGTGGCAGTTGAGGCTACATTATAATTTCTGTAGCTGAAATAAATTGAATGATTGAAGCTGATTGGCAGAGTTACAGCGGTTTCACCAAGATTTATGCCAATAAAGAAGTTTTCTCGCAAAAGAGTAAATTTAACTTTATCTATACCTTGCCCGAAACAGCCTTCCATAATCTGAATAAGCAAGGGGAGCAGGTCAGCACGATTGCTATCAAAAGTAATGCTTAACCCGTTAAGAACGTTTTCGGGAGTATCATTGTTCCGTGTGAAAAGTTCTTTGAGACGGGAGAAAACATTTTTCTTTGTATCCGTTTTCAGTGGTACGCCAAACTGCGCTGAAGACAGCGCCCTGCGCAGAGAAGCCGCTTCGGAATAACGGAAGTGAGTGATTGGAGAAGCACTGAAATTACGTGAATTACCGAGAAAATCATCAATATGCTTCAGAGCTCCGCCGCAGGGAAAAAGATTTTCGCTGCCTGCTGTAAGTGCAATAACCATATTAAGCTTCGGAACAATATAAACAAGCTGACCGAACATTCCGCTGAAAATTGTACCGTGTTTGCCAATCCATACCTGAAACCCATAACCTTCACGGCAGAAATCCTTGTGAGAAATCTGCATGGAGGAAGCAGTGCTGACCCAAGCTTCCGGAAGAAGCTGAATACCGTTCCATAAACCGTGCTGAAGCCATAGCTGTCCAAGCTTTGCGTAGTCATAAACACTCATATATAGTCCCCAGCCGCCTTTTTCAATACCTTTTGGGCACTTCTCCCAATAAAAGTTTCCTATGCCCATAGGGTGAAAAAGACGGCGTGAAAGGTATTCGGAAAGGGAAATACCCGTCCGATTACAGAGTGCAGCGGAAAGCATATAGGTGTTCATACTGTTGTAAAGAAAGGACGTGCCTGCTTCAAAGAAAGTATCTGACGAAAGAAAGCTTTCTGCCCAGTTACTGCTGATAAGAGAGCCTGCTTCATTGAATTTTACTCCGCTTGACATAGTGAGCAGGTGGCGGATTGTAACGCTGTCCGAAAGCTTACCTGTACGTCCGAAAACATCTGACAGTTTTTCGTCAATGCTGATGTATTTTTCTTTAACAGCAATTCCGACAGCCATTGCTGTTATACTTTTGGCAAGGGAATGTGAAACGTGTGGATATTCAGCTGAAAACGGCTCCCAATCAGAAGCTGAAATCAGCTTGCCATTTCTCAGCACCACTGCAGAGTGTGGGTTAATGCGTCTGTCATCGGATATTTCCGCAAACATTTTCAGCAGTGCCTCTGAGCGTACGCCTTCCTGTTCGGGCAGTGCTTCGGAGAAAACACCTGACGGAGACACAGCCTCAAATAAAGGCTTACCCGACGGTAAACGGCAGGTGTCGCTGCCCTTGACAAGATTGTAAAGAAAACCAAGGGTTTTAATCTGCATTTTAAGCTGCATGGCATTGGTCACTCCTTTGATAGAAGTGTATGCGTAGCGGGTAGGGAAAATACATTAAGAATTTTTTTGAAAAATTTCAAAAAACACTTGACAAACTAAATTTAACGTGATATAATAATTAAGCTGAATTGAATAAGCGGCAGTGCTGGAATAGGCAGACAGGCACGTTTGAGGGGCGTGTGTCTTCGACGTATGGGTTCAAGTCCCATTTGCCGCACCAAAAAGTAAACTCACAAATCACGAAAATACGTGGTTTGTGAGTTTTTCTTTTTTTAAAAAATCGCTTTGTCCATTATTTGTCCATTATGAGTCTTTTCTGTTCTTGGACTCTTTTTTATTGAAATCAAGAGCGTTGGTAATTACGTCACAGGTTTTAGTCCTTGCCTCTGCAAACATATGGCTGTAAATTCCTAAAGTCGTGTTGGAATTGCTATGTCCAAGCTGATTTGATACAG
>JAFTWI010000037.1 GCA_017465345.1 Oscillospiraceae bacterium
AAGAGGATGCTTGATATAGCGGTCACAAATCTGTGAAATATGCACCAGACCGTCCTCGTGTACACCGATATCAACGAAGCAGCCGAAGTCGATAACGTTTCTTACCGTACCAACAAGCTCCATACCAGGCTTCAGGTCCTTGATTTCCATTACATCACCGCTGCGTAGAAGTGGTGGTGGAAGCTCGTCACGTGGGTCACGTCCGGGCTTTGCAAGCTCCTTGACGATATCCTTTACGGTCGGCACGCCGATACCTGCTGTTTCGGCAATTTTCGCAACACCGATTTTTTCAGCTGCAGCTGGAATTTCAGAAAGCTTATTGCCCTTCAAATCCGCAATTGAGAAGCCGCACTCGTCGATGATTTTCTTAGCCGCTTCGTAGCTTTCAGGATGAACAGCCGTGTTATCAAGCGGGTTCTTGCCGCCGCTTACACGGAGGAAGCCTGCGCACTGTTCGTAAGCCTTAGGGCCAAGCTTTGCAACCTTGAGAAGCTGCTTTCTGTCTGTGAAAGAGCCGTTTTCTTCACGGTATGCGACAATATTTTTCGCAACAGCCGCACTGATACCTGCGATGTATGAAAGCAGGGAGTGTGAAGCTGTGTTGAGGTCAACACCAACGCTGTTTACACAGTCCTCAACAACACCCGAAAGTGCTTCGTCCATTCTCGCCTTAGGCATATCGTGCTGATACTGTCCGACACCGATTGCCTTAGGGTCAATTTTTACAAGCTCAGCAAGCGGATCCTGCAGACGTCTTGCGATAGAAACCGCACTTCTGAGTGAAACGTCGTACTCAGGGAATTCAGCCGCCGCAAGCTTTGATGCGGAGTAAACCGAAGCGCCTGCCTCGGAAACAACCATATATGAAACCTTCTGTGGGATTTCCTTGATAAGGTCAGCAACGAAAGCTTCTGACTCACGTGAAGCCGTACCGTTACCGATTGCGATAATGGAAACACCGTGCTTCTGGATAAGTTTCTTCACAAGCACCTTGCCCTGTTCAATTTTACGCTGTTCGCCTGTTGTAATGTAGGCAACGCCAGTTTCAAGCACTTTACCTGTGTCGTCAACAACTGCAAGCTTACAGCCTGTTCTATAACCTGGGTCAAGTCCGAGAGCAACGTTGCCCTTAACAGGAGGCTGCATAAGAAGCTGACGGAGATTTGATGCGAAAACCTTGATTGCGTCCTCGCAAGCCTTTGCAGTAAGGTCAGCACGGATTTCACGTTCAACTGACGGGAATATAAGACGCTTGAAGCTATCCTCAGCAGCTGCCTTAACAAGCTCGCCGCAAGCGGAATTGTTCTTCACATAATTTTCAGCGGTAAGATTTTCGCCGCTCATTTCAGGGATTACGATACTTACCTTGAGCTTGTCCTCACGCTCACCACGGTCAAGTGCAAGTACACGGTGTCCCGCTATTCTGAACACAGGCTCGGAAAATTCATAGTAGTTGTTGTACACGGTTTCTTCCTCGGGGTTTGCCGCCTTGGAAGTCATCATACCCTGCTTTGTAATCATCGCACGGAGCTTCTTTCTCAGCTCTGCGTCATCGGAAATATCCTCGGCAATGATATCCATAGCGCCCTGAATTGCCGCCGCAGCATCGGGTACACCCTTTTCCTCGTCAACGAACTTTTCTGCCTCAGCATTAGGGTCGGAAGACTTATCCTGAGCAAGGATAAATTCAGCAAGCGGTTCAAGTCCGCGCTCACGTGCAACGGAGCCACGGGTCTTTCTCTTTGGCTTGAATGGACGGTAAATGTCCTCAACCTCAACGAGAGTTATAGCCTTTTCGATTGCAGCAGCAATCTCGTCTGTCATCTTTTCCTGCTCGGTAATTGCGGAGGTGATTTCCTCCTTACGCTTTTCAAGATTGCGCAGATATGTAAGCCTGTCAAAGATTTCACGGAGCACCTGGTCATCGAGTGAACCTGTCAGTTCCTTACGGTAACGTGCAATAAACGGAATGGTTTTGCCGTCGTCGATAAGCGAAACAGTGTTGTCAATCTGCTCCTGACGGAGCTTGAATTCTTTGGCAAGGGTTTCGTTAATGTTCAAAAAAATCTCTCCTTTGAGTAAAAAATGCCGTGCTGTTTAAGGTATAAAACAGCTTTTTTATTATAACACATCTGCATAATTTTAGCAAGTAAAATCCGCTTTCAATTTTTATTTTCAGAACCACGCCAATCAACTTGTTCACAAAATATTTACATATCAAAGTTACCGAAAAACATTCCATTATAATGTAAAATGTTGTATAATGATTATATATGTAAAAGAAAGGAAGGGAAATGCATTGAAGTATTCAGTTAAAACAAAACTGATTGCTGTAACATTTGCGGTATTTGCAGTTGCAGCAGTGCTGTTCTCCCTTATATCATATTCAGCCGCAAAACGTTCGGCAAACACCGTTGTCACTTCGCTTATCGACCAAAGCGTAATTACTGCGGCGGACGCTCTTTCAGGAAAAATTGATGCTGTAACCTCCGTTGCGGAGGACGTTTCAAAGGATTTGGCAATAAGCCGTGCCGTGGACGATTACCGTTTAAGATTACTTGAACAACGTAACGAAAAATATGCGGGCACAGGAATTGCATTTGACGTTGTAAATTCAGCGGATATGCTTTCAATTGACGGCAAAACCAATTATTCGGAAAACGAAGCTGTCATAAACGCTGTTTCAGGCAAAGCATGGCTTACCGCTCCGTATGAACTTGACGGACGAAACGTTGTTACATATTCTGTACCGCTTAACTATGAGAATAAGGAACGTGCAGGTGTGCTTGTGTGCACACTCGGAAGCGATTTCTTCGATGAAACCTTTGATAAGATTTCGCTTGGAAAATCCTGTGCTGTTTATGTGAAGGACGAAAACGGCATAATTGCTGGACAAGCTTCGGGTATCCCCGATATTTACGTCTCGCAGTGTAAAATTGACAGCCGTGAGGGCTGGACAATTTATGTTGAGGCTGTACCCGCAGAGCTTATGCCTCCACTGACATTTGAAATTGCTACATCAGTTGTGCTTTCGGTTATTCTCGCAGCAATTTTAAGCGTTGTTATTGCAGCTTCTCTCAGCAAAACCCTTACTCCCATAAGAAAAATGGCTGACAGAATTTCCGCTCTTGCTGAAGGCGATTTCACCTCCCCTGTTCCAAAGGCTCACTCAAATGACGAGTCAGCGGCAATTGCTGACGCACTCAATAAAACAATCGGAGCACTCAACGGCTGTATCCGTGAAATCACAAGTTCCATTTCAAGTGTTGCAGGCGGCGATATTTCCGAAGATAAAGCTGTTTACGCCGGTGACTTCGCTATGATTCATGACGCTCTGTCTGACGTGAAAAAGACTCTTAGAAAAGCACTTTCACGTATCAGGACTGCTTCGGAAAAAGTTATTGACAACGCCGAAAAAATCAACGAAAAGTCCGCTGTTCAGCCTGCACCTGTCAAAAAGGTTGATATCTATAATGCTTTTGAGAACTGCCCTGATATTGTTGCAGAAGCTGAAAAGGCTGCTGAAAAACTTGAAGATGCAAGAAAGAAGCTTGCTGACGAACAGAAAAAGCTCAGCACACTTACAGAAGCTATCTATTCCATCAATGATAACACAGACGGAATTGTTGACGTTGTTGAACAGATTGAAGATATTGCTTTCCAGACTAATATCCTTGCACTCAACGCCGCTATTGAGGCTTCGGGCGCAGGAGAATACGGAAAAGGATTTGCGGTTGTTGCAGAAGAAGTACGCTCCCTTGCACAGATGAGCTCAGAGTCTGCAAAATCAACAACAGAACTTATTGAAGGCACCGTTTCTTCCATCTCAAAGGGTTCAACCCTTGCAAAACAGACAGCTGCACTTCTTGAAGAGGCTCTCGCTTCCGCCGATGAAGCAATTGAGCAGATGAACATTCTTTCTGCTTCGGCAAATCAGTATAACGATGCCGCAAAATCAGCAGAGGATCTTATTCTTCAGCTTTCACTTGCTCCGACTTATGAACCTGTCAAGCCTGACACTAAAGACACGGCCGCAATTGTTACCGAAGCAAACCGCTTAAAGAAAATTGCTGATTCTTTCAAAACAAAATAAAAGGAAAATCCCTTCGTTAAACGAAGGGATTTTTTATTATAGTGCCCACTTATCTTTTTCATTCGGACAATCAGCAGCTTTCTTTGCGGCTCTTGCTTCAACATAGCAACCGCATTTCACACACATTCCGTCCGCAAGATTTTCGCACACTTTGCAGATTGCAATCCGTCTTTCGTACTCCGACGACTCTGCCTTTTTTTCAGGTGGAAGTGCATCAATGTACTCTTTTACGCTTTGGTAGACCTCCTGCAAATTCATTTCGGAAAGCAGACATTTTCGGCACACTATCTTCATTCAAGCACTACCGAAACAACTGAGCAGGCTGGCATTTTTACAGTTACGCTGCCGCCATCAAGCTTAACCTCGTAAGACTTTGGCGCAACCTTGCTGCCGTCCTCAAAGTCGTTGTACGCACGAACATCTGCATCAAGAATTTCAGCGGTAGCCTTTGTTGCTGTAAAACCGTTTATTGCACAGCTGATTTCGTACTCCTCATCAAGTGAACAGTTAGCAAGGGTAATTGTCATCTTGCCGTCACGAACGGAAACACTCTGTGAAATTGCAGGGATTTCCTTGTTGCTTACCTTTTCATTTTCGCAGAAGCTGTAAACAAGGTCACTGTCCTGATGAGTCTTGAACATATTGAACACGTGATAAGTCGGAGTCTTGACCATCTTCTTGCCCTCGGTAAGGATAAGCGCCTGAAGCACGTTTACAGCCTGCGCAAGGTTAGCCATTATCACTCTGTCGGAGTGGTTATTGAACATGTTTAAGTTCACAGCCGCAACGATAGCATCACGCATTGTATTCTGCTGATAAAGGAAACCAGGGTTTGTACCAGGCTCAACGTCGTACCAGCAACCCCACTCATCAACTATAAGACCGATTGTATTGTTTGGGTTGTAACGGTTCATAATCTCGCTGTGACGTGTGATAAGCTCGTCCATGTAAAGCGTCTTGGAGATGGTTGTGTAATATTCCTCGTCTGTGAATTCGGTAGCACTGCCCTTCTTGCTCCAGTCACCTGTCGGCACGGTGTAGTAATGCAGAGAAATAGCCTTTGTGTGCCAGTCCTTCACATTTTCCATCAGTACCTCTGTCCAGTGGTAATCCTCAGCGTTAGGTCCACAAGCAACCTTGAACAGCTCATTTCCGCTGAAATTACGGCAATAGGTCTGATAACGGCGGTACTCGTCAGCATAATATTCCGGACGCATATTTCCGCCGCAGCCCCAGTTTTCGTTACCGATACCGAGATATTTCAGCTTCCAAGCCTTTTCTCTGCCGTTCTTGCGGCGAAGCTCGGCCATGGGTGAGATGTCATCAGAGGTTATATACTCAATCCACTCAGCAAGCTCCTGAACTGTGCCGCTGCCAAGATTTCCAGCAAGGTAAGGCTCACATTCAAGCTTCTCGCAAAGGTTGAAGAACTCGTGTGTACCGAAGCTGTTATCCTCAACAACACCGCCCCAGTGAGTGTTAATCATCTTCTTACGTGAAGATTTTTCACCAATGCCGTCCTTCCAGTGATACTCGTCTGCAAAACAGCCCCCAGGCCAGCGGAGAACAGGCATTTTTATCTCCTTGAATGCTTCGATAATATCATTTCTCACGCCGTCAGTATTAGGAATTTCCGAGTTCTCACCAACATAAATTCCGTTGTAGATGCATCTTCCGAGATGCTCAGAAAAATGGCCGTATATCTCACGGTTTATGTGGGATTTTTTATCAAGTGCATTAACCAACATATTAAGCTTTTTCATAGAAACAGCTCCTTTTCGATTTGTTAGGGAAAGTATAACACTCTTAGGAAGTCTTGTCAATAGTACATCGTGCCAACAACTGACTTATTGTGCAAAATGGTGCAGAAATAAATCTGCACCATTTTAATAGTAGCTTATTCAATTGTCTTTGCCTTTTCAAAGATTTCAAGCACTTCATCGGAAGGCTTCTTGTCGATAAGAGAAACAATGACTGTAAGAAGAATAGAAGCTGCAAAACCCGGAACGATTGAATACATAATTCCACCGAGGTGGAGGATATTGTCCCAAAGAAGAACGGTTGCTGCACCTGTGATAATACCCGCAACTGTACCCTTGAGAGTGAGTCGCTTCCAGTAGAGGGAGAGAATGATTGCAGGACCGAATGCCGCACCGAAGCCTGCCCAAGCGTTAGAAACGATACCCATAATGGAATCCTTAGGGTCAAGTGCGAGGATACAAGCAATTATAGCGATAACAATTACAGCACCACGGCTTACCCACATTGTTGTCTTTTCAGAAACATCCTTCTTTGCAACAACCTTGAAGAAGTCGTTTGCTACTGCGGAAGCTGTTACAAGAAGCTGGCTGTCAGCTGTACTCATAATTGCAGCAAGAACTGCAGAGAGGAAGATACCTGCAAAGATACCAGGGAACAGCATCTTAACAACCTTGATGAAGATGAGTTCCTGTTCAGCTGCTGCAAGGTTGATACCCTGACCATCGAGGTAAAGGCGTCCGAGGATACCGATGAAAACAGCTGCACCGAGGGAGATAAGTACCCATACAATAGCGATGATTGCGGACTTCTTGATGCTCTTTG
>JAFTWI010000139.1 GCA_017465345.1 Oscillospiraceae bacterium
CATGCTCAAGGCTAACGAAAAGATGGTTGCTTACATGTTTGAAGGCTCCTGGAAGGACGTTGGTACACTTGATTCCCTCTGGGAAGCTAACATGGACCTTCTCAATCCAAACATTCCTATCGACCTTTATGATCCAGATTGGAAGATGTATTCCAAGAACCCAATTATGCCTCCACAGTACATAGGTCCTAACGCTGTTATCGAAAACTCCATGGTTACAGACGGCTGTGTTGTTGATGGTACAGTTGACTTCTCCGTAATCTACGAAGGCGTTACAATTGAAAAGGGTGCAACAGTTACAGATTCCATCATTATGCCTGGTTCTGTTATCAAGTCCGGTGCTGTTGTTGAGTATGCAATCGTTGGTGAAAACTGCGTTGTAGGCGAAAATGCACAGATCGGTACACGTCCTGAGGCTGTTGAAAACAGAGATGACTGGGGCATTGCTGTTGTAGGTCACAACATTACTATATCCGAAAATGCAAAGGTTCTTCCGAAGCAGATTATTTCGGAAAATATATAAGCTAAGGAGGAACTGAATTATGAGCAATAACAGAAATGTTTTAGGTTTGATTTTCTCAAATATGCACGATGGCACAATTCCTGATCTTACAAAGGAAAGAACAATGGGCTCCGTGCTTTTCGGCGGACGTTACCGTCTTATCGACTTCCCTCTTTCCAATATGGTGAACAGCGGAATTGACGAAGTTGGTGTTGTTACAAAGTCCAACTACCAGTCACTTCTTGACCACCTCGGCAGCGGCCGTGAATGGGACCTGGCAAGAAAAATCGGCGGTCTCCACCTTCTCCCTCCGTTCAGCCACGTTCAGAGCGGTATGTACAGAGGCAGACTTGAAGCTCTCTACGGCGTGTTCAATTTCATCAACTACTCAAATGCTGACTATGTAGTGCTTTCTGACTGTGATGTTGTTACAAGCATTGACTTCTCCAAGGTTATTGACCAGCACATCGCAACAGGCGCTGACATTACTTCCGTTTACGCTAAGGACGTTATCAATGCTGAACAGGCTCAGCATGCTACTGTTTTCAGCCTTAACGATGAAGGCAGAATTGTTGATGTTCTTCTTGCTCCGCATATCAGCGGCGCTGCAAACATTTCCCTCAATATGTTTGTTCTTTCCAAGGAATTCCTCAAGAATATCGTTCTCGAGGCTGCTTCCAAGAGCCTTTACAGCTTTGAGCAGGCTATCCTTCAGGGCAGAACACGCGAATACAAGATTATGGGTTATGAGCACGAAGGTTACTTCAGCAAGATTACTTCTATGGAAAGCTTCTACAAGGCTAACCTTGACCTTCTCAATCTTGATAACCGCAACAAGCTGTTCCCTGAAAACAAGCCTGTTTACACAAAGGTTCGTGATAACCCACCTGTTAAGTTCGCAATTGGTGCAAGCGTTAAGAACTCCCTTATCGGCGACGGCTGTATCATCGAAGGTACAGTTGAAAACTGCGTACTCTTCCGTGGCGTAAAGATTGGCAAGGGTGCTGTTGTTAAGAACGCTATCCTTATGCAGGATACTGTTATCGGCAGCAAGTGCGATATCAACGCTGTTATCACTGACAAGAATGTTACTATCAGCGATATGCGTATGCTGACAGGCTCACCAAATTACCCACTGTATATCGGCAAAGGTGCTGTTATCTAAAATATCAATGGGTACCGTGTAAATGCACGGTACCCATAAAGTATAAATATTATTGAAAGGAAAATTTGCTATATGAATATTTTATATGCTGCTTCGGAAGCTGTTCCTTACGCTGCTTCGGGCGGACTTGCTGACGTTGCAGGTTCTCTTCCACGTGCGCTTAACAAGGCTGGTCAGGATTGCCGCGTTGTTCTTCCTCTCTACAAGAACTGCAAGCCTGAGCTTCGCGCAGGTCTCGAATTCATCACAAACTTTACAGTTGATGTTGGCTGGAGAAAGCAGTACTGCGGCGTGTTCAAGGGCGAGGTAAACGGCGTTACATATTACCTTCTCGACAACGAATACTACTTCGGCAGAGATGGTCTTTATGGCTTCTATGATGACTGTGAAAGATTTGTTTTCCTCTCCAGAGCTGTTATGGAAATGCTGAAATATATCGGCTGGAAGCCTGATATCATCAACTGTAATGACTGGCAGACTGCTCTTGTTCCTGTTTACTACAACGTATTCTACAAGTATCAGTATGGCTACGACAACATCAAGACAGTTTTTACTATCCACAATATCCAGTATCAGGGCAAGTATGGTATGGAGGTTCTCAACGAGGTTCTCGGTATTCCTATGTATCACACCAAGCTTCTCGAATACGATGGCTGTGTAAACCTTATGAAGGGTGCGTTTGAAACTGCTGACAAGATTACAACAGTTTCTCCAAGCTACGCTTGGGAAATTCTCGACCCATGGTATTCACATGGTCTTGACAGAGCACTCTCCAACAAGCAGTATAAGCTCTGCGGCTTCCTTAATGGTATCGATGTTGATACATTCGACCCTGAAAAGGACCCTCTCCTTGTGAAGAACTTCTCCACAAAGAACCTTAAGGGCAAGGCTGAGTGTAAGAAAGCACTCCTTGAAGAGCTTCACCTTCAGGAAGGTGATGAGCCTGTTATCGGTATCATCACACGTTTCGTTTCACATAAGGGTATCGACCTTATCAAGTACGTTTTCGAGGATATGGTAAACATGGGCTGCAAGTTTGCTATCCTCGGTTCAGGCGAAAAGATTTACGAAGATTTCTTCAAGGAAATGGCTTGGCGTTATCCTGACAAGGTAAGCGCTACAATCGGCTTCCTTCCTGACCTTGCAAGAAGAATTTACTCCTCTGCGGATATGTTCCTTATGCCTTCCCAGAGTGAGCCTTGCGGACTTGCACAGATGATTTCCCTCCGTTACGGTACAATTCCGATTGTCCGTGAAACAGGCGGTCTCCGCGACAGCATCCGCGATGCAGGCGGCGAAAACGGCAACGGCTTTACATTCAAGACTTACAACGCACACGATATGCTCGACGCTGTTCGCCGTGCTAAGGAATATTACGACAACAAGGCTGAATGGAAGAAGCTTGCTGTTGCAGCTATGAAGAATGACTACAGCTGGGACGTTTCAGCTGAGCTTTACATGGGTCTCTACAGAGAGCTTGCAGGCAATAACTAAATAAAAATTCAAGGCTGTGAAAGATCAATTTCTTTCACAGCCTTTTCTTATCCAAGATATTTTTTCGCTTCAGCAACTACCTCGCTGTACATTTTCATCACATCAGCATGGTTACTCTTGATAAAGTCAATCTGTTCATCAGGATTGTCGCCCGCCTGAAATGCCTTACCTGCCTTTTCAAGCTCCAGACAGCGCTTCGAAAGAGCAGCCGCACCAACATTCAGCGAGTTGGATTTAAGCGCATGAATACTGATAGTGTAATTCTTCCAGTTCCCGTCACTAATCATTTGTTCAAATGCAGTGGTTTTTTCGTCATATTCCTCGCAGTAAATTTCAAGTATTTCGCGGTACAGCTCCTCACTGTCACCACAATATTTCATACCAACAGACGGGTCAAGCTGTCCCTGAGGAGCATCTTCAGACTCCTCGGCAGATGTTTCTGTCTGTACCGTCTGTACTGTCTCTGCCGCCGCATACACAAGCTTCTCCTGAGGAATATACTTAGCAAGCATTTCCTCAAACAGCTCTCCGTCAATAGGCTTTCCGATATAATCGTTGAAGCCCGCTTCGAGATACATTTCACGGACACCCGAAACAACATTTGCAGTAAGCGCAATAACAGGCACGCCGTCACATTTGCTGTTTTCAAGTGTCTTTGAACGCTTCAAAGTTTCGATACCGTCCATTTCAGGCATCATATGGTCAAGAAGAATAACGTCAAATCTCTTGCTCTGCATATGCTCCAGAGCCTTTGCGCCGCTTGTGCAGACTGTAATCTTGATTTCCGTCTTTTTAAGAAGGCTTCGTGCAACAAGCAAGTTCATTTCGTTGTCATCAACAATGAGAATTTCCGCATTTGGAGCAGTAAATGCAGCATGATATTTCTCCTTATGCCTATCATCGTCAACCTCGTGATTAAAGTCCCCGATAAGTTCCTCTCCATTTACTGACTGCGGAATATATACCGTAAATACAGATCCTTCACCATATACGCTTGAAACCTCAATTCTGCCGCCCATAAGCTCTGCAAGTCTTTGTGTAATAGCAAGCCCGAGACCTGTACCTTCAATGTTTCTGTTCTGAGTCATATCAAGTCTCTGGAAATCCTTGAACAGCGATGACAAATCTTCTTCCTTGATACCGACACCTGTATCCTTTACAGAGATTTTAAGCAGGACCTTACCTTCGTCCCTTTCGCCCTCAACAATCAGCGCAACCAAACCCTCGTGAGTATACTTTACAGCATTGTTGAGCAGATTAAGTATAACCTGCGTAACTCTGACATCGTCACCTATCAGCTTATCAGGGAGCTTACTGTCAACCTTAACATTAAAATTGAGATTTTTCTTTTCAGCCTTAATCTTAATCATATTCACGATATTATGCAGCATTTCGCTGAGACTGTAAGGCTGTTCGGTAATATCCATCTTACCCGATTCAATCTTTGAAAAATCGAGAATATCATTGATAATTGAAAGCAGGCTTCGGCTTGCCTTTTTTATATTTTCCGCATAGCTGAGTACCGTTTTATCTTCGCTTTCACGAAGAATCATTTCATTCATACCGATTACCGCATTGATAGGCGTACGGATTTCGTGTGACATATTCGCAAGGAAGTCGCTCTTCGCTCTGCTTGCATTTTCCGCAACAACCTTAGCCTCACGGAGCTCATCGCTTTCCTTAGCCTTCTGCTCAACACCGAAAAGATAAATCGTAATGATAATCAGCAGAAGTCCCAGCAGACCGAATGTCCATATTACAAGTGTACTTACAAGAGCAATTTCGCCGCTTACTTCATTATAAGGAACTACGCCAAGAAGGTAGAAGTCAGAATAGCCAAGCTCTGCTGCAAAAAGACAGTTGTCACCTGAGTCATCATGGAAACGTACCGCCGCTGATGCAGAGGTGCTTATATCCTTTGCAATCTTATCTGCAATTCCCTTCAGGTCTCTTTCCTTGAAATAATCAGCACGGCTTAAATCAAGTGCAATTTTTCCGTTACTGTCCATAACAACCAGCGAAACATTTTCCGTGCCGAAATCACAGCCAAAATTTTTCGTAAAAACATCACATCGGTAAAGCTTATAAAGTACATATTTTATATTCTGACCGCTGTACACAGGAACCGTAAACATGATAGTTTCAGCAGGACCGCATACCACACCTTCATTGCCTCTGAATGAGTCAAGAATTACTGGATAATCGGAAAATTTAACAGCCTTTCCTTCTGCCGCCTCGCCGTTGATTTTCAGCACGCCGTAAACAGTTCCGTTATCACTTGTTTCGTTCAGATACCTGATATACTCTCCGCCTTTTTCTTCATTCTGTACAATCTCAGCTATTTCCGCAAGCTGCTCAAGCTCTTCCGCAAGCTTATCCCTTAACGAACCAGCTGCAAGCTCAGCCCTTGCCTCAACATCGCTTATAACGCTGTTTTCAACCTCAACATTTATTCTTGAAACCAGCAGTACACACACAAAGCTGATAACAGCGATATAAACTATCGCAACCATTGTTGTAAGCTTTACTTTTTTAAATCGGGAATTGTTATTCACAAATTATCACTCCGTCCACATACCAGTCAAAATCGTCCATAAGAGCGGCATCACTTATAAATTCATCTTCACCGCATCTCTTAACACCGTCTCTGTCATATATTTCCCCCGAAAAAACATCTTTGCCCGCTATAATTTCAGCCCTTGCCTTTTCAAGCTCTTCACGGATTTCCTCCGTAACAAGAGGCGAAAGCTCCGAAAGCTCAACCGCTCCCGTCTCAATTCCGCACCAATGATGCTGACGTGAATTTGCCCTGCCCTGAAGGAAATCCTCCACTATATCGCTGTAAAGCTGTTCCCAGTTCCAAACCGCAGCAGTAAGGTATTTATCAGAAAATCCCTCTGCCGCTTCGTTATAGCCGATTGAGTAAACACCTGCTTCATCAGCATATTCTATAACATATGGCTGATTCTGATGATATGTAAGCACGTCTGCACCGCCATTGACAAGCTTTTCAGCCGCACCCTTTGCCTTATCCTCATCGTCCCAGCTATCAGTCCACATTACGTTTACCGAAGCATTGGGATTGACCCTTTTTACCCCCAAAGTGAACGCATTTATTCCACGATTCACCTCATCATTAGCCATTGCCGCAACATAGCCGATATTGCCGCTCTCGGTCATCATACCCGCTATTATTCCTGTAAGGTAACGAACCTGATACATTCTGCCGAAATAGGAAGACATATTGTCCGAATAGTACTGCGACGAAATTCCGTAGAAAGAAATCTCAGGATACTTGTCAATGATTTCACGCACCTCACCCGGATATCCGAAGCTGGACAAAATTATCAGCTCCGCGCCCGATTCAGCAAGCTCCGAAACCGCTTCGGGACACTTTCCCGTATTCTCAAGAACATTTTCTTTTACAATAAGCTCTGTTTCAAGCCTGCTGCAAACAGCCTCTATCCCCTTGTAGTTCATTCCGTTCCAGCCCGGCTCGTCAATGCTTCCTGTCAGAATGTAGCCGATTTTCTTCGTATCTTTATCCGACATATTAAGATACATGACCATTATCAATATGCCTGCAAAAACAACAGCCGCCAGCACAATCAGCAATGTCTGTTTTGATTTCTTATTCATTCGTAACTACTCCTTCAACATACCAATCAAAGCTGTTCAGCATTACGTCATCAGACACACTTTCGCCCTCGTCAACACGCAAATTTCCTTCGCTGTCACGTACAGGTCCATAAAATACATCAAAAACACCATCAGACATCTTCCCCAGCTCTTCTTCAACCTTTTCAGCAATTCCACTCTTAGCATTCTCACCGAGAGGTGCAAGAGACACTATTCCCGTTTCAACGCCATTCCAATGTCCTTCACCGTTAAACATATTCTGTATACAGTCGTTTATCTGAGGAATATAGAAATTTTCCCAGCTCCACACCGCCGCCGTAAGATATGTATCGGGATACTGAGAGCTGTTGTTGAAATTATAACCGATACTCATCACACCGTTTTTATCAGCAACCTCAAGAGGCTTGACTGAGTCGGTATGCATAGTAAGAATGTCTATATTATGATTCTCGATAAGCTCCTTCGAAGCTTTTTCCGCAGCGTCATCATCAACCCACGAATTTGTCCAGCTTACATAAACCTTTGCTTCGGGATTGACAGACCTTGCTCCGAGGGTAAACGCATTAATTCCACGGTTAACCTCGGAAATCGGGAATGCAGCAACGTATCCTATTTCATTTGTCTCAGTCTGAAGTCCTGCAACAATTCCGCAAAGATATCTTATCTGATACATACGTCCGAAATAGGTTGTAACATTATCTCCGTTTTCAACACCCGAGGCATGATAAAAATACACCTCAGGGTATTTTTCAGCAATTCCGCCCAGATATTCACCGTATCCGAATGAGTTGCAGATTATTATCTCACTGCCCTCAGAAATAAGTTCATCTACAGTAACTTCCAAATCCGCTTCCGCAACATTTTCCCTGTAAATAAGATTGACACCCAGCTCCTCAGAGGTTCTGACCATTCCGTCATAATGGGACTGACTCCAGCTTCTGTCATCAGCACTTCCGTTCAGTACAAGACCGACTGTCATAACCTCTTTCTTTTCAGAATCATTATTATGAATAAAAAATATACCTATTACAATTGCAGCAACAATAACAACCGCAGCAATTATGATTTTCTTCATCTTAAGTCCCTTCTTGTCATTGTAAAATATATTTTTATTCAATTATACCACTTTTCTTGTTCATTTTCAAGTGTAATTGGACTTTATCATAAAATCCGATTCAGACTGTTGCAAAAAATTGAAAAACATGGTAAAATTAATTAACAATCAGTTAAGCAGCCTTAATATGAAAGGATGACTGAAATGAAAAAAATCCTTATTGTAGATGACAATAAGCTTAATTTAGCAGTTGCTAAAAATGTACTCAGCGGTTTGTATGACATTTTATCCGCATTAAGCGGAAAAGAAGCTCTTGAACTACTTCTCACCGAGGTCTGTGACCTTATACTGCTCGATATCAATATGCCTGAAATGGACGGCTTTGAGGTGCTTGAAAAGTTAAGAGAAATGGAAAACTGCAAGGATATTCCTGTCATTTTTCTCACAGCCGATTCAGATGCGGAAACTGAAACCAAATGCTTTAAATCAGGTGCTCTCGATTTTATTGCAAAACCGTTTGTCCCTGAGGTTATGCGTTCAAGAATAGGCCGTGTCCTCGAGCTTGAGGATCTGAGAAAAAGCCTTGCCAACAAGCTTATGCTTAAAACAAAGGAAGTTGACGATATAAAGGACAAGTCCCAGAAGGACGCACTTACAGGACTTTGGAACAGAAATTACACCGAAGAAGCTGCAAACAGGCTGTTTGAAAGCGGAGAAAACGGTGCGCTGCTGATGATTGATATGGACAACTTCAAGGCGATAAATGACAACTACGGTCATATTGCAGGTGACAACACTCTTAAAATGTTTGCCGAAACTCTCAGAAAATACTGCGGCAAAGAGGATATTCTCTGCCGTATCGGCGGCGATGAGTTTGTTGTGTTTGTAACAAGCGTACACAGAAAAAATGAGCTGAGTAATCTTGCTGGTGATATTCTTTCCGACCTCTGCCGCAAGCTTGACGAATGCAAATTTGAAACCAATTCATCGGTTTCAATCGGTATTGCACAGTCGCCTGTTGACGGAAAGAACTTCAAGGAACTTTACAATGCGGCTGATAAAGCACTCTACTATGTAAAACAGAACGGCAAAAATTCCTTCCACTTCTACAGTGACAAAAAGAAAGCCGAAAGCGAAAGGGCAGGAAGTCAGGTCGACCTTGTTCATCTTCGTGAAATCATGGGAAGAGCAGACAGCGGAAAAGGTGCTTACCTTATGGATTATGACAATTTCCACCATGTCTATAATTTTATCCGTCGTTTTGTCGAAAGAAACAACCATGATGTTTCAACGGTTCTTTTCACAGCTGTTTCAAACAACGGAAGTGAGCCTGAAATTGAAGAAATCGAAACGGCTCTTGAACTTCTTGAAAAAGCGATTTACACCTCTCTGCGCCGTGTTGATGTTTCCACAAGATATTCCAGCAAACAGCTTATTGTAATTCTTATGGACGCAAACACTCAGAACAGCGAGATGGTTGCCCAGCGTATAATCGACGCATTCAGCCAGCTGTACACAAACGATAAAATCCGTCTTGAATACGGCATCGCTCAGATGAATAAGGAGCCTGCCACAAATTAAAATATGATGGGGTACTGAATGTACCCCTTTACTTTTGGAGCGTATTATGAAAAAGTATACAAGAAAATTTCTTATAAAAATGCCCGACAATCTTGGTGACGGAAGTGGTTACTGCATAACCGTTTACAAGAACGAAACCAATGCCGCAATTCTTGAAAGTGACGGTGAAAGCTTTGGGTTTGAGATTATTGCTGAGATTACAGACAATGCTTTCTACAGCGATGAAATGATTGCCAAACGCGGCGGCAAGCTTCTTTTCCTTGAAATAGAAAGACGCTGGCTGGTAAAAATTCCGGACAATCTCAGCAATTATGAGTCCCACTATATTGAACAGGCATACCTTGAACCTGCAAACGGCTTTCAGGGACGCATACGCCGCTGGGATGACAAGTTCATCTACACCGAAAAAGCCCGCACGGGAAGCAGCATGTCCCGTATCGAAAATGAAAGGGAGATTACCGAAACAGAGTATGCCGAATTTCAGAAGCATACTATTTTAAATGTTATAAAAAAGCGCAGGTACATCATTCCTGTTGGAACACTGAAATTTGAATTGGACGTATTTGAAAATGCCGTGGAAAACGGATATGGAATAATGGAGGCTGAGCTGCCCGAGGAAAGCACAGCAGTGGAAATGCCCGATTTCGTGGAAATCGTCCGCGAAGTCACTGAGGACAGCTACTACACCAACAGAAATTTCGCATCTATGGACAAAATTAAGCTCGTTAAATAACGAAACTATTGACAGGTGTCGAAATAAATGTTATAATTAAACGATAATTTGTGTTTGTAAAAACAACGAGAAAGGATGGTTTAATCGTGGCAAAGATTAAAAAGCCTGTTTTCTTTATCGTTTTTGCTTTGATACTGCTTTTTGCGGCTTCCGTATTTTTCGGTGTCAAGACATATTACGGCGATATGGAAACAGTTTACATCAAGGGTATTGACAATATCCGTTTCGGTATCGACATCAAGGGCGGTGTTGACGTAACATTTACATCTCCTGAGGACGTTGACGCTACCGAAGCTCAGCTGGACGCTGCAAAAGAGGTTATCGTTCAGCGTATGATTACTCTCGGTATCACTGACTATGAAAGCTATATCGACTACAACAACGACCGTATCATCGTTCGTTTTCCTTGGAAGGAAAGCGAAAAGAACTTCGACCCTGAAGCTGCTGTAAAGGAGCTCGGTGAAACCGCTCAGCTTACTTTCCGTGAAGGCTACGAAACTGACGAGCTCGGCAACTGGACAGGCGTTACAGCTGAAAATGTTATCCTCGTCGGCGCTGATGTAAAGGAAGCTTATGCCGCTTATACTCAGAACGATAACGGCGAAATGAATTGGCTTGTAAGCCTTGAGCTCACAGATGAGGGTGCAAAGAAATTCGGCGAGGCTACATCAAGACTCGCTGAAACAAGAGGTGTTATCTCCATCTGGATGGACGAAACCTGCTTCTCCTACCCTACTGTACAGACAGCTATCACAGATGGCAAGGCACAGATTACAGGTAACTTTGACGGCGAAGAAGCTAAGGCTCTTGCTGACAAGATTAACTCAGGTGCACTTCCTTTCAAGCTTGTAACATCAAGCTTCTCCACAATTTCCCCAAGCCTCGGTGCTGGTGCTCTTGAAGCTATGGTTCTTGCAGGTATTATCGCATTTGCATTTATTTCAGTATTTATGATTATCACATACCGCCTCCCTGGTGCTGTTGCTGTAATCTCACTCTTCGGACAGGTTGCAGGTACACTGGCATTTATCTCAGGCTACTTCGAATTTGTAGCGGGTTCTATCCTTACAATTCCTGGTATTGCAGGTATTATCCTTGCGGTAGGTATGGGCGTTGACGCAAACGTTATTACATCTGAACGTATCAAGGAAGAGCTTGACAATGGTAAAACTCTTTACGGTGCTATCGACTCAGGCTTCAAGCGTGCGTTCTCCGCTATTCTCGATGGTAACGTAACAATGATTCTTGTTGCTATTATCCTTATGGGTGCTTTCGGTACACCTGACAGCATCTTCTCCAAGATGCTCAAGTTCGCTTTCTTTATGTTCGGTCCATCCACAGCAGGTACAATCTACTCCTTCGGCTTCACATTGCTGACAGGTGTTGCGCTGAACCTGTTCTTTGGCGTGTTCTGTTCAAGAATGATGATTTCTTCACTTTCAAAATTCAAGATTTTCAAGAATCCAAAGCTTTATGGAGGAGGTGCTAAGCGTGAGGTTTAATTTTGATTTTATCAAAAACAGAAAGATTTACTTCATTATTTCAGCTATACTCATTTCTGTATCTCTCCTCTCCACCTTCGTATTTGGCGTAAACCTTGACATTCAGTTCAAGGGCGGTACAATCCTCACTTTCCTCTATGACGGTGAAATCAATCAGTCTGAATTTGAAAAAACAGCTGTTGATGCTCTTGGCGGTCTTGGTGTAACCTCAACAATCGGTGAGGACTTCACATCAGGTAGAAAGAATATTCAGCTTTCTCTTATTTCTAATGCCGGTCTTTCCTCCGATAAGCAGATTGAGCTTACAAACACAATTACTGAAAAGTATTCCGCAAACTCCATCGAACTGTTGGAATCCTCAGACGTTTCCCCATCTTCAGGTAAGGAATTCTTCCTGAAATGTATCGTTGCGGTTATTCTTTCCTTTATCGTTCTCGTAGTTTATATCGCTATCCGCTTCAAGAATATCGGCGGCTGGCTTGCAGGCTTCTGCGGCATTCTCGCACTTGTTCATGACTGTATCATCGTTTATGGTACATTCGTTATCTGCGGTATGTCCATTGATGCTAACTTTATGGCGGTTATTCTTACAATTCTCGGTTATTCCATCAACGACACAATCGTTATCTATGACCGTGTACGTGAAAATGAAATTCTTTACAGAAAGACAAAGACACGTGCTGAAATTGTAAACCTCAGTATCAATCAGTCACTCACACGTTCCATCAACACATCTCTTACTACAATTATGGCGATGCTCGTTGTAACAATTGTAGCAGCTGTTTATGGCGTAGATTCCATCTTCTCTTTCTCCTTCCCGATGATGATTGGTATGCTTTGCGGTGCATACTCTTCTATCTGCTTCATCTGTCCTCTTTGGTATTTACTTTCCGAAAAAATGGATAAAATCAAGAAGAAGAACAATCGCGGCAAGAAGCGCAGACACGCTTAAAAGACCAATAATGCGGCAGAACGGTGCTTTCCGTTCTGCTGTCATTGTATTTTGAGGAGTGATTTTCAGTGAAAGCGGGTGTTTCAACAGCTTGTATGTACCCCACGGTACTGGAAAAAGCTTTTCTTTCACTTGCGGAAACAGGTGTAAAAACCACAGAAATTTTCGTTAATTCCCATTGTGAGCTTTACGACCCGTACAAAAAAGAAATGCTTGCGATGCAGAAAGAATACGGCATCGACGTTGTTTCGGTGCACCCTTTCACTTGCGGAATTGAGCCGATGATGCTGTTCACGGCTTACGAGCGCAGGGTTACGGACATGCTTGATTACTATAAGCATTTTTTTGAGTATATGAACGATTTCAGCACAAAATACTTCATTCTTCACGGCAACAAAAATCAGAACTTCTGTGAGGACGAAATGTATTTTGAACGATACATAAGGCTTCAGGAAACTGCTGACAGCTTCGGGGTCTGTGTGGTACAGGAAAATGTTTCACGCTGTACAGGCGGAAGCCTTGATTTCCTTGTGAAAATGAAAAATGCAATGGGAGATAAAGCTTCATTTGTACTTGATTTGAAGCAGGCTCACCGTGCAGGAAATGACCCAACAGAAATGGTTAAGGCACTTGGTAAAAATATTAAGCACGTTCACTTCTCCGACTGCGGAAAATCAGGGGACTGTCTCAAATTCGGCTTCGGGGAATACGACAATGAAGCTTTCTTTACCTCACTTAAAGAGCAGGGCTACAACGGAAGCGTTATCCTTGAGCTTTACAGAAACGGTTTCGGAGAGGTTGCCGAACTGGCGGAAAACTGTCAGGCAATGCAAAATTATTTGAATAAATTTGATTAAGATAAAGATAAATTGGAGGTCTTTGAAATGGCAGAAAAAACTATGGACAAAATTGTTGCCCTTTGTAAGGGCAGAGGTTACGTTTACCCGGGCTCCGAAATTTATGGCGGTCTGGCTAACACTTGGGACTACGGTCCTCTCGGCGTGCTCCTCAAGAACAACATCAAGAATGCTTGGCTCAAGAAGTTCGTTCAGGAATGCCCATACAACGTTGGCCTTGACAGCGCAATCCTTATGAACCCACAGACTTGGGTCGCTTCAGGTCACCTCGGCGGCTTCTCCGACCCTCTTATGGACTGCCGTGAGTGTAAGACTCGTCACCGTGCTGACCAGCTTATCGAAACTCAGACAGGCACAAACCCAACAGGCTGGACAAACGAGCAGATGAGCGAATTCATCGAAAACAACGATATCAAGTGCCCACACTGCGGCAAGAAGAACTTTACTTCAATCCGTCAGTTCAACCTTATGTTCAAAACATTCCAGGGCGTAACTGAGGATTCCAAGGCTGAGCTTTATCTCCGTCCTGAAACTGCACAGGGTATCTTCGTAAACTTCGCAAACATCCAGAGAACAACCCGTAAGAAGGTTCCTTTCGGTGTTGCACAGGTTGGTAAGTCCTTCCGTAACGAAATCACACCGGGTAACTTCATTTTCCGTGTACGTGA
>JAFTWI010000140.1 GCA_017465345.1 Oscillospiraceae bacterium
ACAAGCTTATTACTCCTGCTGAGTTTGAAAAGGAAGCGGCAGGGGATTACCGCAAGCTTGGAATTGCTAAACTTTACAAGCTTTATCAGCAGCGTCTGCGTGATGCAAATGCTCTTGACTTTGACGATATTATCCGACTCACAGTTGAGCTTTTCGAGCAGGAGCCTGAGGTGCTTGCACATTACCGCAACCTTTATAAATACATAATGGTTGACGAGTATCAGGACACAAACGAAGCACAGTTCAGACTGGTTTCCCTCCTTGCAGGCGGACACGGCAACCTCTGTGTTGTTGGTGACGATGACCAGTCTATCTATAAATTCCGTGGTGCAACAATTGAAAATATTCTTAACTTTGAGGAGCAGTTTGACAACGCAACAGTAATCCGCCTCGAGCAGAATTACCGTTCGACACAGAATATTCTCAGCGCCGCAAATTCCGTTATTTCCAACAACCTTTCCCGTAAGGCCAAGAAACTGTGGACAGATGCAGGTGACGGCGACAAGGTTACCGTTTTCAAGGCTTACGACGAGTCCGCTGAGTCAAGATTTGTTGCGGAAACAATTCTTGAGCAGGTTAAGGACGGCGCTTCCTATAAGGATTTTGCTATCCTCTATAGAATGAATGCACAGTCCAACAGCATTGAACGTGCGTTTACACACAGTGGTATTCCTTACAAGGTTATCGGTGGTATGCGATTCTACGACCGCAAGGAAATCAAGGATATGACAGCGTATCTTTCCGTGCTGAACAACAATCGTGATATGCTCCGTTTCAAGCGTATCATCAACGAGCCTAAGCGCGGAATAGGTGATACAACCCTGTCAATGATTGAGCAGATTTCCGTTGACCTGAACGTTTCTCCGATTGATGTAATGCGTGACAGTGAAAGCTATGCACCTATTGCAAAGAAGGCTGCACTTCTGACCAAAACAGCCGCAATGTTTGACCACCTTATTGAGTTTGCTGAAACACATACTCTCAGTGAATTGCTTGATGAACTGCTTGACAAAACAGGTTACGCAAATGCAATGAAGGCTCTCGGCGACGAGGGTGTCGGCAGACTGGAAAATATCAGCGAACTTAAAACAACTATGGAGCAGTACACTGAAGCTAACGGCGACGAAGCAAGCCTTTCAGGTTTTTTGGAGGAAATCAGCCTCTACACCGACGTCGACAAGCTTGAGGAAGACAGCGACGTGGTTTACATGATGACAATGCACAGCGCAAAGGGACTTGAATTTCCGACTGTTTTCGTTGTTGGTATGGAAGAAGGAATTTTCCCTGGCGTAAGAAGTATGAACAGCCTCGAAGACATGGAGGAGGAGCGTCGTCTTGCGTATGTTGCCATAACCCGTGCAAAGAAGAAGTTGTATATTTCCCACGCTAAGCAGAGAATGTTGTTCGGTTCAACAAACCGCAACCTGATTTCTCGTTTTGCAAAGGAAATCGATTCGGATTACGTTGAGCGTATCGACAGCACAGTTAAGATTGCCGATGATAACAATGACGTAATTGTGCAGAGCGTGCCTAAATACACATTGCAGAGCGAGCTTGCAAACCGCAAGGTTGAACAGGCAAAGAAAAAAGCCGAAGCGGATTTCTCCGTCGGCGAGCGTGTTAAGCATAATATTTTCGGCGAGGGAACAGTTCTCTCCGTCAAGAAGATAAGCAACGACGCTATGCTTGAAATCGCATTTGACAGCGTTGGCACAAAGAAGCTTATGGCTAATTTTGCTAAGATTACAAAGATATAAAAAATGCCTGAGAGGATTGTTTCTCTCAGGCATTTTGCGTTTTGTTAAACCTCACGGCAAAGTACAACTACAAAATTCAAGGTATTGGGCGGTTCGGTTGTAACATTGACAACCTCCCAACCGTCCTTTGCCATATCATTCATTAATTTATTGACTTGTTCTAAATTTACGTCCCATTTAACTTTTACAGCTTTATATTCTTTCATTTTCAAATCTCCGTTACATCATCAAAGGTGTGAGCATAATAAGTGCGTTGAAGAAGTAGAGTACAACAAAAATCCAGAAGCAAGGTGTTGAAAGAAGAGCCTTCCATTTGCACTTAGGCTTTTCTTCTTCGGGAACTTCAAGAGCCTGCTCAACAGGGAAACCGTCGTTTTCGTCATCAACTTTGCCGTTTCTCTTGAGAAGAAGCGCGATTGCAACAATTGCAATAACCACGAGAACAGCTGCATAAATAAGCTCGGTGTTGATGAAATCCTCGCCGTTCTTGTATTCAAGATAAGAAAGCACCATAGCGTTTGTGTTTGCAGCCATGTGGCAGATAATCGGGAGCCAGATTGACTTGCTCTTGATTGCAACATAACCAAGTACAAGTCCAAGCAGGAAGCCGTTGAAAATCTGATTGAAATTGCCGTGCATAATTCCGAAAATAAGTGCAGAGGCAATTACTGCAAAGGTTTTATTTACAGGTGAGAGAAGCTTGAGCACAATTCCTCGGCAGAGAAGCTCTTCAGTAATTGCGGCGATGAATACGAAGTATACAACCATTATAATGTTCTGAGCAACGTTGTCGGAGAAAGTAAACATTGATGCCATTGCTTCATTGATACCGCTCATTTTTGTTACAGACATTATTCCGTACTGAACAAGAAGTGAGAAGCCCTGAAGTCCGAGTACTGCGAGCACACCGATTACGCAGTCAACGGAAGAAAGCTTGATTCCGCCGAACACCTTCGCACGGTAGTGATTTTTTGTCATTGCATTGCCGATGAGGTAAGCAACAGGGTTGGCAATAAGATAGCATATTGCGTTGAGTGTAATCATAAACATTGGATTGATGCCTGTTGTGACAGATGACATGAGTTCTTCGGGAGAAGCTCCGCTTGCCATTGCCTGTGCGCCTGCAACTATACCGTAAAAGAACATTGCAACAGATGATATTATATTTACAATCAGATACTGGAAAAGCATTGCCATACAGGCTCTGTTGTAGCATTTTTTTACCTGATCTCTAGGGGTAACTGAATATGCAGGGGGAGTGGTGTACTCAGGGGGCATAGCGTTTGTATTGGTGTCCATAATCATGTTCCTTTCGTTAAGTTATTATTTTGAACTTGTATTAATCGACTAACACAATGATACTATAAAATCATCAGTTTGTCAATTAGTAATATTCTATAAGTTGATGAGAGAAAATGAGATTTTTTTGTACTGTGTCAACAACCTTTTTTCTTCAGCCTTGAATAGTAGCCAAGAGATTTGATTGCGAAAAAACCGTATTCCACAGCGATAACTGCCATAAAAATCACATATCCGATTTTGAACGGGGTCATTCCGAGGTCATCTGTAAAGCACCATATAATCAGCAGCACAGAAAGAATTGCATAGACAGCAAGCGGAATAATCATTTTTTTTAGATAATTCTTTGCGTGGTTCAGTGCAGATTCGTTGTCGCTGTAAAGTTCGGGAACTTCCTCATCGTCAGTGTATTCCTTTGACCAGATGCAGTATCCGTCCTTCTTTGTAATGGACGCAAATTCAAGCTTCCAGCCGTCTTCCTTTGTTAAGTCAATGTATTCCTCAGAAATTTCATTCTGAAAATCAACTACAAATCTCAGCCTGCAGGGTTCGGATTTGATAAAATAAAAGTCTGTTCCAAGCTTGTCAAATCGGTAGAATTTCCAGCCTTCTGCCGCCATTTTTTCAACCATAGCCTCAGCTTTGTCAGGTGCACCAATCCAGCCGAAAGGTGATTTCTTAATCATTTCCTTTGATTTCAGCATAGCTTTTTCCTGTTCCTTGGTGTAGATGAAATTTTCCTCGGGAATGGTGAAATTGAATTTTACTGCATCGGGATTTTTGTCAAGCACCTTCTTGTTTGAGTTATGTAATTTCCGCCAGATAAGTATAAAGATAACCGACAGCACAAACGGCACAATAAGCACCTGCCATCGTATTTCCTTTGTTGCAATATCTTCAAGTGTTGCTGCACTTGCGCCGATGAACATACCTACCACAAAGCATATGATAAAGAACATAACCGTCTGCAAAGTTCTGTAAAGCGTAACCCAGCTTTTGTAGGACGGCTCAGCCTCGGTTTCCTTGTCAGCATTTTTTATAATGTAATAGTGCTTGCTGTCAGCACATTTTACCCAGCCGTTTTCCATTAAACGCTTAGGCACTCTGCCCTCGCACTTTTTCTCACGGACAATTCGGTATCGCACCTGCTCAGCCTCACCCTGTTCAAAGGTGAACAGACCATAAGGCTTGAAGCCTGTCAGAATAAGTCCCTCGGACGCAAGACGTGAAAGCTTTTCCTCTGATTTTACCACATCGGCAAACCAGAACGGCATAAATTTTACAGTCATTTCAGGCTCGCCTCCTGTGAAAGAATGTTACCGTAAACCAGCTTGATACGGGCGATTTCCGCCTTTAATACCTCTCTGCCGATATCGGTAATTTCATAGATGATTTTCTTGTCGCTGTCATCGTAAATGTCAATCAGCTTGTCCTTCTGCATTTTTGTAAGTGTGCCGTAAACCGTGCCAGAGCCAAGCTTTATGCGGTCCTCGGTAAGTTCGGCAACGAATTTTGTTATTCCGTAGCCGTGACGGGGTTCATTCAGCGCAAGCAGAATGTAAAACGCTGTTTCCGTCATCGGCAGGTG
>JAFTWI010000141.1 GCA_017465345.1 Oscillospiraceae bacterium
CCTGCGTCGTCGCCGCCAACGTCCACGATAAGGTAGCCGTCGTCGGTTGCGATACGTTCAAGGTCGAAGGAAATTGCTGGGATATCAAGGTTTGAGTTTGCGTACATCGGAGCAACAAGCTCGATGTTCTTTTCGTCGAACAGCTCACCGAAGTCAGCTGAACGGAAATATGGGTTGACGATATCAAGGTCAACAACTGTAACCTTTTCGCCGCCCTTAGCAAGCGTTACGGCAAGGTTAGCGGAAAAATTAGTTTTTCCGCTGCCGTAATGTCCTGTAACAATGTTAATTTTTTTCATATTTCAATTACTTTCGGTATAATTGTTATAAATTTATACTATTCGTGCGTTATTCTACAGAAATAATATAGTAGTAAACAGGCTGACCGCCGTCAACAAGCATAACCTCAGCGTTCGGGAACTTGTTCTGAACAAGCTGATGAACAGCCTCAGCATCCTTACTGTCAACGTCTGTTCCGTAAATGAGAGTAATGAAAGCACTGTTTCCGTCAGCAAGCTTCTTTGTCAGCTTATAAGCAGCTTTTGTAACATCTCTTTCGGTAAAGGAAAGCTTACCGTTGTCGAGAGCGAGTATGTCACCTTCCTTGATGTTATGACCCTCGTAATCGCTGTCACGGGCAGCAAATGTAAGCTGACCTGTGGAAACAGTGTCAAGGCTTCTGCTCATATTGAGACGGTTTGTATCAAAATCAGCGTCAGGGTCAAAGTTCATCATAGCTGTGATACCCTGTGGAATAGTTCTTGACTGGAGCACGCATACACGTCTGTCGGCAAGCTTTACAGCCTGTTCAGCAGCCATAATGATGTTCTTGTTGTTAGGAAGTACAAACACAGTTTCAGCAGGTGTAGCCATAATAGCCTGAAGAATATCGTCTGTAGACGGGTTCATAGTCTGTCCGCCTCTTACGATGCAGTCAACACCGAGGTCACGGAAAAGCTCCTCAATACCGTCACCGCTTGCAACGGAAACGAAGCCGAATGGCTTTTCAGGTTCAGCAGGAGTGAACTGCTGTTTCTTTACAACAGCTGCTTCCTTAGCCTTATTTTCGTGCTGATATTTCATATTTTCAATTTTCATATTGATGAGCGAACCGAAAAGCAGACCTTCTTCGATAGCCTGACCCGGGTGCTCAGTGTGGACGTGAACCTTGATGATTTCGTCGTCCTCAACCACAACAACGCAGTCACCGATTGTTTCAAGGAAAGCACGGAGAAGTGCAGAGTCCTTTGTATCTGGATTCTTGCGAGCAATAAATTCTGTACAGTAGGTATGAGTGATGTCATCGTCAAATTCGCCAACAACAGTGCTGAAATTGTCAACAACAGCCTCAACCTTAGGTGCCTCAACCGGTTTTACAGGCTCTCCGCCCTTAAACACGTCAAGCATAGCGTTCCAAATGTGCAGCAGACCCATACCGCCTGCGTCAACAACGCCTGCTTTTTTCAGTACAGGAAGAAGATTTGGAGTATCGTCAAGGGCTTCCTTTGCAGCGATACAAACATCACTCCAGAGTGCAACCTCATCATTTGTGGAGTTTACGGCAACCTTTGCCTTTTCGGAAGCCAGGCGGGAAACCGTAAGGATTGTGCCCTCAGTCGGAGTCATAACAGCCTTGTAAGCACCTGCTACACCAAGCTCAAGAGCCTTTACGATATCGTCACAGTCAGCGGTAATCTTACCCTTGAAACCTTTGGAGAAGCCTCTGAAAAGCAAGGAAAGAATTACACCTGAGTTGCCTCGTGCACCTCTGAGAAGTGCGGAAGCTGTAGCATCGGCAACCTGAGAAACGGTAACGTTATCGTCCATAACCTCAAGCTCACGCAGAGCATTGCTCATTGTCATAGACATATTTGTACCCGTATCTCCGTCAGGAACAGGGTATACGTTAAGCTGGTCAACCTCACGCTTTTTATTTGCGATTGTTACTGCACCCGAAATGAATGCGTCTCTGAGAATTTTACCGGTTATCACTTTTTATTACCCCCATTAAGCCTTCATGCCGTCGACATAAACTGTAACCTTGCCGACTTCAAGACCTGTTTTTTCTTCAATTGTATATCTGATTTTGTGCACCACGCTGTCCACAATTGCGGAGATGTTGGTGCCGAAAACAACTGTAATATGGAGAGCAATAACAAGCTTGCCGTCCTTAACAGAAAGGCGCACGCATTCTTTTTTGCCCATATCAGCCTTTTTGAAAATAGAAGCGAGACCTGATTTGCTTCCTGCATCGTTAAGGTCAGCGACACCGAAGCAGGTAGAAGCAGTGTGAGCAATCAGGGAGGTAAGATATTCTTTGGAAATACTGATAGTTCCAAGATGGTTTTCAATATTCAGCATACCGTTCAGCTCCTTAGAAATATAGAAATATTTTATAAACACTTATACTTATGCATCATAACAATACATATACACTATAGTATACCATATTTTTTTATTCATTTCAATACGAAACTTAAAAAAACCTTTAAAATCGGCATTTTTGTACAATAAACCCGAAAACCTGTGACATATTTCAAGTTTCTTAGGACTTGAAATACAATGAAAAAGGTGCTGCCCGATTATTACGGTAGCACCTTGTTGTTACATTCTTCCTCGGCTATAGCCGTGGTGTTTGCGATGTGTGGCTTTGTCATAGTACATAAGCTCGTCGGCTGTTTTTATAAATTCGTCCAGACTTGTTTCCACTGGCGGTACAAGTGAGTACATACCGCAGCTTGCGCCTACTTTATATGGTTTGCCTGAGGTCTCATTATAGCTGTCAAGAAATTCATGGAATTTATTCATAAATTCCATAGCGTAATTCTTATGCAGACAGGCTCCTGCAGCAATATATTCGTCACCGCCGAAACGGGCAATTATCAGGTTCCCTTCCGAAACCGCAATCAGAGCATTGGCAATAGTTGTAATAGCGTTATCACCTTCATAATGACCATATGTATCGTTTATGCCTTTCAGATTATCCAAATCTATGGAGAGTACCATAAACTCTGTTTGATTATCACGGCACTGATTGTAAATTTTAGGAACAAGCTGATAAAAGCCTCTGCGGTTGTAAAGGGATGTCATAGAATCGTGGATATACATATCCTCAAGCCTGTTTACAACAGCTTTAAGTTCAGATTGTATTCTTGCATTTTCCAGCACACGGCTGATATTGTTGAGCAATGAGCGAAGGATATGGAAATTACGCTGGGTAAGTGAAAATTCAAGCGCAAAATAACCTATTGTTCTGTCACGGAAATTGAGTGGCAGGAACATTATATTGTTGTGCCTTTCCATAACCTTTTCAAAGTCAGGAAGAAGCTCGGCGGACTCAAACGGTTCAAGCAAGGTAAATTCACTGTCATTGATACCGTGAATTACGTATTTTATTGTCTTGCTGTAGCCGATGCGCTGATAATTCTGTTCAGCGGCAAAAATATCCGCTGTCTTGGCTGCATTTGAAATAAAATTATCGCAGATGCAAAGCCAGCATTCTTTTGTCCAGGCTGACGAAAGAAACGGCTTGACTTTTTCAAGGGTTTCTTCAAAGGTACTGCTGTTTGTAACAGCTTCTGCCATTATAATTAACTTGTCGGAGAAGCCGTTCCACAAATCAATTCTGCCATAAAGCTCGTGCTTGAGGTCATTATCTTCAGAGGAAAGTCTTGCTGGTTCACAGCCGCATGATTCACGGTAAAGAATTGTGCCCTCAACGGTTTCGCTTCCAACAGATGAAATCTCACCGTTTAATATTTGTGCAGTACGTTCTGCGGCGGTAATACCAGCTGAATTAATATCCAGCATAAGGGTTGTAATTGACGGGAAGTAAGTGTTGCCCTCGGGTATTCCGTCAATGCCTGTTACGATTACATCATCAGGAATTTTAAAACCAAGCTCGGTAAGCTTTCCGCACACGCCGACAGCCATGGAATCGTTTGCACACACGAATGCGTCAGGCATCGAGCCATGTTTGTCATAGTGTCTCTGTACAGCGTCAGCGGCAGCAGACCACCAAAAATAGCCATAATCTACATTATCATCGGTAACTTCAAGGCTATATTCAGCCATAACCTTTCTGAATACCGCTTCTCTTGCATCGGACTCATAATTACCCTTGTCACCGCCGAGAAACTTGATGTTCTTAGCACCATGTTTGGTAATGACATGGCGAACCATTTCTTCCAGTGCGTCAACATAACCAAGTGAGATATTGTATGCACCTTCGATATAGCCGTCGATTGAAATTATCGGAAGGTTGTGCTCATGTGCTTTCTGAATAATCTGCTCACGAACATCGTTAAGCAGAACAGTGAGTGACATAATTACCACCGCATCAATAATTTCATAATTAATCAGATTGAATATATTAAGCTCACCCTTGTTGTGGGCGTTATCATCGGAATTGCCTGAAAGGGACTGGAACCAAAGAACACGGCAATCATTTTCGGCACATTTATCAATAAAATTCTGCACAAGAGGGCTGTGATACGAGTCATCTGTGCCGCAAGAAATCAAAGCAATGACCTTCATAGTTCGTTCTCCTTTCAATAATATATACACCAATATTATAACATATAACATCAAGCATTATAATGTATAATCGGTTACTTATATATTAATAAATATTTAAATGATTGAAATTGTTAAACAAAAAGCACAGTAATTCATTTGAATTACTGTGCTTAATGACAATAAAAATATTCTGAAACAGCTTACTTTCTGGAAAGCCAAGCATAAGCAATATCCAGAGCTTCGTAGAGACTTCCTTTCTCGCTTTGCTTTACAACGCGTTCGATAGGATTGAGCGTTTCGTCAGTAGCCATTTTATAAAGCTTAACCTTGCTTGCCACATCCATATCGCCAACTTTTGTTTTTTCTGTAATCTGCATCCAGACTACATACTGGTCAGTCATATTTCCGTAGTAGATTTCGTCTTTCTTTCTCACAAGAGGGTAACCCTTATAGCGGAGAAATCCTTTAGTATTTTCTGCCATTGCATATCCTCCTTCTAAAAAATCGTTAAAAATATCGTTCATTTAACATTATAGCACAGATTATTCACAAAATCAAGGGCAATTATTAAAAAACAATATTTTCCTTTTGGGTCAACAGCTTTACTATTTTACCACAAATGAAGTGTGAAAAATGTCGCAATTACCAGTTTGTCACAATCTCCTCGCCGTTCTTGTACAGGTCAAGGTTAGAGATAAATCTGTCAACATAAGCTGTTGCACATTTGTATGTTACCTTACCATTAAGGCGGATAATGGACTGTCTGTTGTCAGATGAGATAAATTCAATTGTATCTCCTCCGTCGGCAGTCTTGATTTCAACAGTGAGAACAGGTTTATCAGATGTTTCCTCAAAGTATATGTCTGTGCTTGGAGCACGGAGAATAAACTGATACAAGTCCTTGAAAGCGTCTGTATCAACAGACTGACCGTCAAGTGTTACAGCGAAATCATCAGAGCTGCTGCCTGTCATTTCAAAATCAAGCTTGTCATTTTCGGTTGTGATATCAACAGAAGTCAGGCTGTAAATATAATTGCTTGTAAACATTGTTGTTGTTATATCAAGCGGTTTTACAGTAAGCCAAGGAAGCAGGTCAGTTGTAAAGCCGTAAATGATATCAATTCCCTCAACGTGTACATAGCGTGCCTTAGCGCCGTCCTCAGTTGTGTATTCATTGCCGATTTTAAGCGTCATATTGTTGTTGCCGTTTGCTTCAACTGTAAGAATTACAGCAGGATTGTTAAGACCACTGCCTTCCATATCCTCTTCGTTAGGGTTTACTACAACGAGCTCCGTAGCAGTAAGGTCGAACACACCGTTTGTTACTGCATCGCAGTTTTCGGGGTGAAGCTCACGGAAAATAGGACTTGTGATAACATACAGTGATGAGTTGGTAACCATATTGTCCTCCTCATCAAGGCGCTTATCATACTCAATTACCATATCATAATCAAGGTCAGCGCGGTCAATAACCATTTTCTGGATTGTTGAATAGTCAGTTGTATCCTCTGCACTTGATGCAGCAGCGGCTGAGAATACTGTTTTTACAACAGCTGTCCACTTGTCATTGAGATAGCAGTTCATTTCGCCTACGTTTACCGTGTAAACCGCAGGGTCACCCTCCATCATAAAATAGTGAGCTGTACCTTTTGGAGTCTTGTTGCCAACATAAAGTGTTCTCACAGTATTTGCGCTGTCGGTAAACTGTGCTGTAACTGTAGCAAGGGGCTTGTCAAGACCGTAGATGGAAATATCCTCAGGATTTTCCGCAACGGTCTGCTGAGCTGTAACGGAGATTGCGTTCTCCACAAGAGCAGTAATAACTGTGTTGCTGAGTGGAAGATTTGCGATTTCCATTATAGTCCACAAATTCTGTCCGTTCAGTTCGACACGCTCAACCTTGTAGGTGCCGTGTTCATTTTCAATTGTAAGCACATCAAGGTCATCAAGCTTGTTGCTGTAAAGGAGAGAGGTTGTGATTTCTTCTGCGGTATCGGCAGGCTGTTCATCTGAGGTATCCTGCTTGCTCACCAAAAGGAAAACAAGCAGTCCCGCAAGAACAGCTACAACAACTGCGCAGATAATAATAAGTCTTATATTTTTTTTCATCGTTCAGATTTCCTTCCTGTTACTTGTGACGGCGTCTGAGCCATACAACGATACCGATAACTGCAACAGCAGCAGGGAGAATGAACATGATTACAATTCTGAGAACATTGACCTGTGCTTCTGTAATCTGGAAGGTTGTACCTGTCAAATCCTTTTCAACGATGTAGATACCGTTTTCCTTGCCGGAAATTTTGTTGATGATGGAAACGAAATAGTCACCGTTGTTATAGTAGGTTGTTTCGGTAAAGGTTGAGTTGAGCATTTCGTCGGAGCCGAATACAACAAGGTTGGAAAGAACCTGTTCGTTTTCGATGAAGGCATACTTATTGGAAAGTGCAATCATAGGAATTGCCTTTTCATCAAGGGAAGGCATAGCACCTGTTTCCTGATATTCCTGCATAATTTCAGCAGTAAGAGCATAGCCTGTTTCGGCTGTATCAAGAAGTGAAATAACGCTTACATTGCCGCTGAAATCAAAGAGAAGCTCGATAGGACGTGCATAGTAGGTAAGCACAGGTGCAGTGAGATTATCGGCAGCGATACCGCCTGTGTATTCATTTTCAGTAAGGTAGGAAGCAAAGCCGTAGCCCGATGTGCCCGAAAGGATATTCTGCTGGTTGCTGTCGCTGAGAACACCGTCTGTAACAGCGATACCCCATTCAGCGAGGAACGCGTTGATGTTAGGAGTTTCGTTCTGCCCCATACTTGCAAGGTAAATCATGTTCTTTCCGTAGTTGCCGCCGTTTTCCATAAAGTTATAGAGCTTATCAATGGTTTCGGGAGCAAGGTCGTTCATAGGGGAATTGAGAACGAGAAGGTCAGCGTCCGCAGGGATTTCCTCTGTAAGCGGGTCAACTGTCACAAGGTCAAAGCCATTTGCTTTGAGAAGGGACTGAATGTTTTCACCGACCATACTCTGGGATACAACATTGAGATAAACAGCTGTCTTTGGCTCAGGGTCTGTGATATACATAATCGCAGATGTGAGAGTCTGTTCAGCCTTGGAAGAAACAATTTCTTCCTGGAAGTAGTAATAGTTTACTTCGGTATTGAAAAGGTCGCTTGTTGAGAGAACACGAATTCTCTTTGTATCCTCGTTGAAGATGATAATACTGCTGTCAGTTATTGTGCCGTCATAGTATTGCTTGTACTTTTCAACGTAGGTAGGGTCGGTAGTCATATCAACGAAGTTTACAGTGATTTTGTCACTGTTGAATTCGTATTTCTTCAGTACCTCATAAGCCTGTCTGTAGTAGCGGTTTTCGGAGGTCTTGAAAACAAGCTCGTCAACTGTTGTACAGATTTCAACATTTTCAGTAAGGGTAGCAAGGTAATCCTTGGTATCCTGACTGATTTCAAAGTCATTGTTCGGTGTAAGGTCAAGGTTCATATTGTAGCTTTCGGAAAGAACGGAAAGAACAACGTTAAGAAGGATAACCATTGCGATTACAACAGCTGTAATAACAACAGCGGCTGTGCCGTATTTAAGCTTTTTCTTGTTAATCTTCATATCAGCATACCTCCTTCATTATGACCAGCGGCGCTTTTCAAGCACACGCACGGTAAGAAAGTTGAAAATGAAAATTGTGCTGATGAAGAACACAATGTTAGGGATTGAGAAGATACCCTGAGAGAATTCGGCATATCTTGAATAGAAGCCCAGTGCAGCCATAACCTTGCTGAGCCATTCAACCTGAACCATTCCTGCAAGCATATCAATAAGGTAAAATGCCATAATGATAATGAAGCTGAGGATTGCGGCAACAACCTGGTTTTCAGTTGTTGCGGAGATGAATGTGCCGATTGCGATAAAGCTTGCGCCAAGCAGGAGAAGTGCAAAAAGGTTACCGATAACGGTTGCCCATGCTACCGAGCCTGCAAGGGAAACGAGCACAAGGATATATACGCCGTAGATTGCCATTGCGCAAAGGAACACGCAAACGGAAGCAAGGAACTTACCCATTACGATAGAGAACAGATTTACAGGTGCAGTCAGCAGACACTGGTCTGTGCGCTGGCGGCGTTCTTCTGTAAAGAGACGCATTGTAAGCAGCGGCAGCAGGAACATCATAATTGTGAATGCGCTTGTGAAAATGTAGGACATATCTGTGAGTCCGTAGTAAAGGTTTGTGTTGACAAAGTAGGTTGCTGTGTAAACATAGAATACAGCAATGAAAATGTAAGCGATAGGCGAGGTGAAGTAAGCCTTCAGCTCACGTCTGAAAATAGCGCCCATTATTCCTCACCCTCCTTTGCATCAATTGCATCTGCCTTTTCGGCAAGCTTGTCATATTCTTCAGTTTTTGCATCAGCAGCTTCAGCCTTAGCGTCGTATTCCTCAGCCTTAGAATCAGCTTCTTCAGCCTTTGCTTCAGCGTCCTTCTTTGTCTTGATAACAACATCATCACCCATTGTAATCTTGAGGAAGATATCTTCAAGTGTCATTTCAGTTGTTTTCAGACCGAGAATTGTCCAGTTTCTTGCAACAACTCTCTTGAAAAGCTCACGGCGAAGGTCAACGCCTTCCTTAGCTTCGATTTCGTAATCAAAGATACCAGCCTCACGTTCCATGTCTGCAACAACAGACACAACGCCCGGCATATTCTTAATCATCTTGAGAATTTCGTCGCGTGGACCTTCAATTCTTGCAATAAGCTTGTGGTCGGTGGAGATATTCTTTGTGAGATTTTCGGTTGTATCGTCAGCGGCAATCTTACCACCGTTGATGATGATGATTCTGTCACATACAGCCTGAATTTCAGGGAGAATGTGGGAAGAAAGGATTACTGTGTGCTTCTTGCCAAGCTTCTTGATAAGAGTACGGATTTCGATAATCTGCTTAGGGTCAAGACCAACAGTAGGCTCGTCAAGAATAAGGATAGGCGGGTTGCCGATAAGAGCCTGTGCAAGACCGAATCTCTGCTTGTAGCCCTTTGAGAGGTTGCGGATAATTCTGTTGTACACATCATTTATCATAACAAGGCTGCAAACGTCCTCAAGGTGAGCCTTGCGGGGAAGCTTGCACTTTTTCAGGTCATAGATGAAGTTAAGGTAATCCTTGACTGTCATATCGAGGTAAAGGGGAGGAATTTCGGGGAGATAGCCGATATTCTTCTTTGCTCCGATAGGGTCGTCAAGAATGTCGATGCCGTTGATGAGAGCCTTTCCCGATGTGGAGGAAATATAGCCCGTGAGCATATTCATGGTTGTGGACTTGCCTGCAC
>JAFTWI010000142.1 GCA_017465345.1 Oscillospiraceae bacterium
ATGCAGGAAATGTTTTTACGATTGCAAGCAGAGCTACCGTGCAATTCTGATTGAATGTCCGAGATATTTATCGAAGCGTTCTTCTGCGGCGGTACAACTGAAAGCACGGTGAAGATTTTTCGCCGTGCAGCAAAAATATAATAAACACTCCTCTGAAAATTTTTACATAACGCAAAAGCGTATGTCGGCAGAAATCTGCTGAAATTTATTTTTATGGAGGACATTACTATGAAAAAAAGAATTCTCACAATCAAGGAAGCCGCACAGCTTATTGATGGACTCACCGAATATCGTATCCGTCAGATGTGTATTTCGGGACAGCTTCCGTGCTTTATGGCAGGGAAGAAATATCTTATTGCAGAGGAAAATCTGTATCGTGCTGTTTTCGGAGAAAATTATGAACGAAAGGACGGTGATGTAGCGTGAGCACAGAAATGAGTTTTAACAAAACGTTAAATCTGAAAAATGCATCTACGAATTCAAATGAAAAGGAACTTATCCGCACCGAAGCGGATTATGAAAAAGCTCTTGCCGAGCGTGACAAACTTCAAGCAGAACTTGACCGTCTGACGAAAAAGGAAATGCAGGACAAGCATAAGCTTAATACTCTGAAAAATCGGTACAAGGAGCAGAAACGCCGTAGCCGCAACCACCGCCTTATTGAGCGTGGTGCAATTCTGGAGAGCCTTATTCCAAACGCTGAGAGCTACACCAACGAGCAGATAAAGCACATCATCAAGATAGCTTTCGGAAATCTGCCCGGTGGTTTACAGGGTATACACTTTCCCGAAAGTCTGCGTGATAATTCTTGAAAAAGCTGTTTTGCAAGCTCAGCAATACTGCTTCCCTTGGGACAAGGGCGCACTTATATACCATATTCTATGGTATGTGCGCTCTGCGAGGCAATCGGCAATACGCCCGAAGCCGAGTCAGGATACTGTTCGAGGCTGAGTGGTGTGCAGCCAGAGGATTTAAAGGCTGTCTGCTCAAAAAAGAAAAGGAGGTTTTGACAATCGCAATCTATCATTGCTCCATCAAAATTATCAGCCGTGGCAAGGGCAAGTCTGCCGTTGCTGCCGCTGCTTATCGTTCGGGAGAAAAACTCACGAACGACTATGACGGAACTACTCACGACTTCACCCGAAAAGGCGGCGTAGTCCACACGGAAATTCTCCTGCCCGACAATGCTCCGAGAGAATATGCAAACCGTTCTGCACTCTGGAACGCTGTCGAAACTGTTGAGAAATCCAAAAACGCACAGCTTTCACGGGAAATTGAAATTGCTCTCCCGAATGAACTTTCCGAAACGGAGTGCATTGAACTTGCACGGGAGTTCGCACGGAAAACTTTTGTCGATAAAGGTATGTGCGCCGATGTCTGTATTCACAATCCCAACCGTGAGCAGAAAAATATCCACGCTCATATTATGCTGACAATGCGTCCGTTCAATGAGGATGGGACGTGGGGCGACAAGCAAAGAAAAGAGTATCTGCTTGATGAAAACGGCAACAAAATTTACGATAAGCGGAAACGGACTTACAAGTGCCGCACCGTTCAGACTACTGATTGGAACAGTCGTGAAAAGGCTGAGGAGTGGCGTGAAGCGTGGTCAGAATTTCTGAATAATGCTTTGGAGCAACGTAATATTTCCGAAAAAGTAGACCACCGTTCTTTTGAAAGACAGGGCAAAATTGAAAAACCAACAGTCCATATGGGAGTCGCCGCAACACAAATGGAGCGCAAAGGGGTACGCACCGTCAAAGGCGACACCAACCATGAAATAAAGTCCATAAACGCAAAAATTTCCGCTCTGCTCAAACGTATTGATGTGCTTGATAATGAACTTGCCAAGATGAAAGAAATTCCGAAAGAGGACAGTCTCATTGAAATGCTTATGCGCTTTCACGATAACGGAATTAAATTTTCGGAGGTGCGTGGAGTCAGCGTTTCCAATCTGAAAAAGATTACAAAGTTCAAGGATTTGACTCACCTTATTGCTTTTGTGCAGGGGCATAATATCGGAACACTCTCAGAGCTTGCGGAGAAGAATTCTGAAACGAAATCAGAACTGAAAAATTATAAATCCAAGCTCATCAGCACACAGAAGCGAATGAAAGAGCTAACAGAACTGCTTGATAATTATCCTCGCTACAAAGAGAACAAGGCGTTTTATCTGGAGTGGCAGTCCATAACAAATCTGAAGAAAAAGGAAAAATTTTATGACAAGCATTACGGTGAGATTGCGCTGTTCAAGACGGCGAAATCTTTTTTTGACAGCAATCTGAATGGTGCGAAGCTTACGCCGAAAGCGTGGCAGAGAGAACTGGACGAACTGATAAAATCCGCTGAGGTTGACCGTGCGAAAGTAGAGAAGCTTGGCGATGATGTGGCAGTTATGGAAACGCTCATTTATAATGTACAGCGACTTACAAATTATGAGGAAAAGCAGAATAAAATTCAGAGAAAAAGAAGCTGTGAACTCGAATAATGACACATTTCCACTTGACAGTTTTATGCTTTAAAGTGTATAATGA
>JAFTWI010000004.1 GCA_017465345.1 Oscillospiraceae bacterium
AGGTCCTGTTCAGCCTTGAGAGCGTTCTGCTGTGCAGTCTGCTTTGCCTCGATGGCTGCGTTATACTCGGCTGTGAAATCGAAAGCGGTAATGTTGAAAATCTGGATTTCGATACCGTATTCGGTAACCTTCTGCTTGAGAAGCTCCATCATCTGGTCGCCGATTGACTGACGGTTTGTGATAAGTTCCTCTGCAGTAAACTTAGCTGTAACAGCCTTAACGCACTCCTGAATTGCAGGGGTGATAATCTTTGCCTCGTAGTCAAGACCGATGTTTTTGTACACGCTTGCGGAGTAGGAGTTGAGAACCTTGTAGTTTACCGCAATTGTGGAGGTTACAGTCTGCAAGTCCTTTGAAGCAGCAGAGCAAGCGGATTCAGCCTTCTGAACACGGTTGTCAACAAGGATTATATCCTGCACAAAAGGAATTTTGAAGTGGAGACCCTCTGCAAGAACCTTTTCTGAAACCTTTCCGAAGGTTGTTACAACTCCTGTGTGACCCGCCTGAACAGTTGTGAAAGAATTAAGCACAACGATAAGAAGTATAACCACAACAATTACGGAGGTTACGATTTTCTTTACAGTGCCTGCATTTGCGTCAATTACATTTTCGTTTTTTGCCATCTTAAAAAACAATCCTTTCCGAGGGAAATACCCTCTGCAAATATATTTTGCCGTACATCAGCAGAAGCATCTGTACGGCAGCTTACCTTATCAGAATGCCAGCGTATCGCTGCCGAGGTGTTCCTCCTCATCGATATCGGGAATTCCATAATAGTTATATTCAGCCTTGGAGATTTTCTTTACTCCGCAGCTTTTCACCAGCGAAACAATAGCAATTACCAGCGCAGCAATTCCTGCCGCAGCCGCAACGGAAGCGAGTACAATTGCAACAACATTTGATTTCTTCATAAAAACAGTTCCTTTCTGAATTATTTATCTTCAAGCCCTTTAAGTGCCTTCAGTTCTTCCTTGTCAACCTTGATTTTTCCGTCACGGATAATTGTAACATCAGCCTTATCAAAGATTACAGCTGCGTCCTCAGACTTTTCAGGCTTGACCTTCAGCTTGCCTGTAAGAAGGTTGACTTCCTCAACATAACCCTTGAAGTCAGGAGTCTTAACGTAAGCTCCAACCTTAGGAGTGTTCTTGAGAAGATATTCGTAGGCTTCCTGCTCATATTTCAGACAGCACATAAGTCTGCCGCAGGTGCCTGAAATTTTTGTAGGATTAAGGGACAGTCCCTGCTCCTTAGCCATCTTGATTGAAACAGGCTGGAATTCGCCGAGGAAACCCTTACAGCAGAATTCACGTCCGCAAATGCCAAGTCCGCCGAGAATTTTCGCTTCGTCACGAACACCAATCTGACGGAGCTCAATTCTTGTTCTGAATACCGAAGCCAAATCCTTAACCAGCTCACGGAAGTCAACTCGTGTCTCAGCTGTGAAGTAGAAAAGCAGCTTGTTGTTATCGAAGGTGCACTCAACATCCACAAGCTTCATATCAAGCTTGTGGGCGAGAATTTTTTCCTGACAGATTTTGAATGCGTTTTCTTCCTTAGCCTTGTTCTGCTCGATAATTTTCAAATCCGCAGGAGTTGCCTTGCGGATAATGGATTTGAGCGGCACGGTAATCTTGTCGTCCTCAACCTGACGGTTTGCCATAACGACCTCGCCGCATTCAACGCCTCTTGCTGTTTCGACGATAACCATATCGCCGTTTTCAGCCTTTATTTCAGCGGGAGAGAAGTAGTAAACCTTTCCCGCACTTTTAAATCGTACTCCAATAATTTCGGTCATAAAAAATGTATATCCTTTCTCAGCCCATAACGGTGCAGGTAAATGCAGCCATTTCGGGCGGTACATTCATATTTATTCCGCAGCGGTAAATTGTCCTTGCAATAGCCTCGTGGATAATTTCCGCACGGTGTATACTTAGCTTTTTGGACAGCTTCTCCGCACCCTCGGGGTCACAGCCGATAAGCTGAGAGGTGCTCATGCGCATTACACAAGAGTCACGTATAACCTTGTCAACTAGTTCAAGAATCATCTTTATGCGGTTTCGGTTTTCTCCGATTTTGTGCAGTGCCGCAAGAAGCTCATATTCATTTCCGTCCGATATTGCTTTTACAATATTTCTGCAAAGCTCAACATTTTCAGCAGTTTCTCCGCCGTCAAGGAAATCCTTGCAGCTGCCGATATTGCCGTGAAAACAGGAAACAGCATCATTAATCTGCTCTGCCGTATAACTCATATCAGCAAGAACAGCCCTGCAATCTGACTCCGAACATTCGGGTATGCCGATAGTGATAACTCTTGATAAAATCGTAGGCAGAAACACGCTTTTGCTTTCCGACGTAAAAATGAAGTGAGCCGCATCAGGCGGTTCCTCAATCAGCTTCAGCAGAAAATTCTGAGTTCTTTCCTCAATGCTTTCACAGTCTGGGAAAATATAGACCTTTGAATCGCAGTCATTAGGCGAGGTGTAAGCGTCATTGCAGATTTCACGCATTGTATCAGCGGAATAAATCTGCTTTTTTCCCGTTCTTTCTGGGATAATAACATCAGGGTGAGTGCCCGCAAGAACACGTCTGCAATGTCTGCATTCACCGCAGGCTGTACCGTGTTCACAAAGAAGCGTCATAGCAATATAATTCGCCGCAACCTTTTTTCCGACACCTTTTTCACCTGTCAGCAGAAAAGCGTGAGCAAATCTTCCGCTTTGCTTCATAGCGTCTATAGAAGATACCAGCGTATCCTTTGAATACAGCTTAATCATAGCGGAAGCCCCCTTGGAAATTAGGAATGCGGAATTAGGAATTTGGAATTAAAACAAATTCCAAACATAGTAGAAACGCCACACAAACTACCGATGTTTTAATTTCAGCTTACTTTTGTGGCTACTCCATGTCCACCGGTGTTTTGCGAAGCAAAACCCGGAAAAGTATAAAAGCTTGCTTTTATACTTTTTCAAAGCGTTCAACGTCTGTCACGAAGATTGTTGCACCGCCCACGGAAACCTCAACAGGGAAGCTTGCACCGCCGTGCGTTTCAGCACCTGCAATATTAGCCGCAGGAACATACTGTTTTCTTCTGCGTGAACGTTCAGTAATAATTTCAATAATTGAGTCAACCTTGTCAGCGTCAGCGCAAATCATAAAAGTAGTGTTGCCCGACATAAGAAATCCGCCTGTAGAAGCAAGCTTTGTAGCAAAGTAGCCTGCCTTTGTAAGAGCAGAGGAAACGTCGTGGCTGTCATCATTATTAACAATAGCATAAATCAGTTTCATAGAAACCCCTCCGAAACCTTTGTAAATATGTATACCCTATTATTTTACCACATTTACATTCAAAATGCTATACATTTTCAAAATTTTCATCACATTTTCATCAATTATTTCTCCCGCAGCAACCACAGGTACGCAAGGCGGGCAGACCGTTATACCCTCTGCAGCAATTCTCCCGAGAGAAATCTCCGTGTCAACAGTTTCCTTTTCAGCGAAGAACGCTTCACGTGGGAGCATTGCACACTTCGGCTCGGTAATTTCAAACTGAGGCGGTCTTATCAGAATTCTCGGGCACATCAACCTCTCGCAAGCTTCATCAAGCTTTGCGAAATCTTCTTCTGTATTAGACGGGGACAACATAAGCACAACGTGCGTTTCATCGGCATATTCGCACTCAATACCGTTTTCACGGAGCTGTTCTGAAAGATGATATCCCGTGAGTCCGCTTAAAATCGGATAGAAAGTAATCTTCATCGGCTCAATATTTTCAGCACAGAGGTGCACGAATTTCTCCTTGAAGCTGTCTATGCGCTGAACTGTTTTTGCAAGTTCACTGCGGAAATCTTCCGCAAGATATCTGTTGCACAAATCAAGGCTTGCCATTATAAGATAGCTCGGACTTGTACTGCCGAAAAGTGACATACAACGCTTGATTTCGGGCAGGAACTTCTCGTTTCCAACGTGAAGATAAGCGCCGCCTGTCAGCACAGGCAGAGTCTTGTGTGCCGAGTCACAGCACATATCCGCACCAAGAGCAATCGGGTGCAGATTTTCTTCAAGGAACGCAAGGTAAGCGCCATGAGCGTTGTCAACCAAAAGGGACAAGCCGTGTCTGTGGCAAACCTCGGCAATCTCCTTCACAGGAGCAAGCCGTCCCAGATAGTCGGGAGAGGTTATGTATACGCAGGCAGGATTTTTGTCAGCGTATTTTTCAATTGCCTTTTCAACAGCGTCAGCTGTAATATTTCCCGAAACCACTGAGCCGTCCTCATAACTTGGATAAAACCAGCAAGGTTCGAGATTCAGCAATACAGAGCTGTTCATTACAGCACGGTGAGCGTTTCGTGCACAGATGAAAGCACGTCCCTCGCCGCAGGCTGCCGCAAGCATAGCCTGAATGCAGAGGGTAGAGCCGCCCGCTGAGTAAAAGGTTGCCGCCGTGCCGAAAAGCTCGGAAGCATTTTTCTCGCTCTCCGCAATAATTCCCTCAGCCTCAAAAAGCACGTCCGCACCCTTGATTTCGGTTATATCATACGGAAAAGCACTCTCAAATCCGCAGGGGAGACCTGTACCCTTGTGACCGGGCATATGAGCACGGACTGTACCGCTGGTTTTATACTGTTCAAGAAAATCATAGATTGGTGTGTTCATATCTATCCCTCGCATTGTAAATTAAATAAAGAATTTCGTTAAATGAAGAACTTCATTTTCTCCATAATATTCCGTCTGCCCCGTGAAATAGTCCTTGACACGGTTGAACGGTTTACCTTCAGCATTTCGGCAATCTGCGGAATGTTGACCCTGTCGAAGTAGTACAGGGTAATCATCTGCCGCTGACGCTCGGTAAGCTCCTCAGCGATAACCTTCCGCAGTATTTTCAGCATCATACGATGCTTTTCACTGTTGTTTGACTCTGTATCGCCGATAAGGGCAGAAATTTCCTTGTCGGCACAAAACTCGGCTTCACCGAGAAAATCACTTTTCAGGCGTTTTTGCACTTCTCGTCCTCCCCGCAGCCTGCGTAGCCGTAAATTACACTTATAACGTCCAGCAAATCATAAAGCTCCTGTTCAAGCGTAAGCTTGCGGCGTATTAAGTCATCACGCTCCATCGAGCCGAGATGACCTTTCAGCAGCACGTTCAGCTGACCGATACGCTCCCTGAGAGCCGCTTCTGTCTGTTTGTATTCCATAAGCATATTTACATAACCGTTCAAATCGATTACCTCCGTTCCAGTAACATAAAATAAGTGTTAATGTCCGCAGGCAGAAATAACACCCTCGGGGACGGGTGCTTCTCTCTGTCAAATTCCTTATTTTTAATTATACTTGCAAAACATATGTTCGTCAAGCAAAAATAGAAAATTTGTTCTATTTTAACAAAAATGATTTTGAACGGTTGCTGTACAAATTATATCACAACAAAAAAGGGCAGTCAATCGTATAATTGACTGCCCGAAATATTTTTTACTTGATTGTTGTAACGTCAGAGCCGAACCATTCTGTGGAGATTGCTGCAACAGTACCGTCAGCCTTCATCTCGGAGAGAATCTTCTGAACTTCGTCACGGAGCTTCTGGTCGTTCTTTCTGAAGCCGATAGCGTATTCCTCAGGGGAAAGACCATCAGGGAGAACTGTGAAAGGCTTCTGCTCAGAAGTGATTTCGTAGTTAGCAACTACGCTGTCCATGAATACAGCATCAACAAGGTCAAGTTCAAGCTGCTGGAGACATTCAACGTTTGTTGCAAGCTCAACAGGTGTAACGTTAAGACCTGACTCAAGGAGAATTGTCTGTGCAGAGGAACCGCTCTGTACAGCAACGGACTTGCCGTCGAGGTCAGCCTGAGAAGCGATAGCACTGTCTGTCTTTACAACGAAAATCATATCGTTCTTCATATATGGGTCGGAAAGGTTCATAATCTCAGCTCTTTCAGCTGTCACGGACATACCGTTCCAGATACAGTCAATCTTGCCTGCGTCAAGGTCCTGTTCCTTAGTGTCCCAGTCAACAGGCTGCTTAACAAGCTCAACGCCCATTCTCTTGCAAACTTCTTCAGCAAGGTCGATATCGAAGCCAACGATGTTGTCCTCTTCATCAGTAAAGCCCATAGGCTTGAATGTAGCGTCAAGACCGAGGATAAGCTTACCGCTGTCGAGAACAGCCTGAAGGGAATTGTCCTCACCTGTTGCAGCGTCAGCTGTTTCCTTTTCAGCAGAACAGCCTGTGAAAAGCATTGCAGGTACAAGTGCAAGAGCAGCAAGTGCCTTGATAAAATTCTTTTTCATAATAATAACCATCCTTCTTATTAATAAGTAACTTAATTTGCCTTTGTATAATACCACAACATTCAGATAAAGTAAAGAGTCCCCAAAAATGTTTGGCGTTTTGGTAAGAATAACAGAAAAAATACCAGTTTTTTTGTTGATAAAAACAACACCCATATGACCAAGCCATATGGGTGATTTGCATTATTTGTTATATTCTTCAGCAAGCGCCTTGAATGCAGGCAGTGCACGCTCAATCATTTCTGTGGAAACGCAGTAGGAAATTCTTGCATAGCCAGGGAAGCCGAAGCTGTCACTTGCTACGATAAGAAGGTCGTGTGCCTTTGCCTTTTCGCAGAACGCACGGGAGTCCTTCTCAAGTGCCTTAACAAAAAGATAGAAAGCACCGTCGGGACGAACAACCTTGTAGCCGTACTCGGAAAGGGCATTGCAGAGCAGGTCACGGTTCTTCTTATAGATTGAAATATCAGCTGTCTTGCCGATACATTCAGGAACGATTTTCTGGAAGAGGCTTGGTGCACAAACATAACCGAGAGCACGTCCTGCACCGCATACTGCGAAGTAGATATCTCTGTTGTCGCAAGCCTTAGGCGGAACAAGGATGTAACCGATACGCTCACCGGGAAGTGAGAGTGACTTACTGAATGAATAGCAAACGATGGTGTTGTCATAATAGTTAGGAATGAAAGGCACCTTGATGTTTGCATCGTAAACAAGCTCACGGTAAGGCTCATCGGCAATGATAAAGATGCTTCTGCCGTACTTTTTCTGAGCGCCTTCAAGCATTTCAGCAAGCTTCTTGATTGTATCCTCGGAGAATACCGCACCTGATGGGTTGTTAGGGGAGTTGATGATGATAGCCTTTGTGCGCTCGTTGATAGCTGCTTCAAGTGCCGCAAAATCAATCTGGAAATCTTCCTCGCTGCACTTTACCTCAACGCACTTCATACCAGCCTGTGTGATGAAAACAGTGTACTCAGGGAAGAACGGAGCAAGAGCAATAACTTCGTCGCCTTCCTTGGAAAGAGCGTTAAGTGTGATTGTAAGGGAAGCCGCTGCGCCGCAGGTCATATAGAAATCGTCAGCGGAGCATTCACAGCCGTGAGTGTTCTTTACATAGTCAGCGCAAGCCTGTCTTACGCCTGTATCACCCTGTGCAGATGTGTAGCCGTGGAGTGCTACAGGGTCAGTTTCGGAAACAAGCTTTGCGAGGGCATTCTTTACGCAATCAGGAGCAGGTACGCTCGGGTTGCCGAGGCTGAAATCATACACATTTTCAGCACCTACTTCTGCGATACGCTTCTTGCCATACTCGAAAAGCTCTCTGATTTCGGAGCGCTTGCTGCCGAGAGCATACATTTTTTCTGAAACGATGTTAGACATATTGATTACCGTCCTTTCGGTGAATTGCAAATATAATAGTATAGTTTATCACATTCACCCGAAAAAGTCAATATCAGCCGCACTCTCTGCAATCTCAGCACCCGTGTAGTAGTGAGCAAGAATTTCTCTGTAGTCCGCACCCTCGTTTGCCATAGCGTTTGCACCGTACTGACTCATTCCCACGCCGTGACCGTTGCCTTTGGTAGTGATGATGAAATTTTCGTCGGAGTATTCAACTTCAAAATTTGCGGATTTAAGGCTGAAAATCCGTCTGAATTCAGTACCCGAAACAGCCGTGTCACCAAGCTGTACCTCTATAACCGTTCCCGAAACACTTCTGTCTCCTATGACAATCCATTTCTCGGGATTGTCACCGAAAACGGCATCGGGATATTCAGCTTCTATCCTTGCAGAAAGCTCGTTCTCAGTAAAAACCTTTTCGTCAAGGTATGCAGGGGAGTTTTCGTCCTCGGTGCTTTCTACGGGAACAAGGTATTCTACAGCGCTTCCCCACACGATTTCAGCGCTTTCTGTCCTGCCTCCCGATGTGGAATGAAACGCCGCTACAATCGGCTCGCCGTTATATATCAGCACCTCGTCACCGGTTGCGTCAACGGCTGATGATACTATATCATAATATGCTTCATAACTGTCACCGTAAAATGCCTTTGCCTGCTCAGGCGTAAAATAAGCCTGATATCTGGAGCTGTCGTTGGAAATATCAGCTCCCATAAGAAGTTCATCGGGAGCAAGCCGCTGTTTCTCACGCTGACGTACGGCATAGGTTCTTGCCGCAACAGCCTGAGCTTTCAGGGCTTCCTCGTGGTATGAGGCAGGCATTTCAGCAAGCACCGCACCTATAACATAATCACGCATTGCAATTTCGTGAACTTGTCCGCTGGTGAAATCCAGCACTTTCAGCACATCGTTATTTTTTTCGGTAGTTATATTGCTTTCTGCGGCAGTTTCCGTCGTAATCTCTTCAGCTGCTGCCTCCTCTTCGTCAGGCTTCAGAAAGACCAGCATAGGCATTACAATAAGCAGTGCAGCAAAAACAACAGCGATTTTCAACAAATCTTTCATAGTAACATTCCTCCGTTTTGTGTTTTTAGGTATTAAATCAATAAAATTCTTGACAAGTTGTTCACGGTGTTGTAAAATAGAAGTGTATATGAAATGATAACTTAGGCAAGATGTCACCGCCTCTGAGGCGGCGGTTCCATTTTGTCATTCGGCAGTGTATATACCCCTGCCAAATGACAGGTCGGCAAAGCCGACCCTTGCCATGTTAAATGACGTGGCAAGCCACTTATTGAATGGGAGAGTAGCAAGAATTGAACAATATTAATTACAATAAAGACGTCTTTAAAAGCTTATGCGACGAGTTTGCAAAAAATAACACTATTGACCAGTCGCTTTATGAAAAATATCAGGTAAAACGCGGTCTCCGAAACAGTGACGGCAGCGGCGTTATGGCTGGTGTTACAAATATCTGTAACGTTCACGGCTATGTTTTTAACGAGGGTGAACGTGAACCTGTAGAGGGCGAGCTTATCTACAGAGGCTACAGCATTAACGATATCGTTGAAAATACTACTGAAAAGGGACGCTTCGGCTTCGAGGAAACTGTTTACCTGCTCCTTTTCGGTCAGCTTCCTACCGAGTCTCAGCTCAAGGGATTCAATGAGATGCTGTTCAAGTTCAGAGAACTTCCGCCGTATTTTTCCGAGGATATGATATTTAAGGCTCCTTCAAGGAATATAATGAACAAGATGGCACGTTCTGTACTTGCTCTTTATTCCTATGAGGAAAATCCTGAGGACCAGTCCATTGAGATGGAAATTCTCCGTGCAATCTCAATTATTGCAAGGCTTCCTTCCGCTATGGTTGATGCTTATCAGATTAAGCGCAGGGTTTTCGACCACGAAAGCCTTTACATGCACCCTCTTAACCCTGATGAGTGTACAGCTCAGAGTGTTCTTTCCACGCTCCGTCCTGACAGAAAATACACCGAGGAGGAAGCAAGGCTTCTTGACCTTATGTTGATTATCCACGCTGAACACGGCGGCGGTAATAACTCAACATTTACCTGCCGTACTCTTACTTCTTCCGGCACAGACGCTTACTCCGCTTACGCAGGAGCAATCGGCTCGCTTAAGGGTCACAGACACGGCGGCGCAAACTTCAAGGTTATCAATCAGCTCGAGGAATTCAAGGAAAATATCAAGAACTGGAACGATGACAATGAGGTTGCCGACCACCTTGCGGACGTTATCCGCTGTAAGGCAGGTGACGGAACAGGTCTTGTTTACGGTATGGGTCATGCGGTTTATACACTTTCCGACCCGAGAGCCGCTATCCTCAAGGAGCACGCTATGAAGCTTGCTGAGGGTACGGAATTTGAAAAGGAATTTCTCCTGCTGGACGCTGTTGAAAGACTTACTCCGCAGGTGTTTGCCGAGGTTAAGGGCAATACAAAGGCTATGTGCGCAAACGTCGACCTTTATTCGGGTCTTGTGTATAGAATGCTGAAAATTCCTGTTGAGCTTAACACACCGCTGTTTGCGGTATCAAGAATTGCAGGCTGGTCTGCTCACCGTATCGAAGAGCTTCTCAACGGCAAGAGAATTATCCGTCCTGCATATAAGGCAATAGCAAAAAGGCGCAAGTATATCCCTATTGAAGAACGTAAATAATATTAAGCATTAAATACCGTTAACGGTAAATTTATGATAAGGGGAAGGCAACATGAAAGAAAAAAAACCATACAAGGCTTCAAAGGTAATCCTTGATAAGAAACTCTCACTGGTTGCATACGTTATAACACTTGTCTGTGCAGTAGCTGCAAGAACTGTTCAGCTTAACTCAAATATGAATTTTGCTATGGGAAAATATATTGACCCGTCGCTGGCAAAGAATTATACATTCTGGGTGCTTTTAATCGGGTTTGCACTTATCTTCGCAATAATGCTTCTCGGTAAATCCCGTGATAAGGCTATCAAATCCTGTATACTTATCAACCCTATGCGTCTGCGTGCGGACAGACTCAATAAGAAGATTTCTCCTCATGCAGGTGCGGCGCTGTTCATTATGGCACTTCTGATTGCTTTTGAAATTTTCATGGAATTCTCCGCTGTTGCTGAAGCTAACATGGCAATCTCCACTGAGGACAATCCTGTATTCATCTTTGCAGGTGTTCCCGTTCTGAACTGGGTTCTGTTCTCCATAAAGCTTATCACAATTATTACCTTCATTTCTACAGGTGCAAACATTATGAAGGGTGAAGGCATTTCAAAGGGCAACTGCGTATTTATGATGTTCTTCCCTATATGGAAGCTTGTTGAAATATTCGCTATGTTCTCTGAAAATCAGATTGTGGGCGTATATTCCGAAAAGGTTCTTGTTCTGTTTACAGCAATGACTTCTTCGATGTTCTTCCTTTGTGCGGCAAGATTTTTCGGCGGCTGGGAAAAGAAGCACACTCGCTTCTGGATGTGCATTTTTGGCTATATGGCATCAATCTTTGCGGCAGTTTCCGTTGTTCCGAGATATATTATGTACTTTGCAAAGGCATATGCGGACAGAGACGGAATGAACGCTCCCGCAGTTTCCGATATCGGCGTTGCAGTTGTAACAATTGCTATTATCGCAGTATTCTGGAGTACTTATGTATACAGAGTAATGCCTAAGCTCAACCTTACAGGTAAGCGCCGCTGGACAAGAACTTCCGTGGTTTCAAGAGGTATGTCTGATATCAACGACGAAGTATAAAAAATATGGGGCGTGGGATGTGGAAAACACACTCATAGCCCCTTTTTTGCAGAAAGGTGTGAAGGAAATGCGTAACAACAGAATATTAAAGGCTGCTGTTGCTCTTTTTACAGTCTTTACACTTTCGGGCTGTTCGTCAGCTTCGGTTGACACGCTTCTTACCCCTCCGAAGCTTTCGGAGGAACAGTCAGCAGTTTACGATGCACTGCTGAAATCAGTGGGCAGGGATATCAGCTTGCAGTACCCGAAAAGCGGCGATTATCGTTCAGCTTTTGTGTTTGCAAACATAGATGACGAGCCCGACAACGAAGCTATTGTATTTTACGAAAAAGCAGCTAAAGCTCAGGATGACGGCAATATCCGTGTAAATATCATCGACAAGCGTGACGGAAAGTGGACAAGCGTTTATGACCATTCGGGTATGGGCACCGAAATTGACAGAGTTTTATTTTCCTCTATCGGTGAGAACTCCGATGTGAATGTCATTATCGGCTACACTCTTCTCTCGGGAGAAAAAGATGTGCGTGTGTACAGCTATGAAAATGGTATGCTTTTTCCCGAATATTCCGACAGCTATAGCACAATGTTCGTATCAGACCTTGAACGTGACGGCAAGAATGAGCTTGTTCTTGTGCGTCCAAACAATCATCATAAAAAAGCTTCGGTAGGTCTTATCTCCGCTGATTCGGACGGCAGAATTTCAGAAACATCAAATGTTGCACTGAATGAAAGCACTACCGACTTTGTAAATATCGCTTCGGGCTATGTCGGCTCGGACACTCCTGCTGTTTTTATTGACGGACTCAGCGGTGGAAAGCTTACTACGGAAATTATTTATTCGGTAAACGGTCAGCTCCGAAATCCGCTTTATCTGGGTGAGTCAGCAATGATTGAGCAAACCGTCCGTCAGGCAGGCTACCCCTGTACCGATATTGACCTTGACGGCATAATCGAAATCCCGACACAGACGCTGTTTCCGGGGTACACAGAAGCTGCTCCGGGAGCTAAGCTTTACAGCACTGAATGGAATGTGCTGGACAACTACAGCATTGCAAAGAAACATTCAAGCTATTACAACATTGCGGAAGGGTACTGCTTTATCCTCCCCAGCCGATGGGACGGCGGAGTTGTTACCGCAAAGCGTGACAGCGTGACGGGCGAGATTATTTTCTGTAAATATAAAATTGACCTTGACAACAGCACTACCGAGCTTATGAGAATTACAACAGCAACAGCTGAGGAAACTCCTGCGCTGCTTGACGAGGGATATATGCTGGTGAAGAGTAATAATAATACAAATTATCTTGTAAAGTGCCCCGATATTTCCGATGAACCGCTTATTCTTACGGGCACGGAAATCAGCAACAGCTTTTTCCTTTTAGCTAAGTGATTAATCGTTTTTCAAATACAGAAAGGAATGATTTTATGAAACGTATACTTGTTTGTGAAGATGAGGACGTAATCCGCGATTTTGTGGTTATCAATCTTAAACGTGCAGGCTATGAGGTTGTGGATGTAAACTGCGGAGAAGAAGCTCTCAGAGTTTTTGAGCAGGAACGCGGCAATTTTGATATTGCATTGCTGGATATTATGATGCCAGGCATTGACGGTTTTCAGGTTTGTAAGGCTCTCCGTAAAAAGAGCAGCACAATCGGTATTATCATGCTCTCCGCAAAAACTCAGGAAATGGACAAGGTAAGCGGTCTTATGCTTGGCGCTGACGACTACATAACAAAGCCGTTCTCGCCTTCCGAGCTTACCGCAAGAATTGACGCTATCTACCGAAGAGTAAGCATGAGCGTTGTCCGTGATGAAGATACTGCTTCAACAATTGAATCGGGTCCATTCGTGCTTAATCTCAAGAGCAGAACTGTTGCAAAAAACGGTGTGCCTATTGACCTTACTCAGGTTGAATATCAGATTATGGAATACTTCCTTAACAATCAGGATACTGCCCTTGACAGAAATTCTATCCTGACACACATCTGGGGCGAGAATTACTACGGCGACGACAAAATTGTTGACGTTAATATCCGCCGTATCAGAATGAAAATTGAGGACGAGCCTTCAAATCCGAAGTATATCTCTACAATATGGGGCTTCGGCTACAAGTGGTCGGTAAAGGGTGAGGACTGATTTAGAACAGTTTATTCTGCACGGAGAGGAGGGTGCGCTTGCGAAAATCGAATATTACAAGACGATGGCTTATTAACAACCTTGGCGTAATTTCAATTATGCTTCTTATACTGGTTGTTCTGGGCACGCTCTTTGTCCGCAGCTATTATTACAGTTCGGCAAAGCAGTACCTTACCTCCCGAATGAATATGGTTTCGAATATCCTTCAGAATTCCTACAATGACCCTGCCACAAACTTTTCCGCAGAGGTTCGCTCGACAGTTGAAAACTGGTCGGAAAAGAACAGAATGGAGCTTATGGTTGTAAGCAGCAAGGGCAATGTGGGGCTGACCTCATCTGGATTTGTTCCCGAAGAAAGCCTTGATGAAATGCTGGACTACACGGAAGCTGCAAAAAGCGGTACAAGCGGCTACTCCACAAGCAGACTCAGCAGCGGTGAGAAAATTATGGCGGTGTGTATTATGCTCCCTGAAAACGACGCAGGATACTCCGCAATAAGAATGGTTTCTTCACTTGATGCGGTGAACAAGCATATCTACAGCATTACATTCATACTTTCCGCAATCTGCCTTACAATTCTTGCGCTGATGTTTTTCTCGGGGCTTTACTTTGTCAAGTCAATCGTTATCCCTGTACGTCAGATCGGTTCGACTGCAAGGCGTTACGCTATGGGTGACTTTTCGGTGCGTATCACCAAAAAGAACGATGATGAAATCGGTGACCTTTGTGATACGGTAAACCACATGGCGAGTGAGCTTGCTCTTTCGGAGCAGATGAAAAACGAGTTTATTTCCAGCGTATCCCATGAGCTTCGTACTCCCCTTACAGCTATCAAAGGCTGGGCGGAAACTATCGGTACTATGCCTGATGACGCTGAAACCGTTGCAAAGGGTATGCGTGTTATAACGTCCGAAAGCGAGCGACTTTCGGAGATGGTTGAGGAGCTGCTGGATTTCTCCCGTATGCAGAATGGACGCTTCTCCCTCAACAAGGCAACTATGGACGTTCTTGCTGAGCTTGGGGATGCTGTCCTGATTTACACCGAAAAGGCAAAAAAAGAAGGTATTTCCGTTGTCTATGACGAGCCGGATATGCTGCCGTTTATATGTGGCGACAAGAACCGTATCAGACAGGTTTTCATCAACGTTATCGACAACGCTATAAAATATTCCGACAAGGGCGGTCTTGTCGCAATTCAGGCAGGTATGGAGGACAGCGACCATATCAGAATTGATGTTTCCGACACGGGCTGTGGCATCAGCAAACATGACCTGCCGAAAATCAAGACGAAATTCTACAAGGCAAACCATACCCGCCGAGGAAGCGGTATAGGACTTGCTGTTGCTGACGAAATCATTGCTATGCACGGTGGACAGCTGAACATTGACAGCGAGCAGAATGTGGGCACTACGGTTACAATTATTCTGCCTGTTCAGAAATCTTAACCCGAAAGAAAGGATACACTGAAAAATGAGTGAAGCTAAAGATTGCAAAAAAGAATGTTTTAAATCCAAAATCGGCGGTCAGGCGCTGATTGAGGGTGTCTATATGAGAGGCATTACAACTGCGGCAATGGCATGCCGACTTCCCGATGGCACGATTGATGTTGAGCAGTGGTCTGTAAAAAACGGCAAGGACGCTCCCTGGTACAGGAAAGCGCCCTTTATCCGTGGCTGTATAAACTTTGTGGCAAGTATGGCGGAGGGTATCCGCTGTACTATGAAATCCGCTGAAAAGCAGATTACCGAGGACGACGAAGAGGAAGAAATGAGCAAGTTTGAACAGTGGCTCACCGACAAATTCGGTGACAAGCTGGTTAATGTGATAATGATTATTTCGGTTGTTATTGCTCTTGCCTTTTCCCTTATCGTGTTCAAAGGTGGCCCAATTCTCGTGGGCAATATTTTTGTAAAATTCGGTGCAGCCGAAACTGCTCGTCCAATCATTGAGGGTATAACAAGACTTGTGCTGCTGGTTGGATATATGTACGCAATTTCCTTTATGGGAAGCATCAAAACTACATTCATGTATCATGGTGCTGAGCACAAAACCATCGCCTGCTACGAGGCACAGGAGGAGCTTACGGTTGAAAACGTCCGTAAGCATACACGCTTTCATCCACGCTGCGGAACAAGCTTTATTCTTATCGTGCTTCTGCTGAGCCTTATCGTGGGAATTTTCCTGCCGAGAACGAATATGTGGCTTCGTTTCGGGGTGCAGATGCTCTGTCTTATTCCCGAAGCAGCGGTTGCTTACGAGCTTATCAAGATTGCAGGAAAGTATGATAATATTGTAACGAGAATTATCTCTGCTCCTGGATTGTGGTTGCAGAGAATTACAACAAAAGAACCTACCGATAAGCAGATAGAGTGTGCAATTGCAGCACTTAATCCGTGTCTGCCTAAGGAAGGCGAGGAAGATAAGTGGTAATCACCACTTGCATATAAAAAACGGGCGGAATTTAGGGCGATGACCATATAGAAGTATTCCAAAATAATACTGGTTATTGACTAAACGGTGGCTGATGAAAAAAAAGAGTGATATCGCATTTCAAGCGATATCACTCTTTTTTTATTTCTCAATTTTATCAATCAAACTTACAAGCTCACTCATATTGCTTATCGCATAATCCGCACCGCAGGCTTCATAAACCTGGCGGACACGCTGACATTCAAGCTCCTTGCGTTCAGGAGAAAACGCCTCATACTCAGCTTCGGTATAACCCATAACTGAGCTTCCCTCGATAATTCCGACGGAAATCATACCTGCATTCTTACCCTCTTTAATGTCAGCAACCGTGTCACCTACCTTGATTGCAGCACTTACGCTGCTCACACCAAGCTTCTCAAGATTTCTGAATATCATATATGGATAAGGTCTGCCCTTATTCTCCGTATGGTTGGGACAGAACCAAGCGTCAGGCTTGTAGCCCTGTTCTGCTGCTGATTTTGTCACAATATCCATCATCTCGGTCGTATAACCTGTTGTTGAACCAATTTTTATGCCACGCTTTTTAAGCTCGAAAATCGTTTCGGGAACAAACGGCTTAGGGGTGCTGAACTTATCAAGAATACCGAAAATTGCCTTCTCGCTTTTTTCATAAATAGCGTCAACATCTGCCTTATCCCACATTCTG